>NZ_JBIYCZ010000005.1:0-372325 GCF_044908245.1 Bacillus sp. RC242
CAAATCTTTAAAGCACCTACATATAGACTTTCGAAAAAAAGAAACAATCTCGCTTATCATTGACGTTACATGAGCTTAGCTTGATAGCGATGGGGTACCGCCACATGCCCATCAACTTAAGAATTTTATAACGCCCCAAAAACAAAAAAATTGTACATTTTCACCTAAAGATGCCAATTTTCTCGTTTTAGAGTATTTGTTTTTTTGGGGGTTGATGGGCATGGGGGATAACAACGATTCGTTCTTTTTCGGACCACTTGTAAAAAACTTTGAAAGGTATGATAAAACAATGACTTTAAGGTAATTAAATTTGAAGTTTTCAAGAAGATTTTCTTTAAATGTATTCCGTCCACTTATTTTCCAGCAATATTTACAGGTGTTCTGTAAACAAATTTTGTTAAATTCATTCCAAAAGTTAACGGAACTCTAATTCTGTTACTTAAAATAATGAGTGGCCCAAAAAATAGTAATCGTTGCCGTGCCCCGAATACGGAAAAATGATTATATCTTGAGTACCATCTACACAATATTTTCCTTTCGGGCCCTTTTTATTGCTTCTTCGCGGTTGTTGACGCTGAGCTTCGAGTAGAGAGTCGAGCAATAATTGCGGATCGTTCCCTCCGATAAAAATAATTTGGCGGCGATTGACTTATAACGCAGTCCACCTGACAGATGTTCCAGAATCTCCATTTCACGTTTCGTAAGCCCGTACGGGAAGTTTTCCTGACTTGAACCGATCTTCTCCAATTGCTCGCGTTGACTTTTCATCTCTTCGAAAATTCGCGTAGCGACCGATTGATCGATCCAGATTCCTCCGTTATAAATTAGTTTCAAGGCTTCCTTCATCTCTCGCGGATGAATCGACTTCAGCATGTAGCCCTCCGCCCCGTGCTCCAATGCAGTTGCTGCCTGCAAGGAATCCTCAAACGTTGTCATGAACACAACCTTCATATCAGGCCATCGTTGTTTCATCTCAAGTAAAGTTTCAATCCCGCTCATTCCCTGCATACTAATATCCATTAGCACGATATCCGGTTGGGACCGCTCACAATGTTCTAATGCTTCGCCACCGTCCCTGGCTGTACCAACTACGTTAAAATCAGTATGCTGATCCAAAATTTGCTTCAAACTGTCGGTAATGATCACCTGGTCGTTAACGAGCAGCAGGCGGATTGTATCATGTGCAGGCTCTGTCTGCAACGGAATATTACATATGACGAAAGTTCCTTGTTCTGGCTCGGAATGCACGGACACCGTGCCGTGAAATAGCTTAAGTCGTTCCTTCATCCCATTAAGTTCAAATCCAAATTGGATTTCTTCCATTCCGATGCCGTTATCTTCGATCTGTAACCTGAGCTGCTGACTCTCGAAATACAACTGAACGGATATCAAGCTCGCCGAACCGTGCCGAACCGCGTTGTTCAGAGACTCTTGAAGGCAACGATATAGACAAAAGTTTATTTTTTGCATAACGAGAGTCTCGCTGCCGATCACACGGAATTTGACCATTATACCTGTTGACTTCATAAAATCTTCGGTAAATTGCCGTAGAGATTCACTTAACGAATGGTTCAATGGAGTATGAGAGAGCTGATACAGATGTTTTCGGATATCAACCAGACTGTGTTGGGCGATTCCGACAAGCGAATCGATCCTCTCTATCTGTGAATTCGGTACGGACGATCGCAGCGATTCGACGCCGACGATGAGTGAGGTAAGCGTATGGCCAATCGTGTCATGCAGCTCATGTGACAGCCGGCTGCGCTCCTCCATCAGCGTAAGTTCCTCAATCCGCTCAATATGCTGCTCCAGCAATAGCTTTTGCTCATGAATAATTAGGGCTTGCTTATGGGACTGAATTAATATATTAAACGTGAAGCCGATGGCGAATCCAAAACCGTTGCTAACGATAAATTCATACGGGAGACGACCAGCGATCCAACCGTTCAATGCCGGCAATATGATTCCACAGAGGATACCTGTCCATACATAGGTTCTTCGATTGCTGGCCAAGCCGATATTCATCACAAGTAAAACGAAAGACCAAAGTAACTCCGGTGCTGTATAGGCTAAATAAAGATGAAACCCCCCCCGCTGCCATGACGTCGACTGCAAGATACCAATCTGCATTTCTACACCAGGCGATTAATGGAACGAGATAAACGACGAAAGCAAAAGAAAATAAGACCCAAAAAGACGCATCGATTAATGACGGTTTGATAAAACTAGCGCTTATGATAATGACCATCCAAAGCGTTCGTATGGCCACAAATATCCAATCATACCAGAACCATTTTTTCATTATAGAGAACACGGATTATGCACACCTACTTGTATTTTTGAAAGTTAATTCTGAATAAATCAAATCTATCATGCACCATAAACTTCTGATCCGTCAAGCGGAAGAGAGGGTAAACAGTTAGAATTTACTGTAACAAGCACGTCACATGAGATATTTGACAGTTTGTCATATGGTATATGTGACAAGTCCAATTCCGAGTGTCAACAAAAGTTTGGCGGTTTCATCACTATCCGATTTAACAATTTTGGGGATAAGGTGAGGATGTAAAGCAACACAACATTCCAAAATAATAGGAGCGATACGTCATGAAATTACTCAAGATTCAAAAAGGAGCTGTACTTGCATTAACAGCTATATCGGCGAGTACACTGGTATTTTCTGCTTATGGGTCTGTAAACCCGGTACAGACTGAAGGCGCGGTACAAGTGAAGACAGAGAAGGAAAAGAAAAGCAAGCATCGGGATGAAGTCAAACGCGTCATTGATGAGGTGGTAACCATCAAAGGAGTCCCAAGTGTCATAGCTGGCGGGTTACAGAACGGGAAACGCTGGTCTTACGCTACAGGTACAGCCAGTTATGAAGTACCACACCCGGTGGAGTCCAATTTTTCATTCCGTATTGGAAGTATTTCAAAGACTTTCACAGCGTCCGTTGTATTACAGTTGGCTGACGAGAAAAAATTGAATCTGGATGATTCGGTTGAAAAATGGCTGCCAGGTGTCATAAAAGGTGAAGGGTATGATGGCAACAAAATTACGATCCGTCAGTTATTGAATCTGGATGATTCGGTTGAAAAATAGCTGCCAGGTGTCATAAAAGGTGAAGGGTATGATGGCAACAAAATTACGATCCGTCAGTTATTGAATCATACAAGTGGGCTTGCTAGCTATACAGATTTGGATTTCCGAGATATTACTTTGCCTCAAAATCCATACCGTTACTATTCCGTCGATGAGCTTATCGACCTTGGACTTTCAAAGCCACCTGTATTTGCACCAGGGAAGGGCTGGAATTATTCCAATATGAATACTGTACTAGCCGGTCAAATTATTCAAAAGGTAACAGGAGAAACGTATGCGGAGCAGATCAGGAAACGGTTTATCATACCGCTTGGAATGAAAGGGACATTTGTGATGGGAAATAGTCACGAAATTCCGGGTAAGCATGCCACAGGATATAATATGGATAGATCGGGTCATTTGTATGATTTAACAGAAATGAATCAATCATGGGTAAATGCGGCGGGAGATATAGTCTCAACAGTTAATGATTTGACTACCTTCTTCAGTGCGTTGTTGGGCGGGAAGCTTCTGACTCAAGAGATGATGGACCAGATGCACACAACAGTAGATGGACCTTTTGGTAAAGTCGGACTAGGGATTTATGAATTTAAAACAGCGGATGGGCAATCTTACTGGGGGCATGCCGGAGGTACTTTCGGATATGAATCGAGAGCCGTCGGATCTCTAGACGGGAAGCATATTCTGGTAACGTGTATCAACTCGGTAGGTCCACAAGTAGCGCCAGCTCACGATAAAATAATCAATAAGGAATTTAGCCATTACGCAAGTCTAAACAGACAGTGAATTATATATGTTTGACCTGCTTGGAAAACGAAAACATACCGATCTATACATGGTTACGGGTGCCGGATCATATCTATCACTCCTCATGGGATTTATACACAAAAGGACCGTCAAGATGTTTTCCTAGCGGTTTTTCTTATGAGATGGATGTATATTGTATTCATAGAAGTTAACATAAAGTCCTATTATGGGTAGAAAGAAAACGGTGGATCCCTACTTTCACAAGGGAACCTCCTTTTTTTGTTCTACGGATCTATGCATTTTTTTATACATTCCTATCCTGGCGCGGTTTTAGGGTTCTTGTTTGTTACTGGATTAGCCGAAAAACTGTATAAAACCTTGCATGCTCTTAGCATGGTTTTTTTCCGAAATGCTGGCGGTAGCCAAGCGCTAAATAATCTGCGAATCAGCACAATTTCTCCTAAATGGTAGGAGTTGTGAGATGCAATATTGCGTAGCACACCGCCCGGGGTTTCACCAGGCCATTCCTCCAATGTTTTGTCCAATTGAACAGTTTGGGCAATCGTGCATGCCTGTTCAATCCCCTAAAGAAAATACTGAATAATCTGTTTCCACTTGAATAGGTTTTGCTTTTCCATACTAATCACGTCCTTTTTTAGAGTACTAGTATCAGTATGTCCAAGTTTCAGAGATTAGTTACATAAGTCATATAGTTTTTGCACCAGAACCATAAAAGTAAGTCTATGACCTATTTTTACACGTATCTCGGCTGTTCCCTATAAGAGGCCAAGTAAATAGAAGACAAAAAAGCGACCAATTTCAATTAGTTGCTTTTTTGTCTGTATTGTTCCACCAATCCCTATTCTTCAATTCGATTGGATCAGTGTAAAATATTCCTATTTTATCATCAGTATGTTTTGTTTCAACCTTCAAACGATAAATGCTAGGAGTTACAATCTGTCCAAATATCAAAATCTTTATAATTGTTAACTGAAAAATTTGAATGATATCATTTTTTTATTATTAGCCTAATAGAGATGTGGTGGTATTCCTATTAAATGATTTTCACAGCAGAACTGGATTTGAAATATATTTACCTGAAAAATCAGATAAATAATGATAAATAGAAAGAACATTTAATTATAGATATAGTTTTTCAGTGAGTGAAATATAATTCGTGTTATCAAATATTTACATAGGAGGCAATTATATGAATTAAAATCCCCCCTTAAGTTTTATTAAAAAATAAAATAATAGTTATTATTCTAGTTGTTATAGAAAGGACGAAGAGAATGTCAATAGTTCAGCGTTATACAACGACTACAAATGGTGCGATGACGTTTACAGGTAATACGCTAGGATTTGGTTCGAATAATCCTAGCTATAATGACATTGGAGCATTCATTACGTTGGATCTTACCCAACAAGTCCCAAGTTATCCAATAGGTAGTACATTGAATTGGAAATTGAATGCTTCTCAAGCATTTCTGAAATTTCCTGTAGCTAGTGAAGTGCTGTATGCAGAGTTGATTTGGGGAGGTACCTCAAAATTTAATGCAGTGGATGTTACAGGAGATATTAACGTTCCCATTTCCTTAACTAACCCACAAGGTTCAATACAAACAATATCTCCTGATGCTACAACGGCCCAAGTAGTAGTGCATGAAAATCACACATTTTATATTCGTACAGCTGATGTTACTAAACTAATAAAGGCGAGTGGGGCAGGTTCTTATACTGTAAGTGGGGTACCAGCCACAATCCAACGGCCAAGTAAAAGTAATGCAGCAGGATGGACGCTTGCTGTTATATATAAAAATCCTTCTTTACCTTCACGAAATATGAACTTATATGTTGGTGTGGCATCTGTTGAAAGAGGGAATGTAGTGGATCAAAAAATTAAAGGTTTTGGGACACCTGAATCCAAACCGTTTCAGGCAAGAGCTTTATTGAATGCTATCGAAGGCGATAGTTTCATTTCTAAGGACCAATTTTTATTTGGTCCATCCCCAGGCCAATTACAAGCCATTTCTGGACCGAATAACTTAGTGGATAACTTTTTCGCTTCACAGATTAATGATGATGGTGGAAATTTAGATACTAGTGGGACAGCGGGAAATAGTAATGTAACCCCAGGGCAAAAACAGTCTACACAGCGCTATGGCTGGGATATTACGAATGTGGATATTTCAAACGCCATGGAAATCTCACAAACTGAAGCGATTGCTCGGTTCAAAACAGATATGGATGGATTCATCCTTTCTGGATTAGGGATTCAAATTGATGTGAATAGTCCGGAACTTAAGATAGACAAACAAGTGGATAAAGATATAGCAATAGTCGGAGACGAGTTAACTTACACAATTTTAGTAGAAAATAGTGGACTAGTAGAAGCACAGAATTCCATTTTTAAAGATATTCTTCCAGATGAGTTAGAATTTGTGCAGAACAGCTTAACTATCGATGGGCAAGCCAAACCCGGAGAAAATCCAGCTAAAGGAGTCAATATCGGATCTGTAAGCATAGAAGGACCAGTCGAGATCATATTTAAAGTGAAAGTGATTGCAGTCCCTACAGATGGAAAGGTGACTAATACGGGTGAGCTGGATTACGAGTTCCAAAGTGCAGCGGGTTTACCTCTCACATCAGGATCTAGTAGCTCAAATGAAGTAAATACTATCATTAAGCATGTACAAGTCGATCTCGTGAAAAGTGAAGATCGTTCGGTTTACGATAAAAGGGGAGGTATTATCACCTACACGCTCGATATTACCAATAATGGAGATACTTCAGTAAATGCACTTTTTATTAAAGATGTCATACCTACAGGAACGGTACTCGTTCCAGGGAGTTTAAAAGTAAATGGTGCACCGGTGCTTGATGATTTAACAACAGGAATTCCTCTTGGTACATTAATTCCTGACCAAACAGCTGTGATTACATTTCAAGTAGCGTTACAAAGTCCGTTGCCAGTGAAAGTAGATAACCAAGCAGAGGCAATTTATCAATTTCAGCTGAAACCAGGTAGCAATGTGCGTGAGGAAGTAGTAACAAGTAACCTAATTACGGCGTGGTTGGAGACCGATTGTCAAAAAGCACAAAATCAGATTTTTGAATCAGTAGCACAACAAGAGCTCGGTTTGATGAAAATCCTTCAAGCAGAAAGTGTAAAGGTACAAGAAGCGGTAAAGGCATTTGAAGAAGAAAGAATCTCTGCCCAAGAACTTGCTAGGATTAATCAGAGTGTCGAAAAAGTAGTCCAAAAAGCTACACAGTTGGAGAAATTATTAAAAGATAAATTAGAAATTGCTAAGCAGATTTGTTGTTAGTAGATTAATGAGAAAGAAGCACAAGAATTTATAGCTTTATTTAGATTGAAAAGGGGGAAGAATATGCCATTTATTCATCGTTTCACCCAAACAACCAATGGTGCGATTACATTTACAGGAAATACATTAGGTTATGCAGATGGAAGTACAGATATCGGGGCTTTTTTGACAACAGATAGTTCTAAACAAGTGTCAGGCTATCCAGCTGGAAGTACAATGAACTGGCAAGAAAATTCCTCTTTGGCTATGCTGAGAATCCCTGCAGACAGTGAAATATTGTATGCCGAGTTGATCTGGGGTGGATCGACTAAAGATCAATATACTGATGTTCGTTCAGCTATCAATACTTCGATTACTTTTACCACCCCAGCTGCTACTGTATCCATCGCACCAGATGCCTTCACTGCACGAGAAGAGTCCGTCTTTGGCGGTCAAGTTTTCTATGTTCGCTCTGCGAATGTAACTGAATTTGTACAAAAAGGTGGAGCTGGAACTTATATAGTAGGTGGTATTCCCGGAACGGTAAGAGATTGTACTTTTTTTCTAGCTTCTACCAATACAGTGGGATGGACGTTGGCTGTCGCTTATAAACATCCATTACTTAAAATTCGAAATATGAATATTTATGTTGGGTCTCAAGTGATTTCTATGTCTAATCCTCCAGTGGATGAGTTGATTTATAATTTTAAAACCCCAGAAGGTGGGGATATCCAGGGACGTGTCATGCTTACGGCACTGGAAGGAAACTCTAATCTTCCTGGCGATCGCTTTGAATTTGGTCCCAATCGTTCGTCGCTTTCGGTGATATCTGGGCCGAATAATCCTGGAAATAATTTTTTTGCGTCGCAGATTAACGATGATCTAGGAAATTTAGATACTAGTGGAACTGCTGGAACGCTCAATAAGCCTCTTGGATCAGACGGATTTGGCGTACGATCGGGTTGGGATATCACGAATGTAGATATTTCTCACACGTTGCATCATAGTCAAACCGAGGCAATCGCCCGTATTGCGACGGCGCAAGATACCTATTTGGTGAGTGGATATGGAGTACAGATTGACGCCAATAGCCCAATCGTAAAAATGAATAAGTCGGGGGATAAAAAACAAGCTGTAGTAGGTGAAATAGTAACTTACACTTTGGAAGTAAAAAATGATGGCTATGTAGATGCGACTAATGTGATTTTTCAGGACTACTTAGATCCAGAACTTGAATATTTACCAGATAGTTTACGAATCAGAGGTGCGGCATGGCCAGGACAAGATATTGCTAAGGGTGTGAACATTGGTACTTTGGCTGTAGGAGAAACAGTCCTCATCACGTATCAAGCGAAAATCATGAAAGAGCCTGATGATAAAGTGGTGCATAATCAAGCATCGATGATCTTTGATTTTCAGAGTAGACCAGATTTACCTATTTCGACAGCGACGAGTATTAGTAACAAACCTGGGATTGAAGTGATTGAGCCACCTACCTGTGAAGAAGGGAAAAATCAGATTATCCAAACGATTGCTGAGGCGGAACAAAGCATTGCTAGGATTATGCGGGCAGAAGCAGAAAAAATTGAAGTAGCTGCTCGTGCGTTTGGAGATAAGAAAATAGGAGTCCAAGATCTCATCGCTGTCAATGAAAGTGTGGAGGATATGTTAGACAGCCTAATCGTACTAGAATCAGTGCTTAAAGATAAACTCGCTGTTACCCAAGAAATTTGTGATTTTTGCTCATAACATCCATATATAATTTGATTCGATGATGGAAAGGGTGATGAAATATGTCTCAAAGTCGGGGGTATGTAAATATGAAAACTGAGGCGAATAGATTAATGGAGGATAGTCTGAAGATGGAAATAAATAAAAAAGTAAACAAAAATGAGGCAAAAGTAAAAGATATTTTGACTTATACCGTTCTTGTAACAAATATGGATCCGGTTGACGCACAAAACACTCTTTTGAAAGATATCCTTCCAAAAGAGTTGAAGTTTGTTCCAGGTAGTGTTTTTGTGGATGGTGTGCCTCAACCTAGTGTGAATGTAAATAATGGGATTAAGCTAGGAATGGTAGGAACAGGAGAACTGATTGAAGTGACATTTCAAGCGAAAGTAATCAATATTCCTCCAGATGAGCTAGTGAAAAATAAAGCCACCTTAAATTATGAATTTGAAAGTGCTTCTGGATCGCCTATCAAAAAAGGAGAAGCAGCCAGTAATATAACAGAGACAAAAGTGATTGTGCGTCCTCCTACTAACTGTGAGAACAATCAAAGTACCATTGAATTTTCAATTAAACAGGAAGAGAAGGCCATTCAGGAGTTACTGGATGCAGAAGCAGAAAAAATAAAGATGGCAAATCAAGCCTTTAATAGTGGCAGGATTACAAAAAATGAACAGAATTTGATTATTCAGAGTGAAAATAGTGTTTCTCAAACATTATCTACATTGAAACAAGAACTACAGAACAAGAGAAATACGATTCAGGATTTATGTAGTGGTTGTAAGTAGAGAAGAAGAGGATGTCTTACTTTTCCTCAGATGCTTTTGAAAAATAGGGAATCTGATTCATCACTAATAAGGTATGAATTACAGAAAAGAAAGGGAGAGGCACATGTCTAATTTTCCGAAAGTGAGTATAGAAAAGGAAGTAGACAAAATTGATGCGGTGGTAGGAGATATTCTAACATATACGTTTACCATTTCCAATGATAGTCTAATTGATGTTACTAATTGTCATTTTAAGGATTTTCTATCAGAAGAGGTGCAGTTTGTCCCGAATAGTGTGGAAATTGACGGTGAATCAAAACCTGGTGAAGATCCAACGAAAACGATTGTACTTGATAGACTATCCATTGAAGGGCCTATCATCATTACATTTAAAGTTGAAGTGATTAAACCCCATTCTAGTGGAGTGATTAGGAATAAAGCTTACATGGGCTCTCAGTATTCAGGTGGTTATGTAGATGCGGTCAGTAACGAAGTACAAACCAATGTGCCAGCAGGACGAACAACCTGTGAATGGTCACGTGACTTAATCATTCATTCCATCGCACAAGAGGAAAAAGGCCTAGCCACGATTCTTTACATGGAAGGCGAAAAGATTCAAGCAGCAATTAATTCATTCCGAGGTGGCCAGATTAAAGTGACGGATTTGCTAGCAATTAACAAGAGTGCAAAGGAAGCAGTTCAGCAAATTGCTAATCTGGAAAAAGAGTTGAAGAAAAAGTTAGATCAAGTTAAAGACCTATGTTGTGGTTGTAAGTAGGGATAGGAATAGATAAATAGAGAAAGGGTGAGAATCATGGCGTTTATTCAGCGATATTCAACCACGACTAACGGGGCGGTTACTTTTACTGGCAACACACTGGGTCTAAGTAATATAAATATCAGTTATACAGATATTGGTGCATTTATCACATTAGATTTGTCTAAGCAGGTACCAGGATATCCTGCAGGTACCACACTAGATTGGAAAGAAAATGCTTCTGCTGCACAGCTTCGCTTACCAACGGGAAGCATAGTATTATATGCAGAGCTAATTTGGGGTGGATCAACAAAAACGAGTACCGAGGATGTGACGAGTGAAATAAATCGGGCCATAACGTTAATCTCACCAAAAGGGAGCACCCTCATTACGCCAGATCCGACTACGAGTCAGCAAGTAGCTCAGGCGAACCAAATATTTTATGTTCGCTCTGCCAATGTTACTAGTTTTATAGATGCAGGTGGGGCTGGTAATTATACTGTCAGTGGTGTACCAGCGACAGTACAAAGATATAAAGGGAACAACGTGGGGGGATGGACTTTATCTGTGGTTTATAAAGATCCTACACTGCCTCTTCGAAATATGAACATTCATGTCGGAACTGCATCGATTGAGAAAACGGGATCAGTAAGCCAGAAAATTTCTGGCTTCTCTACGCCTGAACTTGGTGATGTCAAAGCAAGATTGTTGCTAACCGCAATGGAAGGAGATTCAAAGATTCCAGGAGATCAGTTACTTTTTGGAAAAGATGCCTCTTCTTTAAAGCCCATTTCAGGTCCCAATAATCCGATTGACAACTTCTTTGCTTCACAAATTAATGATGATGCAGGGAATCTAGATACGAGTGGTACCTATGGGAATGTAAATGTCATACCAGGAAGTGCCGGACCAGCAGTTCGTTATAATTGGGATATTACCAATGTGGACGCTTCTACAGCTATGGAGAATTCACAAACGGAGGCATTAGTTCAACTGACTTCGAAATCAGATGGTTATATAGTGACAGGTCTGGGTGTCCAAATTGATGTGAATAGTCCAGAAATCAAAATTAATAAAGAAGTAGATAAAGAAGCAGCTATCGTGGGTGAAATCCTTACTTACACTCTATTAATTGAAAACAGTGGAATGACCGAAGCACAAAAAACTATTTTAAAAGACACTCTTCCACCAGAATTAAAGTTTGTTGAAGACAGCTTACAGATCGATGGCGTTCCTATACCTGGTGGAGATCCGACAAAAGGAGTAGACATTGGTTCCATATCTATCGAAGGCCCGACGGAAGTTACCTTTCAAACCTTAGTATTAAAAGTGCCACCAGACAATAGAGCGGTGAATAAAGCTACTGTCGTGTATGATTTCCAAAGTGCCCCAGGCTTACCGGTCTCTTCAGGTACAGCAGATAGTAATGAAGCCATTACGGTCATTCGAAAAGTAGAGGTAGAGGTAGTGAAACGGCAAGACATGTCAGTTTATGTCAAGGCAGGTAACATTATAACCTATACCATTGAAGTTGCTAATACAGGTGATACACAACTGACCGATGTCGTAATTGAGGATCAAATTCCAAATGGAACGAAGTTGGTTCCAGGCAGTTTACAGATAGATGGGCGCCCTCTCTCAGGCAATATAGAAAGTGGCGTGAATATTGGTACGGTAGAGCCCGGGACGACGACAAGAGTCACCTTCCAAGTGTTGATTGATAACCCAGTGCCTAAGAAAGTGACAAACAAAGCAAAAGTTGATTATAAATATAAGCTTATTCCTGATGGACAAATTTATCGTAAAGTAGAAATGACGAATGAAGTGACAGCTATTCACGAAAGCAATTGTAAAGAAGCACAGAAGAAAATCGTGACAGGTATTGGAGAAGCTGAGTTAGCGGCTGCAGGAGTAATCGTAGCAGAAAAATTAAAAATACAAGATGCAATTCGGGCCTTCAACGAAGGGAAGCAGAGTGCAGAAGAATTACTCAATGAGAATGAACAGTTGACCCACAAACTAACAAAAACAATTTTAGACGAAAAATTGCAACAAGATACATTGCAAAAAGCAAAAATACTTTGTTGCGATGGTATTGAAGGGATTGACTACAGTGGTGTCTATATCATCAAAAATAAAGGAAGTCAAAAAGTATTAGATATATCTAGCGCCTCAAAGGATAATGGTGTAAACGTCCAACAATGGGATTATAACGGCGGAGATCATCAAAAATGGGAACTAGAGAAGATGGCAGATGGGTATTATAAAATCAAAGCAGTTCATAGTGGAAAATTGCTTACTGTGTCCGGAGCTTCAAACAGTGATGGTGCGAATGTAGAACAATGGGAAGACATTGGTGGAGATCATCAAAAATGGAAAATCGAAAAAAATTCGGATGGAACGCTTAAATTGATAGCTAAGCATAGCGGCCAATTACTTGATCTGAAGAGTAGTATACAAAACAATGGTGCTAATATTCAACAATGGCCAGACAATGGTACAGATGCTCAATGTTGGGAATTGACAAAATTAAAATAATACTTTTTATAAAATAAAGTATGTGTTTCGATATAGTAGCACAAAGTAGAAGTATTTGCTTTTAATAAAAACGGTAGAATAAACTTTAAAAAGAAAAGACATGAGTCATTGAGAAGTATAGACTCATGTCTTTTTTGTGTTATGGTGTAAAAAATTATTTAATAGAAGAAATTGAAAATACATTTGATGAGGTAATCTTTTTAAAAGACGGAAATATTGTATTACATGAAAACGTAGAGGAAATTCGTTTTCATCAAGGTAAAGCAGTACATGAGTTGTTTAGGGAGGTTTTTGAGTAATGAATTCACTTTTATAGAGGTATCGTGGATTCTTTAGATGTATGAAAATAAAAACTGTTCGAAAATGTGTTAATAATGGAATGTGAAGCCAATCATCCCTAAAGTGATTCCAAAAGAAAAACTTAAGACTATTCAAATTCCAACCCTCTTATTGATGGGCGTAATGATTGGTACCATGATACCTCAAACCGGATTATATATCATTGTAATACTATTAATGATTTTGTTTACAACCACTTGGGTTACCATGAATCGACAAATTCACAGTCAACCTATAGAGTAGAATCTGCTCCCTTATTTTTGGGTGTGAGGCAAAGCATGGAGAGCAGAGTATTTCCTAAAAAAGTGCTCCTAGATAAATCTAGGAGCACTTTTTTGGATGTAGTTACTGGTTTTATTGGATGGTGAACACCAGCAGTTAGATAATAACTTATGAATGTGAACTACTCACCACTTAGCAAAGTTTGAAGAGGGAGCTTCTTAGTTCCACGACGAAAGTAACCTTTCGTCTCCCTGAGCTTTACTTCGAGGTGTTCCACCCCTAGATGTCCAACGCTAGAGGAAGGAGAATTCTTTCGGGGAATTCGTTAAAACATACTCCAGCCTTCTTGTGCGGAAAGTAGTTCTAGCATTTTAAAACCAGCTATACTATTTCCGTTAGCATCTAAAGCGGGTCCAAAAATACCAATTCCCATTTCTCCTTTTACGCATCCGAATATCCCACCGGCAACCCCACTCTTGGCGGGTATTCCGACGCGAATTGCAAATTCACCAGATTCGTTGTACATGCCGCATGTGACCATAAATGTTTTACAAATTTTTGTTATATGTTCCGGAACGATTTGTTTTTTTCTATATGGATCATATCCATCCATTGCAAAAATCAAACCAATCCGTGCTAAATCAATGCAGTTTACCTCAATTGCACATTGACGTGTGTATAAGTCCATTAACGCCTCTACATCGCCATTGATAATGTCATTTTGTTTCATATAGTAGCAAAGAGAACGATTTAAGTAAGCTGTTTCTAATTCAGAGCCGGCTACTTTTGAAGAGTAATTAATTGTAGGATTGACCGTAATATCACGCACAAAGGAAAGAATCCGTTCCATCTTCTCGTCATTACTATCCCCTGTTAATATACTTGTAATCGCTAGTGCTCCTGCGTTAATCATTGGATTGAGTGGTTTAGAAGGGTTAGCTGTTTCTAGTTTAATAATAGAATTAAATGGGTCACCAGTTGGCTCCATTCCAACTTTAGAAAATACATACTCTTCGCCACGCTCTAAAAGTGCAAGTGCAAGCGTAATTACTTTTGAAATACTTTGAAGGGTCAAAAGCGTTTGGGAGTTCCCGGCATGGATATAATCTGTTTCTTTATGATAAATTGCAATCCCTAAATCATCTGGATTTGCATTTCTTAGTTCTGGGATATAAGTAGCCAGTTTACCTTTTTTTGTATATGATTGTACTTGGTCTAGTAACTGTTCTAGGTTATTTGTTTGAATACAGTGCATAACTAATACGTCCTTTTCCTTTTTATCTTTTTCCGCCAGAAGACTTCCTCCTCAATTTGTGTGAAGGTGTGATAGCACTAGCAGATAGGTGGCAGATGAATGTCGGATGGCGTAAGTCAAAATGTTTGCTAGCATATACTTGTACAGATTGCTCTTTGAAAACTGAAGAAATGAGGTTGGTTGCAGAAAAATCGTTGCAATCGTAAAATCTTCAACGTTCCATCGTCCCACGCTTGCCGAAGTTGCGAAAACCAAGCTAAAGTAGGAAGCGTGATGAGTCAACGTACAAGACACTTCAGTTCTTACCGTAGGAACTACGGGCAGAGCCTGCTAAGATAACTGGTGGATACATCGGTGTTCGCAGGAATCCCCCACTTCAAACATCTCGTAAGAGTGTTAAGTGGGGGAGTTCAAAGAAGCTAACATAATGTTATTACCAGGAAAAATCCAATCCCGATACTATTTTCGTTTATATATTTTCTTTTTGTACACGAATCAGACGCCCCTTTAGAGTTACATTGTTCCAATGATTACAATTGCCTTAATGATTTTACGTAGTAGAACACTGTTTAGTTCTTCCTGAAATCATCAAACCAATCAAACTGCCAAGTAAGGCTATTAAAATCCATCCCATTCCTTCGTTATATAGAGGAACGTATTGCATGAAAGTAAGCAACGAGTCACTAGCAAGTTCTGCTGTTTCTAATCCTTGTACTATACTAATCAGTAATGCTCCTAAAACTGATCCAACATAGACAGCCTGCTTATCTTTTATAAATCGATCAAAAAAAGCGAGGATAATTAGCACAATTGCTACAGGATAGATAACAATTAGGATAGGTAGGGAAAGTTTAATTAGTATAGACAAACCAAGGTTTGATACTCCAAAGCTAAATAAGCAAATAATTAAAATGATTTTGTTATAAGAAATCTTTGGAAATAGTGTTGTGAAAAATCTCCCACATGCTGAAACGAGTCCTACAGATGTAGTTAAACATGCGAATAACATTGTAATTCCTAATAAGGAAAGACCATATTGCCCAAATAAATGTTGTACTAAATTTGTTAATAACACACTTCCGTTTTCAAATGTGCCAAATGTTTGAGAAGTAGCTCCAATATAAGCAAGTGATATATATATGATAGATAATCCAAGTGCGGCTATAAGCCCTGCTACTATAGTAGATTTAGCAATGGATTTTTTATTTGTAACACCTTTTTCTTTTATAGCGTTAATTACGATAATTCCAAATACGAGAGCAGCAAGGGCATCCATTGTTAAAAACCCTTCAATAAATCCTTTGAAAAAAGGAGCTTCCTGATATGAATCAGAGGGTGTTGAAATAGATCCAACTGGTGAAGAAATTGCTTTAACAATAATAATACTAATCATGATTAGTAACAGCGGGGTTAAATATTTTCCAATTCTATCTACCAATTTAGAGGGATTTAAAGATAGATAATACGTTATAGCGAAATATGCAAATGTGTATAGGAGTAATATATACCATTGATTTTGCATGGTGTTACTTAAAAAGGGGGCAACTGCCATTTCATATGAAACAGTGCCTGTACGAGGAATGGCGAAAAAAGGGCCAATTGCTAAATAAATGATAAGAGGGATAATAACACCACAGGCGGGGTGAATCCTACTAGCAAGGGTACTAACATTTCCACCAAAAAGGGAAATAGCAGCGATGGCTAGTAATGGAAGTCCAATACTACTCACAACAAATCCCGAAATCGATATCCAAATATTCGTTCCAGATGAATATCCTAATAATGGAGGGAATATCATATTACCTGCACCGAAAAATATTGCAAACAGCATAAGTCCAATAGGGATTGTTTCTTTAAACGTTAACGATTGTTTCATAGAGCACTCTCCTTTTTTGACGAAAAATGTCGAAATTTAAGTTTTTTTCATTATAACATATGAAATTAGAAAATACAGAAAAATAAAAATGAAAAAAATCCCTTATTTTACTTGAAATACTATTTGAAATAAATAAAATGATATAAATACTCAAATTTATTGTGCTGTCTTACTCTAAATATAGAAATATCTTTATACCAAAAATTATTATATTGAAATTTAAAAGAGGATGAAGGGATCAGCAGCTATTTGTATAAGCGTCTCTTGATTAATTATTATGAATTGATTTTGCTGCGAAGTGTAATTTATTTTAGTTTTTATAATGAGGTTCACCATATCAATTAAATAGACCTGGTATAAATTCAATCGTAAATAAGTCATCCTTTCCTATGATTCTACAGATAGTAGAAGCAAAGAAAAAAGAAAAGGGACATGAACAGGAACAGGCACCGATGGAACGTGCTGTTTATTGGTGTCCGTGAGAAAACAGACCTGTTTTGAATAAGTTAATTTTATTTTGAATATATAATTACTATATATAAATATTTGAATTCAAATAACGGACATAATTTCCCCATATTCACTGCATAAAATTTTGTTAAACTCTGAAATTCAAGAGGTAAATTATTCTTTATCATTGTAGTTCTTTTTTTATACGCTACTCTAAAATGCGTGTAATTATTAGAAATATGAATATGGGAAGAGGAGGGAGAACTGTTATTAAAGATAATTTCCACTTTTATTTATATACAATAATACAGAAATGGTGGTTTTTAGCATGAAATTACAGAATATTGAAATTATTTTAGTTTGTAAATTTGCTAAAACTATTTTAAAAAAGGAGGGGGATTTAACACAGCGCAATCCGTGCATTGTGTGTTAAAAATTAATATGAATAAACGACTTTATAACGTCTTAGCAACGGTCATGGTACTTCAAATAGTAAACATAAACATTCCTACTACTTCGTTTGCAGATTCAGTAGAAAATGTAGTAACGGGAACTAAAATAACGTCTTCTGATATAGAAGCGATAAAGAGTATTGAAGATGATATGAGAGATGAGGATGGAAAAGGGGATAAAATAGATGAAAATGGTGAAATACAAGGAAACTTTATTGTAAATATCCAAAAACAAACTACTTTATATGATTCTCCTAATATACAATCTACTGTTACCAGTGAAATACCTAAACAAATAGCAACAGGAACAAAGAAGAAAGGTGACTGGTATTTTGTTCAAACAAGCTCGGGAGAAGGTTGGATATATAATAGTAATCAAGCCTTTATAGAAAGAAATATCTATACTTTACCAAATGATTCAAGAAAAATAGTAATTAATGAGAAAACAGAAGTTTATTCATCTCCATTTGATGAATTTAAAGAAAATGGTAGTTTAGAACCCCAAACACTAGATGCTATAGCACAGGCAGGAGATTGGTTTCAAATACAAACTGATGGTGAAATCAAATGGATAAAATCGCATTCTGTAAAATTTAAAGGGTCAAAACCTTCACTTATTAAGCAAAGAGCTACTACTAGTAATATATATGGTGTACCATTTACAGAATGGATTGTTCCAAAAGGTAACAATAATATTCGTCCTGGATATGCGATGAATGCAAAGTATATTACAATTCATGAAACAGATAATGAGAGCCCAGGGGCAGGTGCAAAAAATCACGCACAATATTTATATAACCAAGCAACAGGGAATACAGATCGTGCTGCTTCGTGGCATTTTACAGTGGATGATAAAGAGATTTATCAACATCTACCTTTAGATGAGAATGGGTGGCATGCAGGTGATGGAACGAATGGAACTGGAAATAGACAATCCATTGCAATTGAGATTGCTGTAAATAGTGATGGGAACTATGATAAAGCTGTGGATAACGCTCGTAAATTAACAGCATATTTGATGAGGGAGTTAGATATTTCTGTAGATCATGTGGTTAAACATCAAAATTGGAGCGGGAAAATTTGTCCATCAAAAATGATTAAAAGAGATGCTTGGAATGATTTCTTAGTTGGTACAAAAAACTATTATAACGCTAACAATAAAGATGATATTACCGGTGGTTGGTATGAAAAAGATATTCGTGAATTAGCATCGCAAGGGATTATGGTAGGAGATGGACAAGGTTCATATTGGCCGGATCGTCTTGTTACTCGAGCAGAATTTGCAACATTTATTACTAGAGCCTTAAAATTGCCTGAGGGCACTTCAAAATTTACTGATCTTAATACGGCACACCCCTCATTAATAGATGGGATTAATCGTGCAGCAGCAGCTGGAATCATTAGTGGTAGGGGAGATAATATTTTTGCTCCAAATGACACAATTAAGCGTGATGAAGTGGTCATTATGATTGATCGAGCGTTACAGTATAAAAATATTATTGGAAAGCTAGTAGACTTGCCTTTTACTGATCAGAACTTAGCGTATGATAAACAGGCTGTACAACGTGTTTATGGACTAGGGATTGTAAAAGGAAATGAAAAAAACGAATTTATGCCCAAAGGTACAGCCACTCGCGGAGAAGCTGCTGCCTTTCTGAATAGAATGCTACATGTATTAAATAATGATAACAATAATTCAATAGGTGTTGTTACCATAACTGGTTCTGGTGTAAATCTGCGCAAGGGACCTGGGACGACTTATGAAGTAATTCGTAAACTAAATAAAAATGAATCATATTCTGTATATAAGGAACAAAATGGATGGTTAAGTATTGGTGATAATCAATGGTTATTTTATGACCCTAGTTATATCTTTTTTAATAAAAATAAATAAATACTAGAAAAATCGTGTAAAACAGAAAGCATTTTTGTTAGCAAGAATGCTTTCTACTTTTTTATATTTAAATTTCAAATATTTCGAGAGATTTATATAAGGAAATCTATAAATCATTTCATTTGTATAAATCTTGTTTGAAATAAAATACAGTGAACCACTCGCCATTTAGCAATGCTTGAAGTGGAAGCTTCTCAGTTCCACGAAGAAAGCAATCATTCATCTCCGACCTACCGTTGGGCTAGCGCCCTTCACACGCTTGAGGAAGGAGCATTCTTTCGGATAATACGTTAAATATTTTATTTTTACACCATTCTTCAATTATAAAGCGTCAGGACACGTGTAATAATAAAAAAAATTAATTTAATAGTTTATAGTTTAGAAAATTTAGCGCATAAATTGTAAAGTTCGTTGTATAAATATAAATCAGTATACAGCTGTTTATATCTATGAGTTGGGAATGGTATGATATCAAAAAATGAAGAAATAAGTTTTATTATTACTTGACAAGCTCAAAAATAGTGGATATGCTTTAACACGAAACGAATAAAAAATTTAAAATATTTATAACCTGTTAGGTGAGGCTCCTATACAAACACAGGCTATTGCCCAAAAATATCGAAAGATGCCAATGGGTAGAACAGGAATTGTCGGATTAAGGCTCTTCTTAAGATAGCTAAGTGATGAAAGATTCATCCTTTACGTTGTATAGTGCCAAAACTCAACTAGGGGGAATGAGCTTTATTTAGCTATGTCTTTTTTAAATCAACCTCCTTTAGTTGAATCACTAGGGGAGGTTTTTTATATGCAAAATTTTATTTGTAATAAATCTCTTATAAAAGGGGGGAAAACTAATGATTGATGATATTGATCCCATATTTATTAAGAAATTTGTTTTCCCAGAAGTGGGAAAATGATAACAAGTGCCATTGTCCTTAAGGAGGAATTACGATGAAAAAATGTTTGCAACAATTATTAAAGACACAAGACATACACTTAGTGCGAGAGCTTATAAAAAATCAATCCTATGATATTGCAATGGAAATGAAAGATTTTCATCATAAAGATCAGATATCTTTAATGAAATATTTTCCTACTGAAAAAGGTGCGAAAATTCTTAGTTACCTTACTCCAGAGGAGCAATATAATATTTGTACCAATTTGCCTTTGGATAAAGGTGAAGAGCTATTAGCAAGGCAATCTATCGATGACCTTGTTGATGTAATTCTTTCAATTCATGCACTTCAGGCTAAAAAGCTGATACAACTTATGTCTGAAGAATCTCAACAAAGAATTAGAAGTCTGCTGGTTTTTCAATCTGGAACAGCGGGCAGTCTGATGACAATTGACTATATTGCCGCCAGGGAAAATTGGAAAGTGAAAGATACGCTGTCGCATATTAGAAAAATTGGGGCAGGGGTAGAATCAATTTCGTATATTTATGTTCTTGATACGCGTGGTCAGCTTAATGGAATTGTTTCTATTCGTGAATTATTGCTAGCTTCAGATGATAAGACTTTATCATCAATAATGGCATCAGATGTCATTTCAGTTTCAGTGGATCTAGACCAACAGGAAGCTGTACAAAAGCTAATGGATTATGATTTATCTGCTATACCTGTAACAACGATGGATAATCGGATGATAGGTATCATAACCTTTGATGATGCAATGGATGTTTTCGAAGAAGAAGCAACTGAAGATATTCAAAAATTAGGAGGGAGCACCCCATTAGATAAGCCATATTTCGAAACCTCTATTTGGCAAATATACCGTAAACGTATAGGTTGGTTATTACTTCTGTTTGTAGCGGAAGCATATACTGGTTCTGTACTTCGACATTATGAAGAAACTTTGACTCATGTAGTAGCACTGGCTTTCTTTATTCCATTGTTAATTGGAACTGGTGGAAATACAGGTACACAGGTCGTAACTACATTGGTTCGTGCTGTAGCTCTAAATGAGGTGAAATTTAAAGATATATTTCGTGTTATGAAAAAAGAAGCATTAGTAGGTATTTTACTTGGGCTTACATTAGCCGTGGCGGCATTAATTCGTGCGTACACTTTAGGCGTAGGTACAGAAGTCGCACAAGTTGTAGCTATAACTGGATTATTCATTGTTATTTGGTCGTCTATTGTTTCATCTGTATTACCCTTGATTCTAAATAAGTTAAAGTTGGATCCAGCTGTTATTTCAGGTCCGTTCATTACGACATTAGTCGATGGGACGGGGTTAATTCTGTACTTTACCATTGCAAAAATGTTATTAGGCTTATAAAAAATTTATACTAAGTTTTTATACCTAGTTTCGTTCCCGTAAAGTTTGTAGACAAGATTCTTGGAAGCATGGAGAAAGAGAGAATAGAAATGAAAAAAATATTCAAGTTACTGGATTATCCGTTGGTGTTTTCGCTTATCGTTACAATTATATTTGGAATTTTGATGATGTATAGTGCTAGCTCAATTGTTGCAGTAAAAAATTATGGTTATAGTGGTGATTTCTTTTTTCGCTCTCAATTAAATAAACTTTTTTAGGAGTAATAGGGTTAATAATTTGTATAGGACTACCTTTACATATATGGAAAAAACGCATCGTTTCCGTGTGTATTGTAATTGTAAGTATTGTATTACTATTTTTAGTTTTATGGAAAGGGAAAGTTGTTAATAATGCACAATCTTGGATATTTGGAATACAGCCTGCAGAATTTATTAAACTGGGTGTGATTATTGTACTAGCAGTTTTTTTTTCAAAGCGTCAAGAGGTGCAAAAATCATATTGGTAAGGCAGTGGTAAAGTTATTTTGTTTTTAATGTTTACGTTCTTTTTGACATACAAACAACCCAATCTAGGATCTGCATTATTAATTTCAGGAATAGGGGTAAGTATGTTTATATGTTTTGGAATAAACATTTCTATTTTAATGAAATGGATAACTGTTACTTCAATTGTTTGGGTACCGACTTTATACTTTCTTTTTAGGTTTGGTTTATCTGATGTTCAAATGGCACGTATTACAACGGTGTTCAATCCATTTCTTGATGCAAAAGGGGATGGTTACCAACTTGTAAATTCATTTATTGCCATAGGATCTGGTGTAGTTAGTGGACGTGGGTATGGAAATAGTATTCAACAGGAAGGTTTTTTACCTGAGCCTCATACTGATTTTATTATGTCAATTGTATCTGAGGAGCTTGGAATTATAGGGGTACTAATCATATTAACTGGTTTATTAACTATAGTACTTCGCTCTTTTAAGATTGCTCAAGAGTGTAAAAGTCAATTTGGAGGTCTAATATCAATAGGAATCGGGAGTATGATAGGTCTTCAATCCATTGTTAATTTAGGAGGTGTCACGGGAATGTTCTCTCTTACAGGCACCCCACCTTCCATTTATTGGTTATGGTGGAAGTTCTTTAATGGCTAATTTAATAGTAATGGGACTTTTAATAAATATCTCAATTTTCAATAAAAAAAGATAATATATTTGCTTATGGAGGAGAAATGTTAAATTTAATAAACAATCTAGATTATAATGGATTTCGGTATATAAATGAGCATGTGAAAGGAAATGTATACATCGATTATTTAATGATCTTTTTTGCTGAATATGCTCAGTATATGTTCATACTATTATTTATGATTCTTTGGTTAAATAAAAAATATAAAAATAGAACCTGTGTAATTCAAGCTATTATAGCATGCTGTTTTGCTTTTGTGTTGAATAGAATTATTGGATTGTTTTTTTATAGAGAACGACCATTTGTTTCTCAGTTGAATATAAAACAACTTGTTGAGCATAGCGCTAATGCCTCTTTTCCTAGTGATCATGCTACAAGTGCCTTCGCAATAGCTATAACTTTATGCTTATATGAAAAACGTTTAGGGAAAGCATTTTTATTGTTAGCTTTTTTAATTGCTTTTTCAAGGGTCTGGGTAGGAGTACATTATCCGCTGGATGTATTAATAGGAGCTGTTTTAGGATTTTTATGGGCCTTCATAATCCATTATATAGTTAAAACTAACTTCAAAAATAATAAATAAAGCATCTACACTATTATACTTGCGACAGACCACATTATATTCAAAATTTTTGCTGCTAATAAGAGGAAACCTATAAATAAAAATTACTTTTTACGGTGAGAATAATACTATTTAAGTGCGATTGCACTTCTAAATTTGATTAAAAATTCAGGGTGATTATAAAAATATAGCTTTAAAATTATATTTTGAAAAAACAGGGGGATTTTATTTAATGGGTAGGAGGTTAAGTTGTTGCGATCTAATAAAAAAAAATCTTTTTATAATCAGGAAGTACTAGGAAAAAATTATAAAATGCTAAGTGAAATTGCAAAAAGTGATGTTGAGTCGACGTTAGCTTTTTTTAAAACATCGTCTCATGGACTTTCTCAGGAAGAAGCTACTAAGCGGCTTGAAGTATATGGGGAAAATAAAGTGATTTATCAAAAAAGAATAAAATGGTATATAACATTATTTAATTCTTTTAGAAGTCCGTTTATTTCTCTTCTAATCATATTAGGGATGTTATCTTTTCTTACTAATGATATAAAGGGTACTATTATTGTAGGGATTATGGTGGCTGTAAGTGTGTTAATTCGGTTCATACAAGAAATTCGTTCTCAGAAGTCTATAGAAAAATTAAAAAATCTTGTATATGGAAAGGTAACTGCTCTCAGGGGGGGAGATGTTTTATATAAGGAAAATAAGAGGGCGGTATTAGAAGAAAGTGGAAAGGTACAAGTTGCTCTTGAGAATCTTGTACCAGGGGATATTATAGAATTATCTGCCGGGAATATTGTACCTGCAGATGTACGAATCATCTCATCGGAAAATTTACTTGTAAATCAATCATCACTAACAGGGGAAGCATTACCCATTGTTAAAACAAATCAGTATTTCCATATGTACAAAAAACGTGAAATTAGAAAAATCCAAAATTTGATCGAATTGGAAAATCTCTGTTTTATGGGAACTCATATTATAAGTGGTACCGCAAAAGCAATAGTTGTGGGTACTGGAACAGATACTTACTTTGGTTCAATAGCAAAGAATCAGTTTAAACTGAACAAGAAATCTGATTCTAGATTCGATAAAGGGGTAAGCAAAGTTAGCTGGCTATTAATTAAATTTATGATTATCATGACACCTATTGTTATGATAATACATGGATTTATAAATGGGAATTGGTATGAGGCATTTTTATTCGCTTTAGCTGTAGCGATTGGACTTACTCCAGAGATGCTTCCAATGATTGTGACCGCTAATTTGGCTAAAGGTTCTATTAATATGAGTAAAAAGAAGGTACTTGTAAAACAACTATCTTCTATCCATAATCTTGGAGCTATGGATATTCTCTGTACCGATAAAACAGGCACATTGACAGAAGATAAAATGGACCTGGTATGCCATACAGATACTAATGGAGAGAAGTCGGATGAGGTTTTGAAATTAGCGTATTTAAATGGCTACTTTCATACAGCATATAAAAATGAAATTGATCTATCGGTTATGCGTTATGTAAGAGATAGTAGTGAATATGATATATCTCAATACTCAAAAATAGATGAATGCCCATTTGATTTTAATCGAAGACGAGTTTCAGTTGTTGTAGAAACAAATGCTAACGAACGAATAATACTATGTAAAGGTGCTGTTAGAGAAGTTATATCAATTTGTAGTTATATAAAAGAAAATAATAAGATAATTCCTATTACAGATGAAATCCAACGTAAAAATAAACACTTAATTGAACTCTGGCAGGAACGGGGGATGCGTGTTGTTGCAGTTGCATATAAGCAGTTAAAGAGTGATAAAGTGGGGAGTTACTCTATTGATGATGAATCAGATATGATACTTGTTGGATATGTTGGTTTTTCAAATCCACCCAAACAATCGGCTATGGCTGCACTTCATACTCTACAAAAGAAAGGGGTACAAGTGAAAATTTTAACTGGTGATAATGAGTCCGTGACAAGAAATGTATGTAGGAAAATGGGCTTGTATATAGGAGAACCAGTACTGGGTTATGAAATTGATAGTCTTCCTGATAAAGCATTAGTAAAACTTGCAAGTAAAACAAGTGTGTTCGCAAAATTAAATCCTAGTCAAAAATTTCGTATTATTAAGGCACTTCAAATGAATGGCCATACAGTTGGATTTATGGGGGATGGAATTAACGATGTGTTTGCTTTAAAACAGTCTGACGTTGGTGTATCTATCCATACAGCAGATGATATCGTTAAAGAGTGTTCAGATATTATACTTATAGAAAAGAATTTACATGTATTAGAAGATGCTATTGTGGAAGGGCGGACAACGTTTGGAAATATACTGAAGTATATTAAGATGACAGCAAGTTCAAATTTTGGAAATGTATTAAGTTTATTAATTGCTAGTGCATTTCTTCCTTTTCTTCCAATGCTACCAATTCAAATATTATGTCAAAACTTACTATATAATCTATCCCAACTTTCAATTCCGTGGGATAAAGTAGACAATGAATTTTTAGTAAAACCAAGAAGTTGGGATACAAAAGATTTATTTCGTTTTATTATTTTTATTGGGCCGGTAAGTAGTGTTTTTGATATAATCATTTTTATCGTAATGTGGAATATATTTGGTGCAAATATTCCTGAAATGCAATCCTTATTTCAAACGGGTTGGTTCGTAGTAGGGTTACTAACACAATTATTAATTGTGCATATGATTCGTACTCAACATATTCCTTTTCTACAAAGTACGGCTGCTAGACCTGTTTTGATACTTACAGGTTTAGTTATGATTATAGGGATTTCCCTTCCATTTACCAGGTTAAGTACCCAAATTGGCTTAACTCCACTTCCGTTGTATTATTTCCCGTGGTTATTTGGAATTTTAACAATATATGCTCTAGTTACTGAAATTATAAAGAAAATATACATCAGGAAGTTTAATCGATGGCTGTGAACTACTCGCCACTTAGCAAAGCTTGAAGTGGGAGCTTCTCAGTTCCACGATGAAAGCAACCTTTCGTCTCCCTGAGCGTTACTTCGGGGTGTTCCATCCCTAGATCCAACGCTTGGACGCTCTTTTGGTACGGTTGATATTTTACGCAGGAACCGAATGGCTTGGTTTTCGCACTCTATCTTCTTCCTGCAACCTCATATATCAAGTTATCAAAGAACTTCATATAGCTAGTTTATCAAAAGCTTTTGGCTATGCCAAACCGAAATTCCTCTCCCACCTACCGTTGGGCTACGCCCTTCACACGCTTGAGGAAGGAGAATTATTTCGGGGAATTCGTTAAAACTAAAACATTTTGTTGAAGTTCATTGTACGTTGAAAAGGCGGAGTCTCTTTGGAGACTTCGCCTTTTCGGTATATCATGAATTACAGGAATTACTAGTAGCCTCATAATATTTCCTCATATATTCATGCCTCTGTTTATCTCTTGAGAAACTTTGCACCAGAACCATATATACCCTAGAAACACATGTTTCCCTACAGGAAAGGTGAATTCATCTTCCACTTAACTTATTGGTGCTATGCACCTTCACACAAATTGAGGGGGAAGGTTTCTTGGCTAAAAATAATCTAGATAGTTTAATTTCTAATTGTTCCTGTATCTTTTATTTTAACGTGTGTATTCACACGTATTTTAGCTTTTGAAAAAGCGCGCAACCAATCTTCTTTTACCTTTTTCCATTCTTTATATTGAAAAGCTCTAGCGTGTAATGATAAACCAATTGGATCAATTTTATTTCTCTGCATATCCTGTAACATGCCTTGTAATTTTTTATTGAACTCTTCCTGGATTTCATGTTCCAATCTACCTATATTCTTATTACCATGTAAACGAGTTTTAGTTAAGTTTCCGTTGGTTTTTTCAATTAAGGATACATTCATACTTACATCTATATTAAAAATAAATTTACCTTTTTGGAAATCAACACTAATTTTTCTCTTTGCATTTTGTACGAAAACAGACGCATTTGGCTTTTTATCAGATTTTTTTGGAGAAAGAACAAGGTGTAGTATCATCCGACCTGTATTTTTTGACTTATTAATAAGGTTGAAAAACTTCACATCGGTTTTAGGAATCTTCGTTAAGTACTTTCCTTGATGATTTAAAAATGCAATTCCTACCGTATCAATTTCATTATTTGTTTTCTTGATAATGGGAACAGTTTGCGTCATTCCCTGTTCATTTTTTTCTCTCATTAATTGTTGAATTGTAGAAGAGACGGATTGATTATTTTGAATTGAAGACTCGATTACACCATTTATATAAGATGGAAGTGATGGCTTATCAGGCCTATTAACTTTAAACATATCTTCTGCCGGTCCATCAACAAGCACTACTTTAGCATTAATGGTAGCGTAAGGATCACGGTAAGAGGAATCGAGCGCCTGTATCCAATTTTCTTCTTGTGCTAATTTATCCCCAATTAAAATAACTTCAGCTTTGGATGATGTCACATACCCTGTTAATTTCGTATCCATTTTGCTAAATCCATCATATATGGTTGACGCCTGAACCCAATGCTCTACAGTACTGCTTTGCTGTTTATGATGAAAGAGTGGTATGCTTGTGCCCACTTTTATGTTTCCATTAGAAGTACTATCTAAGCCGATTAAAAGGATTAAAGAAACTTTTTCAAGAGGAATTCTCTGACCACAACCAATTAAACATACACAACAGATTACAATCCATATCCATTTTCGAATCAAAGCTGTTTCCTCCTAGTAAACCAAGTAAAAACAATGCTGTAAGCGAAAAAGAAGATTGGTAATAGAATAAAGAAAAGGATATTTAAGATATCCATAAGAGAATATATAAATAAATATTGATCCACATCGGGATTTAGAAAAACGAATAAGCCGACTATTAAAAGCATAAAACCAACCAGCACCCAATTGCGAACGGTTTTTTGAAATAAAATGGTCACAGATTCGAAACTGAAAAATAAATACGGATATATTGTAGTGGAAAATACAATCAAATAGTAAGCGATATATAAAATTTCTAATCGTTCTATGAAAGAAAAACGAACTCCTTTTAACAGATGAAATACTGGCCAAATTACGTCTTTTATCCCCTCCGGACTAAAGTATATATAAGAAAGAATAGTCACATATAGATAGAAAAACATGGTTCCAGTATTCGCTATTAGTATTCCTTTTATGGCTTTTTGTTTTTTTTGTAAGAACGGATAAATAAAATATGCAATTTCTAAGCCCGCATAAGGAGTAATGGTTTCTTTTGTTGCCTTTACAATAGGGTATAAGCCATCTTTAAAAATAGGTAGTAGGTGTAAAGGATTGTAGTTACTCTTTAGTGAAAAAAGAAGAAATAGTGGCATCCAAGTAGTGAAGAAGAAAACAAGCATAGAATAACTAGTAAGAGCCCTTAACCCACTCAGGGCTAAAATAATAAAAGGCAATAGTAATAATATGGAGATTTGATAAGCAGGAGTGGAGGGGAATATCCACACTTTTACAATATCAGTTGCCTTTAATAAAGTATTAAAACCAGCAAAAAATAGATAAAAGGCATATAAAAGAAGAAAAATTGTTCCTAGCCATTTACCAAAGTATGCATTTAAGATCTGAGAGAAATTTTTGTTAGGATTTTTTTGTAACATTAATATAATAATTACGCCAATTATAGAAGTAATTATCCATCCCAGAATGATAGAAATCCAGCCGTCTGTACCAGCGGTAGTGGCAAGAGGGCTTGGCATAATTAGCATACCTGATGCTAGTTGCAGTGAATGAATGAAAACAATATATTCGAATGAAGTTATGTTTTGGAATTTAAGATTCCCCATGTGAACCACCTTCTTTTTTCTTTCTTTGTTTCGGCTGTCCTGTACTCGAGCGGGTGGTGATCATAGAAATTGGAAATCTTACAAAAGAATCTTTTAACTCTTGGAGACGAAATGGTGCAATTGGCAATCCATATGGTGAACCATAGGAAGTTAGTGAAACAAAATGAGCAAATAAGAGCATTAATCCACTAACAATACCTACAATTCCAAAAAAGTAGGCAAATAACATCATTGGAAAACGAATAAGCCGAATACAACTTGATAAATCATAATTAGAAACAACAAATGATGCAATGGCAGTAATAGACACGATAATAACCATAACATTACTCACAAGCCCTGCTTGAACAGCTGCTTGTCCAATTACAATACCTCCAACAATTCCAATGGTTTGTCCAATTGGTTGTGGTAGACGAATACCAGCTTCACGAAGCATTTCTAATGTGATTTCCATAATAAATGCTTCTAGTAAAGGCGAGAAAGGGACTTTAATTCTTGACGTTGCAATAGAAGTATATAGATCTAAAGGAATGATTTCAAAGTGGAATGAAACCATTGCAATATATATTGCGGGTAAAAATATAGCTATAATAAATCCTAAAAATCGTAATAAGCGAAAAGATGATGCAATCAGCCAATGTACATTATAATCATCGGGAGTCTGAAAAAATCCAATTAAATTCATTGGAACGATCATTGCACCAGGAGATCTATCAATTAACACTGCTACTTTACCATCAAGAATATGATTAGAAATAGCATCTGGGCGTTCACTTAAATAAGCCTGTGGAAAGGGAGTCCAATTTTGATCTTTTGTAAAGTTGGACAATTCTCCTACGCTCAATACTGTATCAGTTTTAATTTTACAGATTCTTGTCTCCACTTCCTGTACCACATCTTCGTTAGCTACATCGCCTAAGTAAAGTAAATATACAAAAGTAGTGGCCCGTTCTCCGATTGTCATTTTTTTAATTTTCAATTCAGTAGAAGGAATATATCGACGAATCAGACCTATGTTTTTAGTGACATTCTCAATAAACCCATCATGAGAACCTTTAATGGTAACTTCTGAAATAGGTTCCTGAATTGATCTTTCTGGCCATCCCTTTGTATTAATGAGAAGGGCTTTCTTTTCTCCTTCCATAAACAGTACACATTGTCCCTCAAGTAATCCTTCTTTAATTTCATTCCACGTATATACTATTTTGGTATGAGTAGCAATAATATTAGAATTAAATATTTGACTGTCTTCATTCACTTCTTGTAATAATGGTGTAACAACATTTCCTTTTAATGCAACACCATCTGTAAGGCCTTCAAAATAATATAGTAAAATATTCGTGTTTGTTTTTAATTGCAAAGGATGTTCAATCAAATCTGCACTAATATCAAAGATGTTATCTAATGTATTTTTAAGTTCTTTTAAGTTACTTGTTTGGATTTTTTCAATGGTTTTATCTGTCTTTGTTTCTAAGGTCTTTTCATTTAAGGACAAAATTGACACCTCTTTAATATATAACGATTAGTTGTAGTTATTATTTTTATATGTTTGAATTTTATTCACTAATTTAAACGGATTGAGATCAAGAATAACTAAAATTGAAGTACTATATTATAAATTCAATAATTGAGAGTAAAAAAGTAGATGTAATTTGTGTAGAAATCTAAGTATCAAGATAGAAGTGAAATTTGAATGATTATAATAAAAAAGAACCCTTGATAGGTTCTTTTTAATAGTTGGTAAATATGTTGTCAACAATAGATGGCGATAAAGGTAGTAATTTAGATGTCTTTATGTTACTCAGCTGAATTTTGTAGGAAGAATTATTTTTTCATACCTCAATGCTCAATAAAAAAGGACATTTCATTTATTTGGGTGTTTTAGTGTATTTGAATTTTGCACGCTAACAAATTTTGTTTAGGGACAAAATGTGAAGTTTTATTCTGAAATAACAGAAAGTTAATGCGGCAAAATTCCTATTGGTAATTTGGATAGGTATCAAATATTTCTTTGGCCTTATTTTCTTGATATGACCGTACGTTTATATGTTTCTAAGGGAAAGAAATATTTTCATTTTTATTACCATCTATTGTTTGATTAAGATGGTAACACGAAAATAAAACGTTTACAACCAGAAAATAAAGAAAAAATATTAAAATGCGACTTTTTTCGACAAATATTCCTATAAACCGTTTTGTGTTTTGTAGGAATTAGAAATAACTAAATTAGTAATAATAGCTTAATATATTAAAGTGAAATTCAATGAATAAGAGTCCAAAGGCATGAATTTAAATGATAAAGTTATAATTTTCTTTTTTGAACTGTAAGTGTTTTACAAGTATAGTTAAACTTTAATCCAACTAGCATTTCTTCCTTTTGTCACTAGCTTAATATGGCCAAACAATTGCAAGGAATTTAAAGCCTTACTGATTGTACTCTCTGCTATGTCTGGATATGTGTTACGAATACACTCCTTAGTAAAGGGTTGTTTTTGTTTAAGGATAAAATCCTGAATTCTCTCCACTTTAGTATGCTTACATATAGAATCTAGAACTGTATTATGAAGATCTTTGTACGCCTCTAATATAATAGTTAAAAACGTTTTTAACCAAAAGCTACTATTATGTTCCTCGCAGTACCAATTTACCGAAGATTTATAAATTGAATTGTAATATTCAGATTCGTTTTTCTTAATGTATTTATCCAGACATACATATTTTACAAATGTATTTCCACTCTTAATTAATAGCAATTGCATTAACATAAGTGCCAATCTGCCGTTACCCTGATTAAAAGGGACTATGCAATAAAAATTAAATATAAAACGAGCTATTAATAAAAGTGAATGATGGCCCTTACTAGAATTTAATGAGTTATATTGATCACATAATTGTTCCATTACTTGTGGAATAAGCTCATGTGGAAGAATGCGGTAACTATTTAAGTGCATTCCGTTTTCAGGAATACCTGGAATAGTAAACGGTTTTTCGCGCCATTTGGCACTGTCAGAGGTAATGTAATGTATTAATTGAAAATGTAATTCCTGTATAGTCTCTGGATTGATTAATAAATCACAGGAATTCTTATGTACAAAAGTAAGTGTTTGATAAAAACAAAAGATAGCATCTTCCGAAATATTTTGAGGTACTATATCATCTAAAATAAGTTCTTTTAATCTTTTATTAGGGACTTTTATATCTTCATAGGTAGTAGTAAAGTTTTTTATGTAATGAAGTGGTATGGTTTTTTCTAAGCTAGTAAATATATCAGGATTTTGTTCCTGATAAGCAGCTAATTTTCCTTTTAATTCACTAATTTCACTAATTATATTTAATAGTCTCCTTTTTAATTCAATATTTTTATACCTGTCATCGAAAAAATTTCTCATTTTTATTCCCCCTGTAACCCCTTAACATGCTGTTACATAAATCTTTCCATTCTAAAGATAGTTTACAACATTATTTTGAAATAACAATATATTTATTTTGATTTTGAACTTATTTTAGAATCAAAATTGTTATTTAAATTTGATTAACGAGTTAGAACTTATAATTAATCATGTTTGAATAAAGAATGAATATACACAGATAAAAAATATAGTTTGACTTAAATTCCTTTTTATGAATTTACGAGGTAAAAATATAATTTTAGAATTATTATTAGTGTAGTTTGCTGTATTATTGCTGGGAATTTACTAGAAAGTAACTAATTTTCACAAATAAAATAAAGAAATCTTAAAGAGGAATCAATAGGATCTAATTTGAATAGGCATAATCCTAACATTAAATGTGCAAATGTACAATAATTAAATGAAAAAAATATGAAAATATCGACTTTTTTCGACAAAATAAATTAAATAGAAAAACAATCTAATGTAAGAAAATTGTTGCTTTAGATGGTCTCTGCATTTCATAAATTAATATTGAAGGAATTATCAAATGATTTTTACGAGTAATAAAAGAGTAGATATATAAATTAAATTGTGACAATTATAAAGTTAGTATTCTCCATTTTCATTATTTAATTTAACAAATTTAATAATATTAAGGTGACTTTTCTATATTTAATATAAGTATTTGATGGGGTATGCTCATAAAAAGTGTCATTTTTTATATATCCATGTAGCATTTAGCGCTTGTATTGCGAAATATTTTGACATAAGTTAATTTAAATATTAGGTACAGAAACATTTTAAGGAAAAGAGTCAGTATAAAAGTAACCTGAAAAACGTTTCACCCTAAAAATGTTTTTCCTCAAGAGATTTTCAGGAGCACTAAAGTTTTTTAATTTGTTTCTGTGCCTTATTAGATAAAAATAATATAATAAGTTGTTTAGAAAAGGTGAAAAATCCCCCCATTATAAAATGAATTCATATCACTTAACGTCCGTATGTTCTAGTTAAAGTAGGAATTTAAAGAAAAGGAAAGGGCTAGCTCTAGTTATAATTAGTGCAATAAATAGGGGGCTACTCAAATTTTTTTGTTTGATTTGGTAGGAGTAATATTTACGTTTGTTGGACTAGGTGTTATTAAAGTGCATACCCTTTTTGATTCAACCGATGAGGCGCTAATCAAGGATTTAATCATCTAGAATTTAAAAAGGTTAAATGTGGAACTGAATTTTCTGCTAAATTAGTAGAAACTAAAACAATCCCCTTAAATTGAACCATTCACTACTTAACGTCCTGATAGATTGTTTGAAGTGTTAGTAGGCAAATCTAAAAATAAAAAAGGATATTCTACTCTTCTTTTATGTATATAAAACAAAGTGTAAGGTAAGTTCCAGATCCAAAGTGTTTTATTTAATATTCATTCAATCTCATGCGTACTACTTTTATTTTCTTAAGAGCATGTATTTGCGTGGATGCTCTTAAGAGAATAAAATGCCTAAAAAAATAAGTATAAGCATACATTTTAAAAATTGATATATCGTATATTATAAAAAACTCCTTGTTCTTCAAATAACGAACAATACAATGTGAATGAAACTCTCAGAAGAATTTACATATAGAATTCACCTTAACTCAAAAAAACACATTTTATGCAAAATTATATTTGCTGCTATAGAAGGGTGGGGGTTAACATGACCAAAACTTGGTGTAGGTTCGTATTCCTTGTAAAATAAGTGATTCTTTACTGTTTTCTCTAGTTTTATCTATTAATGATTCATCAGGTTTCCTTCCAGTGGAAGGGACATAAGTTGTTACTACCCTTGGAAATATATTAATAAACACCCATTCAAATTTGTCGATATTTCTATTTCCAAATTCTAATGTTTCAATTGGCTTAATTGTATTTTCTCTATCAAAAAATTTTATTATGTAAAACCTTTTTGAGAGGTCACTACTATGTTCAATAGTCCAAATTAAATTTTCCATTTTCTTGATTTGCAACAAGTCCATTTCCGAAAATCCTTTCATACATAAATATAGCGAATGTTCCTATTCTATACTATATATTTTGAAATTTAAATAGTTATCTTATACGATGGGATAAAAAGAAGTTAATACTCTAAAATTTATCTTAGAAAAGGACACACCTACGCATACATATGCTATAGGTGTGTCCTTTTTTAGTTGTTTATAAGTTTCCTACAGAGTTATTGAAGTAAAGTTTCAACAGTGTCTCCATAGTGAAGTGAGATTCATTATTTAAGATTCATTTAAACCGTATATTAAGTTCATATGAATCACATATTGGAATTTTACAATATGTGTGTAAGGCGTTTCTGGAATTATATTATTTTGAAAATATAAACTTCAATATACCAAAAAGTAAGAATATTAAACCGTAATAATTTTAGAATATACTTCTAATTAAAAGACGTGCGGAAATGCACGGATAATAAAGGAGAATTTCTTATGACAATGTATAAAAGTGAAAAACTAAAGGTTAAGACAACAAATGAAACTCCAGATAAAGAGGCTCCGACTCAACCAAAAGGATTACATAGTATGGGTACAACAGCGACAACTGTTGATTTGATGTGGAGTGCGTCTGAAGATAATGTAGGTGTTGATCATTATGTTGTATATAGAGAAAGCACTGGGGTTATGAATAAAATTGGGACAGCGGATAATACATCCTTTATGGATAAAGATTTAAAAACTAATACATCGTATAAATATGTAGTGACGGCGGTTGATTTAGCTGGAAATGAGTCTAGTAGAAGTGATGTTTTAACTGTAGCAACAAAACTAGAGGACTCTACTTATGAAAAATGGGATGCAAGAAAAGCATACAATAAAGGTGATAAAGTAGTACATGAGGGAAAAGTGTATGAAGCGATTCAAAGTTATCAAGGGAACGGCGATCCAAATTGGATTTTTGCACTATCGCTTTGGAAGCCAGTTTTAAATAAATGATAAGTGGAAAAGGGTAGTTATCACTTATTCTATGTGCAATACCGGAACAGGGGTGCAATTTTTACTCTTCATCCCAATATATACGAAATGAAATTATTAAAGAACCCCAATGGTATTCCATCAAAAAGGAATTCCATTGGGATTCTTTATTTTTTAATTTGTAATAGCGTATATTTTCACTGTAAATTTGTTAGTGGCACCAAGTGGGCTTGCAATATAATATTTAGCATTCGTATAAGCTTCAGTCCTAGATCCATGTGAAATATTTTTCCAACGAGTAGAATCTGTACCTAGGGAAACGTCAATCATTACATTGAAAGAGATAGAAGAAGGATGATCTTTTTCTGAAGGCTCAATAATCCATTTTAATTCCTTAGTACCTACAGGTAAACTATCAATTTTAAAGTTTTGACTGGATCGATTTTGTTGTCCGGATAAAGGGCTAGATTCGGATGAAATTTGCGAAATTAATATTTCTTTTTCATTCGAATGTATACCATTTAATTTAATGATACTATCAATTAAACCTGGACCAGGAAAATCAGCTGCGATAATACCAGAATGTTTAATTCCACCTTGTTGCAAGAGTTCGGTCCCAAGTGTATTCATTCCACCATAAAATACTTGACCATTTATATCACGAGGGAAATCTTCCCACGCATTAGTTGTAGCTTTTTGAATCATCTTGGGGTTACTATCAGTATTTCTGCTCTCTTTACCACTTGCAACAAACCAAGGATAAACATTATTTAATAATGCAGCAGCACCACCTGTGCCACTAAAATGGTTAAGATAGAGTTTATCATTGTTAAAATTATTATTTGCATTTTGAAGGTGGGTTCTCACCGCATTCCATTTTTCATACATTCCGTCTGGTCCGTTTTCAATTTCAAATGTATCTTGTATATTTAAGCTATCGTAATTAATACCATATTGCTGAGAGGCTGTAAAGTTTTGTAAGATTACAATTTTCCCTCGGATGTCTCCTAGAGTAGGGTTATTTCTTTTTGAAGCTGGTACAGAACTTGGATCCCAAAAATAGGAAGAATTAAGGTCTTTGTATTTATTAAGTATTTCCTCGAATGATAGTGAGCCACTTTCAGGAGTAGTTTCTTCTTTTAAGCGCATTAAAATTGTTTCTGTAGGATGATCTTTTAAAAATTGAATTGCCTCTTTTAATACATCTTCAAACATTGCTTTTTGATTTACAATCCCATGGTACATTGCAAAAGAATCTTTTACACGTTTAACACGCATATCTACATATCGAATTCCGGAATTTAATTGTTGTGGTAGACTCATAGTTTGATTTCTTGTCAAATTTTCATCAAGAAAACTTGCTCCATGTAAAGCCATTGTACCGTGAGTCCCTGGAATAGATATTTCACTCAATTTTGTTGAATCTGCTACTTTCGACATCCATGCTGGGTTTTGATAGCCTATATTGGATTCATAGGAATAACCTGGATGACTATCAGCAAAAATAGTAGATGGTGTACTTAAACTTGCTAGTGTGAAACAAGTAAGGATACTAATTTTAAAAAAATTCCTCATTTTTATTTTGTTCATTTTATCTCTCCTGACTTTTAAACAATAGATATAATAAAACAAGATGATTTTTTACTACATCTATTGTTTTCATTCTTAAAGTAATGAATTTTTGTGTTTGAAAAAATCAAAATAGGGTAGGAAGTTATTTGAGATTTTAATAGTTTGTTGTAATAAATTGTATCTAATAGTCAAACGGATTCTTAAAGAATTGAAGCATGGATAGGTAAAAAACAAACTTTCCGCTGTACTGTATACAAACAAAACAGAAGTCTTAAAAAAGACTTCTATTTTGTGACATATAATGAATGATAAGGTGGTTAACAAATCAAGATAATGTGATTGAGTGGTAAAAATCTATTTATAGCTGTTTCAGAATTTTTTATAACAAGGTTACTTATGAAAAATGGGACTCTGTTAGGCTAACAAAAATTAAGAAATTCTACTCATTAAAACTTAAACTAACTACAGTTGCGATAGATTGGGCTGCATGTTCCCAGCTTCCATCTATCACTTTTCCAATCTGTTGACCAAGTGCATTTAAATCATTTGGATTAACTGGAATCCCATTATACGCAGCAAGAATTGATAAAAGTGGAGCAGCAAATGGTGTCCAACCACCTCTATCAATATTAAATACAGGCTTATCTATTACCTTTCCATCTTGCACTGTAAACTCATAATAAAATTGATCATCTGGACGAAAACTTAAATGATGAGAAATTTGTCCCTTAACATATGTTTTACCGCCACCTAAATTTACTACTTCAATTGGTTTTACATTAAATTCATGCTCAAATACTTTTATTTTTTTGACTTCTGGACCATTTAAGGCAGCGTCAACTGCTGTTTCCAAATTATTTTGTGCAAATGGTTGAATACTCATCTGTGTCTCTTCTTGTTGGATAGGAGCCTCTTTTTCAGCAGCAAACACCGATGTACTTGGTAGTGCACCTGTAGCCAATGTAGCTGCAAGCGCAGTCGTCATAATGACTTTTCTTTTCTTCTTCATAGTTTTCTTCCTCCTTTTAAGTTATGATATATAATCTTTTAAAGACTGACACGGGCAATATTTTGTTTCATAATGCACGCAAAAAACTAGTTTAAGAATTATGTGAAAATATGTCAGAAAATTAAAGTTAATTATATATGCACTTACAATGATAGCTATCTACACATGTTTTTTCAATTTTCTAACAAATAATACAGTAATACCTTTTCATAAGGCAATTTAGTGTTTCAATTCTCTCTTTGTACGTTTTAAACAAATTAAAATCGTAGTGGTAATAATATATTTGTAATCAAATGTCGTATATACTTCGAGAAAAGTACACAATATTTTTATAAAAAACTATAGGAATTATCATGCTATAGTTATCAAACTAAGTAAGATAAATGTTAATATTATGAAGAGATTCCAGTGATCCGCTATAAAATTACTGAAAAATGAGCATGACATCATACACACATGCGATTGAAAAATTTTATAAGTGGCGTATAAAACTATAACAAATTCTACAAATCAATTAAAAAATTTCAGTTATTCTGAATGCGAAGGGCACGTAATATTTATTGTGAACTGTAGTACTGATTAAGATTTTAGGAGGAAGTATGAACAAGAAGACTAAAAGAATCATATTAATTATTGGTATATTAGTAGGCATTAGTATCTTTTTATATTTACAAAACAATTTAATAAGTATAACTGAGGTTAAAATAACCTCTAGTAAAATTCCCTCTTCTTTTAAAGGATATAAAATACTACAAATTTCAGATTTACATAATAAAAAATTTGGTGATAATCAAGACGTTTTAATTCAAAAAGTAAAAAGCATAAATCCAGATATTATTGCTATTACGGGTGATTTAATAGACAGTAAATCGTACGATGCAGAAATGAGTATGCAAGTAATACGAGAACTTGTGAAGGAATATCCGGTATATTTTGTGACAGGAAATCATGAAAAATGGTCAGGAAAATATAACAGTTTAGAAAAAAATTTAAAGAAACAGCATGTCACTGTTTTAAGAAATGAACATGTAATAATACAAAAGGGAGGACACGAAATAAACTTGTTAGGAATTGATGATCCGGAATTTAATACTGGAGATATTGATGAAGGAAGTATTGTAAAAGATGCAATTGTAAAAGCAAAAATTGAAACGCAGCCAGATAGGTATAATGTATTATTATCCCATAGGCCTGAATTTCTAGAAGAGTATGCTGAGGAGAAAGTAGATTTAGTGTTATCGGGTCATGCACATGGGGGACAAGTTCGGTTACCTTTTATCGGGGGATTAGTTGCTCCTAATCAAGGAATACTGCCCAAATATACAGCGGGTTTATATGAACAACAAAATACGTCTATGATAGTTAGTAGAGGATTAGGCAATAGTATCATTCCGCAAAGAGTTTTTAATAGACCTGAGATTGTAGTCGTGCAGTTAAATTAATCTGTATGGCTTTTTTGTTCAGGAGAATAATTTAAAGGTAGTTTTTCTTGAGTACAAGTTTCCATTACAATTTTGTTAAAATTTTTCAACGTTACATAAAGTAACAAAATTTGACCTATTGAGTTTGTTATAGTGTAAATAATCAAAAAACTTAAAAATTAGTCGAGTTAAAATAGTTATTATTAAGCAATATTAAAAATATAAAGGGGTGTACAAATGCATAAAGAATTTGAAATTGAAGAATATACGGCGATTGAGGAGCAAATTCATTATTATAGTACGTCTTTATTAGTAAGTCATCCTGAGCAAATTGTAAAGTATTTAGAAAAACGGTTGGAAAAGTATGCAGAAACGTTACAATATGCACATTTATATCCGGAAACGGTTATATTACCAATACAGCAAATAGTTATCGAATATTCTTTAGATGTTGCTAGAATTAGAAGGTATTTAAATTTAAAAACATAACAAAAATCGAATAATTTACAATGAAACAGAGTCGACTTTAAGAAAAGATATTCTAATGTCGACTCTGTTTCATTGATTTAGTAAATAACAGAAAAAATATATGTTTGAAAAGTTTGACATATAATAATTCGAGAGTAAAATAAAAGTGAGTACTCACTCATTTTAAAGAAAAGGGGGATTTTTAGTGCAGCAACCTTCAATTATTTTACGAGATGTATCAAAAAATTTTGGGAAAAAAGAAGTTTTGTATAACCTTTCGCTGCAAGTAGAAAAAGCAGAAATTTTTGGCTTGGTTGGACCTTCCGGATCAGGGAAAACAACACTCATTAAAATGATTGCAGGTATTAATGAGTCAACTACAGGGGATGTAATTGTTTTTAATACAAACATGCCTAATCTAAATGAAATGAAAAGAATTGGTTATATGGCTCAGGCTGATGCATTATACGAAGAACTATCGGCATATGAAAATGCAGATTTTATTGCAACGATGTATGGGTTAAAAGGTAAGCGTAAGAAAGAGAGAATCGTAGAAGTTTTTGAACTTGTGCAATTATCAGAGCATATGAAAAAGCAAGTACAGCATTTTTCAGGTGGAATGAAAAAACGTTTATCATTGGCGATAGCACTCCTTCATGAACCAGAAATATTAATTTTAGATGAGCCAACAGTTGGGATAGATCCTCTACTTCGAAAATCGATTTGGGAGAAGTTTTATGACCTTAAAAAGAAAGGAACAACTATTATTGTAACAACGCACATTATGGATGAAGCTGAGTTTTGCGAACGTCTAGGGCTAATTAGAGAAGGGAATTTAGTTGCGATTGGCACACCGGAGGAATTGAAAAAACAAACATCTTCTGGACGAATTGAAGATGTCTTTATGTTAGAAGGAGTGATTGAATCATGAGAGTTAATGGTGTAGTCATCCGTATCATTCGTCAATTTTTTCGAGATAAGCGTTCTTTAGCAATGATGTTTGGGGCACCAATGTTATTACTTTGGTTATTATCGCTAGTATTTACACAAAAAGACTATATACCGCATATTGCTGTAGTCGATGTACCTGCTCCTATAGTAAAAGCAATGAAAAATCAAGAAGCATCAATTTATGAATATAGTAAAGACAAAGCAATTTCGGAATTAGAAAAGCAAAAGGTAGATGCAGTAATTCATTTAGAAAATGGAAAAATGAATCTTCTATTAGAAGGCAGTGATTCATCAAAAAACCGTGCAGTACTTCAAGTATTGCAAAAGAGTACAGAGAAGAATGATGTATCAATGATGAAGCCTGAAGTGGATTATTTACATGGCTCTAAAGACATTACGATGTTCGATGGGCTTGGTCCCGTATTAATTGGTTTCTTTACATTTTTCTTTGTATTTATATTGTCCGGAGTATCTTTTGTAAGAGAACGTTTAAGTGGTACATTAGAGAGGTTATTGTCCACACCAGTGAGAAGATGGGAAATAGTTTTAGGATATATTATTGGTTTTGGAATCTTTGCATTTATACAATCTATTATAATTGTAAGTTTTTCAGTTTATATTTTAGATTTATATGTAGCTGGCTCAATATGGCTAACGCTACTTATAACATGTATGCTTTCTTTAACTGCACTAACATTAGGCACATTTTTATCGGCATACGCAAATAATGAATTTCAAATGATTCAATTTATACCGCTTGTTATCGTGCCACAAGTCTTCTTTTCTGGGTTGTTTCCAATGGAATCCATGAATACATGGTTACAAATGTTAGGTAAATTATTTCCACTCACATATGGTGCTGACGCTATGAGACAAGTAATGATTCGGAATCAAGGGTTTACAGAGATTGCATTAGATCTTACTGTATTACTACTTTTTTCACTATTATTTGCAGTAGGAAATGTATTTGCATTAAAGAAACATCGCAAAATATAATGATGATAAAAAGGAGCACAATAAATGAAGAAGGATTGGCTGGAAGAATTAGTTGCCGCAACGAATACTGATAAACGTAATGAACGTCAAATGCGTATATTAGAGGCAGCTGTTGATATGTTTGGAGAAAAAGGGTACGCCTCAACTTCAACGAGTGAAATTGCAAAGCGAGCTGGTGTAGCGGAAGGAACAATCTTCCGCTACTATAAAACGAAAAAAGATTTATTGTTTGCAGTCGTGATGCCGACCTTAACAAAGTTTGCTGCGCCATTTTTCGTACAAGCCTTTGCAAAAGAAATATTTAAAACAGAGTATGAATCGTATGAAGTGCTTTTAAGAGTAATAATTCAAAATAGATTTGAATTTGCTAAAAAGCACTTTCCAATGATAAAAATATTAATTCAAGAAGTACCATTTCAGCCGGAACTAAAAAGTGAAATACAACAATTAATAGAAACAGAACTGCTTGTACATTTTAAAAAGCTGATTGTAAAGTTTCAAGAAGAAGGGGAAATTATTGAACTTCCGCCATCTTCCGTATTACGTCTTACTTTATCAGCTGTATTAGGGTTGCTCTTAACGAGGTTTTTATTATTGCCGGAAGAGAAATGGGACGATGAAGTGGAAATTGAAAATACGATTCAATTTATATTGTATGGACTAACGCCACGGAGGTAATGTGATGCGACAATTTGCTAAACCGATAATTGTTGTAAGTAAATGTTTAGAATTTGATGCCTGTCGTTATAATGGAGAGATGGTTCCAGATTTAACAATTCGAAACTTGCAGCCATTTGTTACATTTATACCTGTATGTCCTGAAGTAGAAATTGGTTTAGGGACTCCTCGTGAAACGATACGTATTGTAGAAAAAAATGGTGCGAATATGCTTGTACAACCGTCAATACGAGAAGATGTAACTGAAAAAATGAATGAATTTTCAAATGCGTTTTTACAAACATTACCTGAAGTTGACGGTTTTATTTTGAAGAATCGTTCGCCAAGTTGCGGAACTCGTGATGTGAAAATCTATTCTGGTTTTGAAAAAGGGCCAGTAAAAGGAAAAGGAACTGGATTATTTGGCGGAGCAGTAATAAAAAAATTTTCGCATCTTCCAATTGAAGAAGAAGGTAGATTGTCGAATTTTATTATTAGAGAGCATTTCTTTACAAGATTGTTTACAATCGCGCATTACAAAATGATTAAACATACTAAAAACATAAAAGAACTCATAGCGTTTCAATCAGATTATAAGTATTTATTTATGGCATATAATCAGCTGAAACAAAAAGAATTAGGGCGTATTATTGCAAATCAAAAAAATGAAACAATTGAAGTCGTATTTGATAACTATGAGAAGATTTTATATGAATTATTTATTCGCGCGCCTCGCTATACATCGAATGTAAATGTATGTGAGCACATTTTCGGATATTTTAAAACAAAGCTAAAAAAACAAGAAAAAGATCATTTTCTAGAACTGATACAAAAATATGCAGAAAAGAAAATACCACTTAGTAGTTTGCTTACAATTTTAAAATCATGGGCCATTCGATTTGATGAAAAGTATTTATTAAGACAAACATATTTTGAGCCATACCCTGAAGGGTTAGTAGAAATTTCTGATTCGGGAAAAGGTAGAGATTATTAAACAATAAATTACATAATTCGACACAAAACCTCCTATGTTGTTGTAGAACAATGTAGGAATTTTTTTGTGCATTGGTACAGAATCTGTTTTAAAATTAAGTTATGACAGAATTATAGCAATTGTCTAACTAATATTCATGTCTTTTAAGAAGTAATGTTTGTAGTAGAAACTCGCACGCTGTCGAAACTCAATATTCGATAAGGGGTGTGTAGCGGAATGGAATTTACTCTAACTCGCGAAAAACAAATGATTAAAGAAATGGTACGTGATTTTGCTGAAAAGGAAATCGCACCGAAAGCTGTATATTATGACAAAACTGCGGAATTTCCATATGAAACATTTCAAAAAATGGGCGAACTAGGATTATTAGGTATCCCATTCCCAGAAGAGTATGGAGGTTCAGGTGGAGATACGTTATCGTACGCGTTAGCTGTTGAAGAAATTGGTCGTGCTTGTGGTGGAACAGGTTTAAGCTATGCTGCAACAATTTCATTAGGTGCTTCTCCAATTTATTATTTCGGTACAGAAGAACAAAAACAGAAATTTTTAGTTCCAATGGCGTCAGGTAAAACGTTAGGTGCTTTCGGATTAACGGAGCCAAATGCTGGATCTGATGCAGGGGGCACACAAACGAAAGCAATTTTAGATGGCGATGAATATGTTATTAGTGGTGAAAAGTGCTGGATTACAAACGCAGAGTATGCAAATACAATTATTGTAACCGCTATCAACGGTTTTGAAGACAATGGTAAAAAACGTATTTCTGCATTTATCGTACCGACTACTAGTGAAGGATTAACGATTTCAAGCCCTTACGATAAGATGGGTGTTCGTGCTTCTAATACTTGTGAAATCGTACTTGATGGTGTACGTGTACCGAAAGAAAATATTCTTGGTGATGTAAATAAAGGATTTAAACAATTCTTATATACACTTGATGGAGGACGTATTTCAATTGCAGCATTAGCAGTAGGTATTGCACAATCTGCATTTGAACGTGCATTGCAATATGCGAAGGAACGTCAACAATTTGGAAAACCGATTTCTAATTTCCAAGCGATTCAATTTAAATTGGCTGATATGGCGACTGAAGTAGAATTAGCGCGTAATTTAGTACATAAAGCAGCTTGGTTAAAAGATAACGATAAACCTTTCGGTAAAGAAGCGGCTATGGCAAAGTTGTTTGCATCTGAAGCTGCAAGTCGTATAGCAAATCATGCAGTACAAATTCATGGTGGATATGGCTATATGCGCGAATATGAAGTTGAACGATATATTCGTGATGCAAAACTTTTAGAAATTGGTGAAGGAACTTCTGAAATTCAACGTCTCGTAATTGCAAGACATTTAGGATGTAGATAAAAAGGAGGAGTCACTATGTTTCAAAAAATATTAATTGCTAATCGCGGGGAAATCGCAGTTCGCATTATGAAAACTTGTCAAAAACTTGGCATTCGTACCGTTGCTATTTATTCTGAGGCTGATGAAAATGCCCTTCATGTAAAATTGGCAAATGAAGCTTACTTAGTAGGCGGTCCACGTGTCCAAGAAAGCTATTTAAACCTTGAAAAAATTATTGAAATAGCTAAGAAGACAAATGCTGAAGCAATCCATCCGGGGTACGGATTATTATCAGAGAATCCATCTTTTCCGATTCGCTGTAAAGAAGAAGGAATCGTATTTATCGGTCCTTCAGAAGAAATCATTACTAAGATGGGAAGTAAAATTGAGTCACGTATAGCGATGCAAGCAGCAGATGTGCCAGTAGTTCCAGGAATTACTACAAATATTGAAACTGCTGAAGAAGCAATTGAAATTGCGAAACAAATTGGTTATCCATTAATGCTTAAGGCATCCGCGGGCGGCGGAGGCATTGGAATGCAGTTGATGGAAACTGAGCAAACGCTCACCAAAGCATTTGAAAGTAATAAAACAAGAGCGCAAAATTTCTTTGGTAACGGAGAAATGTATTTAGAGCGCTATATAGCAGATGCACATCATATTGAAATTCAGCTTTTAGCAGATACACATGGTAATACAGTGTATTTATGGGAACGCGAATGTTCAGTGCAGCGCCGAAATCAAAAAGTAATTGAAGAAGCACCTTCACCATTTTTAGATGAGGGTACACGAAAGGCTATGGGAGAAGTTGCTGTACAGGCTGCTAAAGCACTTGGTTATACAAATGCAGGTACAGTAGAGTTTCTTGTAGATGATCAAAAGAACTTTTATTTCTTAGAAATGAATACGAGATTACAAGTAGAACATCCAGTTACAGAAGAAATTACTGGGTTAGACTTAGTTGAACAACAATTACTTATCGCATATGGTGAGAAGCTATCATTTACACAGGATGATGTAAAACGTAGTGGTCATGCCATTGAGGCTCGTATTTATGCAGAAGATCCGAAAACATTCTTCCCATCACCTGGGAAAATTACAAATTTAACGTTACCGACAAATATACGTATTGATCACTTTTTGGAGAATCAAGTAACGATTACACCTTTCTATGATCCAATGATTGCGAAAGTAATCGCACATGGTGAAACTCGTGAAGAAGCGATTTCAAAATTAAAAATTGCTCTAGAAGAGTTAAAAGTAGAAGGTATTAAAACAAACACACCAATGTTACTGCAAGTACTCGGAGACGATGTGTTCAAAAGTGGTATTTATACAACGGGTTTCGTAACGAAACAACTTGTTAAAAAATAAGAGTTATGAATATTAAGGGGGAAAAAATGATGACGAAAGTATATGCATCGATGGCAGGAAATGTTTGGAAAATTGTTGTAGGAGTAGGAGATACAGTAGAGGAAGAGCAGGATGTCGTCATTTTGGAATCTATGAAAATGGAAATTCCAATCGTTTCAGAAGAAGCCGGAACTGTTATGAAAATTAACGTACAAGAAGGCGATTTTGTAAATGAAGGAGATGTATTACTAGAAATTGAATAGGGAGATATAGGGGGAAGCGAATTGAAACTACCTAATTTTGCTGTCATTAAAGAAGTCGGGCCACGTGATGGCTTACAGAATGAAAAAAAGATTGTTGGCACAAAAGATAAAGTAAAATGGATTCAACTACTTACAGAAGCGGGATTGTCGTACGTTGAAGTTTCCTCATTCGTTCACCCTAAATGGGTTCCTGCATTAGCAGATGCAAGTGATGTATTTTCTGAGCTAAAAAGGGATCCAAATGTTACATATGCAGCGCTTGTTCCAAATCAAAATGGTTTGGAACGAGCTTTTTTGCAAAATGTAGATGAGGTGAATGTTTTTTTATCAGCAAGTGAATCTCACAATAAAAGTAATATTAATAAATCTATTAAAGAAGCATTAGCTGTAATTGAAGATATAACAAAACAGGCAACGTTCGAAGGTAAAAAGGTAAGAGGCTATGTTTCTACTGTATTTGGATGTCCTTATGAAGGGGATATAAGTGCCACAGCAGTTGACGAAATATGTAATCAACTATTTTCATACGGCATTTATGAAGTTTCTCTCGGGGACACGATTGGTGTAGCGAATCCATTACAAGTAGAACAAGTATTAGAACATCTATTAAAGAAGTATGATGCTTCGCAGTTTGCAATGCATTTTCATAATACGTATGGAATGGCTCTGGCGAATGTAGTTAAGTCTTTAGAATATGGTATTACAACGTTTGATAGTTCTTGTGGTGGACTCGGAGGATGTCCTTATGCACCAGGAGCATCGGGTAATGTTGCTACTGATGACTTAGTGCATATGCTCCATAAGCTGGGAGTCCAAACTAATATTGATGAAGAAAAGTTATTGAGAGCTAGTCAGTTTATTCAAAGTAAGTTAAATATCCAATTACCGAGTCATGTGTATAGAGCGCTTCAACATAAAACGATAAGTAGGTGAGAAGATGCTACAATTACAAAACATTTCAGTTGACTATGTTACACCGCACGTTGTAAAGATTTCGTTAAATCGTGAAAGACAAGCAAACTCATTATCCTTGGCATTATTAGAAGAATTACAAACTATATTAACTCAAATAAACGAAGAATCAAATACGCGCGTTGTTATTTTAACAGGGGATGGCGAAAAAGCATTTTGCGCTGGTGCTGATCTAAAAGAGCGTGCCAACATGAGTGAAGAACAAGTTCGCCATGCTGTGGGTATGATTCGTTCTACTATGGAGATGGTGGAACAATTACCACAACCAGTTATTGCTGCTATTAATGGAATCGCACTTGGTGGAGGTACTGAATTAAGCTTAGCTTGTGATTTTAGAATTGCTTCTGACACTGCAAGTCTAGGTCTCACTGAAACTTCCCTTGCAATTATACCTGGGGCGGGTGGTACTCAGCGCTTACCTAGATTAATTGGAGTTGGTAGAGCGAAAGAATTAATTTATACAGGAAGACGTATTTCGGCGCAAGAAGCGAAAGAGTATGGTTTAGTAGAATTCGTAGTACCAGCTGATTTACTAGAAGAGAAAGCAATTGAAATTGCAGATCGAATTGCTAATAATGGTCCAATTGCCGTTCGATTAGCAAAAGAAGCAATTTCAAATGGTATTCAAGTAGATTTACATACCGGCTTACAAATGGAAAAACAGGCGTATGAGGGCGTAATCGATACGAAAGATAGATTAGAAGGATTACAGGCATTCAAGGAAAAACGCAAACCAATGTATAAGGGGGAGTAAATATGTTAGATCAAAAACAACAATCTAATCCATTTGAAGAACGGGTTGAAACAATTAAGCAAGGCGGGGCACCGAAATATCATGAACAAAACAAAGCAAAAGGGAAACTTTTTGTTCGAGATCGTTTAGCTCTTTTATTCGATAATGGTGAATATGTGGAAGATGCATTATTTGCAAATTGTGAACAAACTGGATTACCAGCTGATGGTGTTGTAACTGCGACTGGTAAAATACATGGTCGTACTGCGTGCGTAATGGCAAATGATTCGACTGTAAAAGCTGGATCATGGGGAGCACGTACAGTTGAAAAGATTTTACGTATTCAAGAAACGGCTGAGAAATTACGTGTACCGTTATTTTATTTAGTTGACTCTGCTGGGGCACGTATTACAGATCAAGTTGAAATGTTCCCTGGACGCCGCGGTGCAGGAAGGATCTTTTATAACCAAGTGAAATTATCTGGTAAAGTGCCACAAATTTGTTTATTATTTGGACCTTCAGCGGCTGGTGGTGCGTATATTCCAGCATTTTGTGACGTTGTTATGATGGTTGAAGGAAATGCTTCTATGTATTTAGGGTCTCCGCGTATGGCTGAAATGGTTATCGGTGAGAAGGTAACTTTAGAAGAAATGGGCGGAGCACGTATGCATTGCTCAGTATCAGGATGCGGAGATGTTTTATGTAAAACAGAAGAAGATGCAATTACGCAAGCAAGACAATATATTTCTTATTTTCCAAGTAACTATTTAGAAAAGACTCCTTTGATTACACCTCAAGAACCGAAACAGTTCGATAAAACGTTAGAAGAAATCATTCCAGAAAATCAAAATGCTCCTTTCAATATGAAAGATCTCATTAACAGAATTATTGATGAAGGTTCTTTCTTTGAAGTGAAAAAATTATTTGCTCAAGAACTAATTACAGGTTTAGCACGCATTGATGGTAAGCCAATTGGCATTATTGCAAATCAGCCGCGTATGAAGGGCGGCGTATTATTCCACGATTCAGCTGATAAAGCAGCGAAGTTTATAAATTTATGCGATGCATACCATATCCCATTATTATTCCTTGCAGATGTACCTGGATTTATGATTGGTACAAAAGTAGAACGTGCCGGAATTATTCGTCACGGTGCAAAAATGATCTCTGCAATGAGTGAAGCAACTGTACCGAAAATTTCTATCGTCGTTCGAAAAGCATATGGAGCTGGCTTATATGCAATGGCAGGTCCAGCGTTTGAACCAGATTGCTGCTTAGCATTACCGACAGCTTCTATTGCAGTAATGGGTCCAGAAGCAGCAGTCAATGCTGTATATGCAAATAAAATTGCAGCTTTACCAGAAGAAGAGCGTGCAAGCTTTATTGCTGAAAAACGAGAAGAGTATAAGAAAGATATTGATATTTACCGTTTAGCATCAGAGATGGTGATTGATGGTATTGTTCATCCAAATAATTTACGTGAAGAGTTAAAAGGACGATTCGAAATGTATATGAGTAAATATCAAGTATTCACGGATCGTAAACATCCTGTATATCCAGTTTAAAAGCCCTATTTAGGGCTTTCTTGCTCAAAAAGTCAAGGAGGGGAAAACATTGAAACAAGCAGTTTGGTTTCCAACAGAAGAATATAAAGAAAAAACGCGTTTATTTGGTTGGATGAAATCATTAGGCTATGAAGATTACGAAGCTTTTTATAATAAGTCAATTGAAGAAACAGCTTGGTTTTGGGGAGAAGCTGAGAGAGCAGTTGGCTATCAGTGGATGAAACCATATACAGAAGTGTTAGATTTAGAAAATGGTACACCGTTTGCACAGTGGTATACTGAGGGAACCTGTAACGTTGTAGAATCTGCTTTATCTCGCTGGCTTGCAGACGATAAAACGAAAACACAAGCAGCACTTATGTATGAAGGGGAAAACGGAACTTCGAAATCATTTACATATGAAGAGCTTGATAGCTGGGTAAGCCGTGTTGCCAACGGTTTGAAACATGCTGGTATTGAAAAAGGTGATCGTGTAACAATTTACATGCCAATGATTCCTGAAACAGTTGTTGCTATGTTAGCAGTAATGAAAATTGGAGCGATTATTTCACCAATATTCTCAGGTTTTGCTGCGGATGCAGTAATGACACGTGTACAAGCAGCGGGTTCAAAAATGATTATTACCGCAGATGGCTTTTCACGCCGTGGGAAAATTGTTTCATTAAAAGATGAAGTAGATAAAGCTTGTGAACATTGTCCAACTGTTGAAAAGGTGGTAATTGTTCGTCATGCAGGAAATGATTTTACACCGCATAATTATGATTTTTCATGGAGTACGTTAGAAAAAGAAAAACCATTTATACATGCTGAAGAAATGAACAGTGATGATCCATTAATGCTTATATATACATCAGGAACGACTGGTAAGCCGAAGGGGACAGTACACACACATGCTGGTTTCCCGCTAAAATCTGCATTTGATGCAGGATTTGGAATGAATATAAAACAAGGCGACCGCGTATTATGGGTAACTGATATGGGCTGGATGATGGGACCATTTTTACTATTCGGCTCTTTAATTAATGGCGCAACGATGGTTATGTACGAAGGTGTTCCAGACTTCCCAGAAGCAGATCGCTTATGGGAGACAGTTGATAAATATGAAATTACTCATCTCGGTATTTCGCCAACGTTAATCCGTGCATTAATGGCAAAAGGTGATGAGTATGTAAATAAACATTCTTTAAAGAGTTTAGAAGTATTCGCATCAACAGGAGAACCTTGGAATCCAGACCCATGGATGTGGTTATTTAATACAGTTGGTAAAGGTAAAGTACCAATTTGTAACTATTCAGGTGGAACTGAAATTTCAGGTGGGATTTTCGGGAATGTCCTAATTAAGCCAATCGCACCGATTAGTTTTAACGCATCTTTACCAGGAATGGCAGCGGTTGTACTTGATGATCGAGGTAAACCAATTCGAGATGAAGTCGGAGAATTATGTTTAGAAAAACCTTGGGTAGGTATGACGAAAAGTTTCTGGGAAGATGATGAACGTTATGTAAACACATATTGGTCACGCTTTGAAAATAAATGGGTTCATGGTGACTGGGTCATTTATGACGGTGAACAATATATCATTACAGGCCGTTCAGATGATACGTTAAACATTGCTGGAAAACGTATTGGACCTGCTGAATATGAATCTATTCTTGTGAAACATAATAATGTAATAGAAGCAGCTGCAATTGGTGTACCTGACGATGTTAAAGGTGAGGTTTGTCATTGCTTTGTAGTATTACGAGACGGTGTAATATTTACAGCAGAATTAAAGAAAGAATTAATGAGTTTAGTAAATTCTCATATCGGAAAAGCATTATGTCCAAAAGATATTCATGTTGTAGAAGATTTACCAAAAACACGTAATTCTAAAGTAATGCGACGTGTTATTAAAGCAGCTTACTTAGGAAAAGAGTTAGGCGATTTATCGTCACTAGTAAATCCTGAAGTAGTACCCTTTATTCAAGAACTACAGTCTAGCAAACTATAACATTACGAATGAGCTCTATGTAAATAGAGCTCATTTTTAATGTTCACAAAAAGATACGAGAGAAAAAGTAAATTTGAAGTTAAAAAATCTACTATTAGTGGTAAGTATGTCTGTTTGTTTTTAGTTTTTATCAAAATAGGATACTGAGACTGTCTATTCAATGGAGTGATTGAATTTTGTTAAGAATGAAAATTTAGTGAAGAAAAAGTAATGAATAAAAGGAGAAATCCCTGGGGGACAGGGATTCGATAAGGGAGATAATATTGTCGTTCAATGTCGAAATTTGGCGTATCTGACAAATTAATATTATCACGAATTTTCAGGAGATTGTGATAGTGGATGTGTCAAAAATGTGTACGTGTTTCATATAAAAATATTATTTAAATAGGAAAAGGGAAAAGAATTAAGTTCACTCGTTCTTAAGATTTTTCCCTTTTAAATTTACTGTTTGTTCGTTGTTCTATATACATCAGAAATTGGTAAATCTTCGCCATGTAAAGCTTGAGTACTGTCCTTTTTATTTGAATCATGTGCCTCCTGAGATGCTTCTTGCATTTGCTCTTGGGCTTTACTAGGAGTATTCAGCGCATCCGATGACACATAATCAAGTTGTTGACTTAATAGATTTTTCTTATCCATGTTATGTAGCTCCTTTTTGAACTTAGATATAAAAACGATGTTTTTTTAAATAGTTACGTGGGTATTATGTATCTTTGAATGGAATTATATACACAAACTATATTGAGAATTTAACTAATAATAAAAAGTACTTGTGATGACAAGCTTAAGAAATATAAAGATCATTAGTCCTTAATAAAAGCGTTATTTTAGTAGGGTGTAGATTAAATAGGACCTGTTGTATGGAACAAGTCCTTTCAAAAATGACAACAGATAATGAATGGGGGTTACTTGAACATTTCTATTAGTGGTAACTAGATCCCATTCGTTGGATGCTACGAAATTTCATTTGAAAGGAACATCCCAATGATAAGATGAGCACTGTAAATCTGTGCTCATCTTATCAGAAATTGCTTAGTCCTTAAAAATAAAACCGTTACGGACAATTCACAATGGTAATAGTGACGTTTGCCATTGTTCCAGGAGAATCAAGAAGTGAAGCAGTAACGGTTACTGTTCCAGGCCCATTAGCGGCTAGAAATACAGCGGTAAAGTTACCTGAAGCATTGGTAATGACAGCAAGAGGAACCATGAAAGCAAGAGAAGGGTTACTAAATGAAAAACTGACTACTACTCCTGGAGTAGGACTACCGTTTACTAATACTTGACCCGAAAAAAATAAAGTATTATTTCCTTGAGTGGATACACATGCTGTGGTTTCGTTAGAAGTCAAGGTAATAGATGCAGGCCCAGCAGGAAGATTAAATCCAGTTGGTCCAGTTGGTCCAGTTGGTCCAGTTGGTCCGGTTGGTCCAGTTGGTCCGGTTGGTCCGGTTGGTCCGGTTGGTCCGGTTGGTCCGGTTGGTCCAGTTGGTCCGGTTGGTCCAGTTGGTCCAGTTGGTCCAGTTGAACCGGTAGCACCAGTAGCTCCTGTAGAACCGGTGGGACCAGTAGGGAATTGAAAGGGTTGAACAGGTGGAAGTGTAGGTCCAATAGAACTCGGATTAAGTGCAGCAAAAGATAAAAACTCGTCCATTATATATCACCTCTAAAAATCGTATTACTAATAGTAAATGTAATGATAGAGCAAAGTGAAATGGACAAGTGGCTGTATTTTAATAAATTAAACAAAATAGTTATTTGATAGAAAGAGAGATTAGTATGATTACTTTAGAAATTAAATATAAAAAGGCGATTATCTTCATATCGCCTTTTGGATAATACAGTGTAATTTTATTCAGTTATTTGAAATATAGTTTCATTCGGTTTGGAAAATCCATACAGTTTCCTTGCGAATTTTAAAATTTCTTCTTCACTACCTGTTAAAACTTTAACATCATTCTTAAGGGAATGACCATCCTTCTTTACAGAAGATAATTTTTGTTGCTCCGTATTCAGCGTGATTTGTTTTTCTTTAATCATTTCTTGTTGGTTATTCAGAGAATATTGAAGGACAAAAATTATAGGTAATATAATAGCCAAAGTAGTTATAATACGGCGTCTTGTTTTTTTATTATTACCTTGTTTGGTGTTAACGTTCACTTGCTGTGAGGGTATCTTAGGATTTGATTGTTGTGATGATATTTTTGGGATGTTTCCCATTAAAATGCCTCCATTACTGATTGTAGAATTTAAACTGTTTAAAAGTATTATAAATGTTCAATGGGAATTTTAGAAGATAGTTTAATCTAGGTGAGTTTTGTAAAGTTTAAACAAAATCCTTATTTAAATAAAAGGAACCCCGATTGTCTGCGGGGCTCCTAAGGGTAATCGTCAAGTAATGACGTAATCGACTAGTTAACGATATCATGAATTTTTTGGTAAATATACTGGTAAATGCGTCCAAATTAATGAGAGCATTATTTGAAACAAAAACGCTATTTTAATAGGGAGGGGAATAATGATGATTCCATGGGACAAGCGAGTATACATTGTATCAAGGTGATCATTTTATTACAGAGGGGACAATTTTAGAGGTTAGTGAAAAGGCGAATAAATCATTATATTGGCGTTGGTGCATGTTAGCTCCAAGCTATGAAAAAGTGTGCGGTAATAGTACAAAGCGACTTCGGTTGATTCGGATAGATGATGATGAAGAATGATATAAAAATTTCATTTTGTAGAGAAATGAGGTGATTAAGGATGGGCATAGAATATGCCATGTTTGTATTAAAAAAGAGCAGAATTTGGCCAATATAAAGGTGTTGGAATTGTTCTAAAGGGGATCTACATAATTGCATATCCTGAATCCTCCAAGAAAACAGACTTTGAATTAAGGGTTCTATCTACACGTATAGCGCTCGCTATCATTGGCGCCTTGGCTTTATGGATGCTTATAGTAATCTATATAAAATAATTCTTTTCTAATAAGAAATATACTAAAATATGAGAAAATGCTGTAATAATAATTATACATTTAGTCCTACTGGAAGAACCAGTGCACATCAAACTAAAAAGGGCGTTGTTATATTGCTCTGTAGTTTGGTGTCCGCTTTTTTATTTTTTATTAACAAAATAGATTAGTGGTGTTTTTATAAATGACGCAATTTCGTTTTTAGTATATAAAAAGAAGGTTTAGTACAAGTGTTTGTTTTTTTGTTTTTATGCTTTCGTCTCGTACACTTTTAAGCTATTGGACATACTTTACTAATAGAAAGGATTAGGGGGTGAGGTTTTGGGTTCTCGATTTAATAATTGTAAAAAGAAGTGTACATGTAAACAGGATGATTGTTTGGAAATATTCGAAGAGTGTAAAAAAGAAAAGCATGAGAAATGTGATAATTCTTGTGTACAAGGAATTAGAGATGAGCTTAAGAAATTAATTAATCAAACAGTTCAAATTAATACAGAGGGACGTACTTATGTAGGTACTGTTTTGTCTGTAAGTTGTGATGTTGTTAAGCTTGCAGCTATTCCTGGATCTGTTGGAGTAATTATCTCCATTTGCAAAATTGAAGCAATTTTCCCTCCTGTTACAACGGTTACCGCTGAGTTTGATTTTAATGGTGTTGACGTAGCAAACAAAGCATAATTATGCTGTTTTTTGTAAAGCCATTCTTATGAATGGCTTTATTTTAATTTCGTATAAAAGGAGAATATATTCTTTATATAGAAATAGGTTTGAGGCTATAAAGAGTGATGTACGAAAGGAGAATGAGAGTGATTAAATTAGTGCCCTTTAAAAAATCTGATTTCAAACAATTAATAAATTGGATTAATTCCGAAGAATTTTTAATACAATGGTCGGGAAATGCATTCACATATCCTTTAAATGAACAGCAATTAGAGAAATATACAGAAAGTGCAAATACACTCTCTTTCACAGTAACAGATGAAGAGACTGAAGAAGTTATTGGTCATATTTCACTTGGGCAAATAGAAAATATAAATAAGTCTGCAAGGGTTGGAAAAGTGTTAGTTGGCGATACGAAAATGAGAGGACGTTCTATAGGGAAACATATGATGAAAGGAGTACTTCATATTGCTTTTGAAGAATTAAAACTACATAGAGTTACTCTGGGTGTTTTTGATTTTAATTCGTCCGCCATTTCATGTTATGAAAAAATAGGATTTGTAAAAGAAGGTTTATTAAGAGAATCAAAAAAAGTAGGAGAAACGTATTGGAATTTATGGGAAATGAGTATGTTAGAATATGAATGGAAACAATAAAGAGTATAAATATTTTTTAAGATGTCAATCGTTCCTTTTTTTACGATTACAAAATACAGAGAAAAGAAACTGGAGGACTTAGCAGCAAAGTACGATGTATTTATGAAGGTGTATGTAATAGAAGCAATATAAAAAGTACTAACACCTATACGGAATAGATATAAAATATCGCTGATATGCCATTCATAAAAATAGACTTTTTTTAGCAGAAATCACTAATTATAAATACTTATAAAATTAGCTCTGATATAGCAGATATTGAAGCGAAGAAAAATAAAGATGGGAGTGCATATTGGAAATACGAAGATGACCAAACAAAATTATGGAATATACGACTATAGAACTAGAAAATGATGACATAAATCTAAATGATATTGTTTAAATTCATATTTTATAATTTCCATTTATAAAAATGAGCCCATAGTAAAAATAACCTAAAAATAGGCATATGAACAAGGTGCATCATCTAGTGATGGGTCATATTTTGTTGGTGTACGTATTGAACTTAGTTTATAGTGCTATTTCTACTTAGATTTAACTAACAGAAATATAGGAAAGTATCGATGGGGTTGTAGTTTATAAACGGAGGTCATGAAGATGAATAAGTTTCAACAAGAACTACAAGCGTTAAGCCTTAATGATTATCAGTATGGAAATATTGTGTATTGGGACCAGCAAAACCAATATCCATATTACTATATTAAAGATGATGCTCGTCGCTGTGGCGGTTGCGGTCGTTGTGGCGGTTGTGGCGGTGGTCGTTGTGGCGGTGGTCGTTGTGGCGGTGGTCGTTGTGGTGGATTTCGTTGTTTTGGTTGCTTCGGTTGCTTTAGTTGTTTTGGTTGTGGTGGTTGCTCTAATTGCTCTAATTGTTTTGATGGTTTTAATGGTACTACTGTAACATTTGAATATTGATAAGAGACGAAAGGAATCCATTTTGAAAAAAGATTGATCAAAACGGATTCCTACTTTGTAAAGCATTATACAATTTTTATAAAAAAGTGCTAACAAGTTTGCAAACGAACTTGCTAACACCTATACGGAATAGACATAAAATATCGTTGATATGTCATCTTTAAAAATAGCCGTAATCAATTAAATCCAACTAATACGGAATACCTATAAAAATAATTATGATATAGACTATATTCTTGTAGATTATCCGTTTGCTTACTTAAATAGTAGCATGCGGGATTTAATTGATGTATCTATTTATGTTGACACTCCTTTAGATATTGCGATGGCTAAACGGATTATAAGGGATTTTAAAGATAAATCAATTATTGAACTGCATAAAGATTTGAATCATTATATAACACATGCGAGAAAGCTTATGTAGAGGCAAGTAAGAGATGATTGGTTTAAATGTTGTGAACAACTTACAGAGGAAGAATTGCTTCGCAAACGTGTTGGGAGTATTTTAGAAACACTTTTCCATATTGTAGACGTTGAGTATAGCTGGATTAGTGCGCTTCAAGAAAAAGAGGATAACGAACCACAGTTTAAAGATTATCAATCAAAAAAGTGAAAGCGTTATCTGATTTATATAGACGAGAATTAGAAAGCTTTTTGCAGTTATGGTCTGGCGACTTCGAATCAAAAATATTGAAAGCTTCATGGACAGATAAAACATATAAATACGGTGAAGTTTTAAGGCATGTAATTGTACATGAAATTCATCATATTGGTCAGATATCTATATGGGCAAGAGAATTAAATCTTCAGCCCGTTTCAGCGAATTTAATTGGAAGAGGATTGTAGATTTAGAAACCGACTTGCAGTGTAAACGCAAGTCGGTTTTTATATATAAGAAGATTTCTTAATTAAAATCCTCGGCTTTTTTTTGACGTATATATATAAACATTAAGATTGTAATGATGAAAAAGATCATAATCGTTTGTATGATTAAATTTTTAAACTGAAACAATATTGTCCAAGATGTAACAGCATCTTTAAAAGCTTGGAGTGCAGAGTACGAGGAAGGATCAAAACCGTACTGAAGTAACTTTTTTGTTTCAATAAAAGTACTGTTTTCATCACCGGCGTCTAATATTACTGAAATAAGTCTAGTATCTCCTCGTGTGGCTGTACTGACAAAACTATAATTACCATTAGTTGAAAAACTAGTTTGTAAGCCGTCAACACCTTGGAGTTTAATGTTTTTATTAAGGGAATATATCATTTTATTTGTATTGAAAACTTTTGAATCTTTGAAGGTAAATTGGTAAGAGGTTAGTTTCGTAACATTCAATACATCTGGAAAGTCTTTTACTAATTGTGTTGCTAGTTTAGCGACGTCTATCGATGTTGTAGTTGATTGTTTATTCGTATCGTTATTAATTCCAGTAGCATTTAGAAACGGGGATGGTTGTGATAACTTTAGTTGTTTTGCTTTGTCATTCATTAAAAGTGTAAAGTTATCTTCGTTTCCAGCAATGTGTTCTGCAAGGGCAAGTGCGGAACGATTATTCCCTGTCAAAAACAATGCATGAAGTAAATCACGAACCGTCGTTTTATCTTTCGAAGTTACTTGTATAGGACTCGTTTCTGCTCGGAAAACTTCGTTACTTATTTTTACTAATTCATCTAACTGTATTTTTCCTTCATTCAGTTGTTCCAGTGCGATATACTCCGTCATTAATTTAGATAAAGTAGCTGATTGTATAGGAGCTTCTTCATTTTTTTTATAAACAATCTCACCAGAATTAGTATCTATTAAAATAGCTGATTTAGCTTGAATAATTGGACCATTTACATAAAGATAAAAATATAAAACGATAAGTGCAGTAATAAGAAAAGATAATAATAAAACTGTTATTTTTTTTAAGAATTGCATTAGCGATCCTCCTACTATTACATCAATAATAGTATTGTAAAAAGGAATGCTTAATTAGGAAGAAAGAAAAGGTAAAGAATTTCTAAAGAATTTTAAGGAATTCTTTAATTTTGGATATTGATGGAATATAAAAGGTTCAATTTCTTATATGATAAAAAATTGAACCTATAAATATGTGGTATTAAGCTTTATAAGGGAGTAATTTTACAGTGAAAGTTGTTTTTTTATCATCGCTATATACTTCAATTGTTCCTTTATGCAATTCAACAATACTTTTTGCAATTGCTAATCCGAGCCCAGATCCACCAGTGTTTGTTGAACGTGATTTTTCAACACGATAAAAACGTTCAAAAATATGAGGTAAATCAGTACTAGGGATAGGTTGTCCGTAATTTGTTATATCAATTGTAATCATGTTATTGCTTTCGTAAGCGGTAATATCAATATGATCTCCATCATTTCCATAAGTAATAGCGTTTATGATTAGATTTTCAAACACACGTACTAATTTATCCCCATCAGCTAGTACCATTAGCTTTTGAGATGGGAAAGAAGGGCGACATTCAATATTAGCTTCTTGAAGCTGTATCCGAAATTGGACAGTTAATTGTCCAAGCAATTCTACAATATCAATAGGAACAGAATATAAACTTAACTCTTTATTTTGAACGCGTGTATATTCAAACAAGTCATTCATTAATGCATTAAGACGAGTTACTTTATCGTAAATGACTTGAATATAGTATCGTAATTCTACTTCATCTCTATAATTATCATGATGGATTAAATTTACGTATCCAACTATAGATGTAAGAGGGGTTCGTAAGTCATGTGATACATTTGTAATAAGTTCGCTTTTTGCTTGTTCTGCCTGTCTTTCTTCATCAATCGAAACTTTTAATTGCTCAATAATTTGATTGACCCCAGTTGCCAGTTCTTCTAAATAATTATGGTGTACGATGGAAACTTTATGATTAAAGTTTCCACTTGCAATATACCGAATCTCTTCAATCATTTTTTTTATACAAGTTTCATAGTAAACCTTTCTTTCATGACGATAAAAAATGTATAAATAGGATGAGAAAATAGAAAATAAAAACAAATAAGATACAATCATCATCCATAAAGACTCTTTTAATCCAATATATTTTTCATGGCCAAAAATTCTAATGAATTCTTTTCCTAGTTCGCTTAGAGTGAGTGAACTCTCAATTACACTCGTTACGAGGCGAAATATAATTAATTCGGTAATTGGTGTAAGAGTGATAGCTAATAAAAGCCAAAAAATAAGCTTCCACTTTGGTATATCTTTTAATATATCAAATGCTTCATTTCTCAATTTTATATCCTACTCCCCAAACCGTATGAATTAGTTTTTCACCATTCATTACGGTTTCAAGTTTATCACGTAAATTACTAATATGGACCATAACCGTTTTATTAGAACCATAACCGTCTTCATTCCAAACTCGTTCGAATATCTCTTCAGAGCTAAATACTCTTCCAGTATTACTCGCTAGTAAATATAAAATATCAAATTCGATAGAGGTGAGCTTAATATATTCACCATTTACTTTAACCGTATGATTATGTTTATGAATTTCAACTGTACGAATGCGAATAATACCATCTTCATTCTTTGGTGTGGCAGCGTTTTGGAAAGATGATCTACGTAACAATGCTTTCACTCTAGCAACTAATTCTAGTGGATTAAACGGTTTAATCATATAATCATCTGCACCGGTCATAAGTCCTAATATTTTATCCATATCTTCAGCTTTTGCACTAAGCATAAGGATAGGTACAGTATTATTTTCACGCACTTCTTGACAAACTTCTAATCCATTTCGTTTTGGCATCATAATATCCAAAAGCATAAGATCAACTTCATATGTACATATCATTTGTAATGCTTCATCACCATCATAAGCTTTATAAATGTTATAACCTTCATTTCGCAAATAAACAGCGAGTAATTCTACAATATCTTTATCATCATCAATAATTAATATGTTTTTATTCATCATATAGTTCCTTTCCTTGCGAATCATCAATATTACTATAATATCAAACATTTATGTATTTTGTAGTAATGTTTCTACATTAAATTTCACATAACGTATTAAAAAGGAATTAATACAATTATAACGAATACAAAATAAGAAGGAGATTTAAATTTCACATTATATTGAAAGTTAGTTATAAGGGGGACTTGCTATGTTATATAATGATATATATTCATTTACTCCAACTGGAAAAATAGAAAATGATATTAAAGCTTTTCTATTAAAATACAATAAAGAATTTACATATAAACATTCAATTCGTGTGGCAAATGAGGCAAGAAAAATTGCGGGAATATTTTATGAAGATGAAGAAAAAGCAGCGATTGCAGGATGTTTACATGATATTAGTGCAATCTTTCCGAACGAGGAGCGGATTGCAGTTGCTGAAAAATTTGGAATAGAAATATTACAAGAAGAAAGAGAATTTCCAATGATTATTCATCAAAAATTATCGAGAGTAATTGCAAAAGAGGTATTTAAAGTAGAAGATAAAGAAGTTTTAAATGCTATCTGTTGCCACACTACTTTGCGTAAACATGCTACAAAGATGGATTTAGTACTATTTGTTGCTGATAAATTAGAATGGGATCAAATAGGGACACCTCCATATTTAATAAATGTAAAAAAAGCTTTAGGAAACTCTTTAGAACATGCTGCTTTTGTATATATTTCATATTTGTGGGAAAGAAAAGATACATTAAAAGTCATACACCCGTGGTTAGAAGAAGCATATTGGTATTTAAAAGAAATTGTAGAGTAGAAAGGGTATAAAAATGCAATTAAAAGAATATATGAATCAAAGATTCCCAGGAGTTACATTAGTACCGTCCATATACTTTCAGTGGGAAAATCATCTTCATTTTGATTTTGGGAAAGATAAATATCAATTCAAAGAAGATGGTAACACGTATAATATGGAATATTTCACACAACTATATAGGTATAATAAAAGTCTATTTAAAGATATATTTTCTAAAGAAGATACCGTCTTTTTAGTCACAAATGTTTATCGATTTAAACAGGAAAATATAAAAAATGCGCAGAAAATAAATGTATACAATAGGTTTATTAAAAAGAGGGATTTAAAGTTTCATATAAGACAAGAAACATTCCCTTTTCTATTTGAAGATGAAGAAGCTGACTTATATTGTACATATCAATTTTCTTTACAATGTTTTGCAGAAGATATTAAATATGAACCGCTTATTGAAGCTGTTAATCATGAAGATTTCCCTGACCTACGTCCACGTCTAGGGCGAAAAAAAGAAATTTCATATCCAGATGTATTTTTTATAAATGTAACAAAGGATATTATCATGTTTATTTATGAAGATAGAGGATGTGAAGTAATTTCGAAGAATAAAGAAAAGATACGGGATTTATATGAGAAGTATAAAGAGTGGATACCAGAATATGAACGAGAGAGTATAGATGAGTTATTTACATGAAAATAGGAGGAAGTGAAGTGTGTAATGAAAAGGATGGCAATTGTATCTGCATGGGAACCAGAGCTTACGTATTTGCATCAACATTATCCAAGTGAGCGTGTAGAAAAAATAGCAGCTTGGGAATTTCATTTTCATTCTATTAATGAATTAGAAGTTATTTCAGTTGTAACTGGTGTCGGTAAAGTAAGTTGTGCTAGTTGTGTACAACTATTAATAAGTGAATTCCAGCCAGACCAGTTATTTATGACAGGGATTTGCGGGAGTTTATCAGATAAGGTGAAAAATGGGCACATCGTTGTAGCTCTTAATACTTTACAGCATGATGTTACAGCGGCTGGTTCAGGAGAAGATAGTTTTAATCTATATGATGGTAGAACAGCACCTATTGAAACAACTAAATCACTCGTAAAACGAATGAAGAAATTGCGTTCGTATGACCCGGTCCATTTTGGTACATTTCTATCTGGAGATCAACGTATTCGAAGTTCAGAAATGAGGTATTTACTTCATACTGTATACGGTGCTTTAGCCGTTGATCAAGAAGTGGCAGCATTTTCTTATGTATGTCGTGTAAATAACAAACCATTTCTATGTTTAAAAGCTGCCTCAGATCAAGCGAATGACAAAACGAAAGAAGAACAAAAGGTTTTTAAAATGTTAGCATGTGAACGAGCATGTGAGCATTTAATTACTTTTTTACGTGTTTATGAGATTACTGTAGTTAACAATGTATAGTAAGAGGAGTATAGTGATGAAAGCTACAAATAAAATAGCGATTCTTGGTGCGAATGGAAAAGTCGGAAAATACCTCGTAAATCAAGCGTTAGAAAAGGGCTATCAAGTACGAATATTAACGAGAAATTCTAAAAATATGACGATAACTAATGAAAATATAGAGACTATCAGTGGGGATGCCCGCAATTTTTCAGTCATACAGGAATTACTTCAAGGGTGTAAAGCTGTGATTAATGCGGTGGGTCAGCCGAAAAATGAACCTTATATTTTTAGTACAGTTACGAAGCATATTTTAAAAGTAATGAAGGAATATGAAATGAAGCGCTATATTCTTATTTCTGGAGGCTCCTTAAATGTAAAAGGAGATCAGAAGGGAATTGCAAATAAAATAGGGGCTAATTTGTTTCGATTATTTCTTCCAAAGATGATGCAGGATAAATATAAAGAATTGCAAATTATACAAAGTAGTGAAGTAGATTGGACAATTGTTAGATTACCCTTTGTTATAGAAGGAAATGGTACTGGTGATATTAAAGAGAGTTTAGTAGATATGCCAGGAATCAAAATTCAAAATGGGGATATTGCACCGTTTGTTATAAAACAAATAAATAGTGAGACATATGTAGGGAAATGTCCACTCATTTCAAATTAAGAGGTGAATTATAATTGCATACGTATTATGGAGAACTTTGTACAAAGATATATGAAAGTGATAAATCAATTGCAGCCGGAAAAGAATTGGATTTTTATCTTTCTTTTGCAAAAGATAAAAATATACATGTGTTAGAACCAATGTGCGGAAATGGTAGAATGTTAATTCCTTTTATGCAAAATGGTGTGAATATAGAGGGATTCGATATTTCGAAAGATATGCTTAAAGTTTGTAAAGATAAAGCAGAAAAATTAAATTTAAAACCGGTTGTGTCACAAGGGAAAATAGAAGAATACTATAGTGATAAAAAATATGATCTTATTATGATCCCTATAGGTTCATTTTCACTTTTACCAAATAATTTAGTAGACATTAGTCTTCAAAATATGAAAAATAACTTAAAGGAAAATGGAAAATTACTTCTTACAGTTGTACAAGGTGGAAGTGAGACAGAACAAATTTTAGATTGGATAGAGACAAATAGAAAAGAAATTAACAATGAATTAATTGTTGAGTATAGAAAAGTTTCATATGATAAGGTGCAAAAACTTCTAAATATTATACTGAAATACGAAATCATTCATGATGAGAAAATAAAAGAAACTGAGATTATGGATTTTCCTATAAGACTATATGATTTAAAAGAATTTGAAAATATACTTATTACTAATGGGTTTAGTCAAATTGTTGTTCATGAAATAAAAGATGGATATGGTGAAGGTAATTCATTTCATGTATTTGAATGCAGTTTATAACGAGTCAAAGCGGGGGATTATACTTATATGATTCAATACAAAAGATGTAGTGAAGTAAGTATAGATTTGGTATATGAAGCTTTTAAGGACGGATTTTCAGATTATATTATTAAAATGGATGTTTCAAAAGAAGACTTTATAAAAAGGTTTTTTGGACCAGAAGGGAATTCACTGGAACACTCTTTTATTGCGTTAGACGGTGACAAATCTGTTGGTGTAATACTTGGTGGTATTAAGGTGTATGAAAGTATAAAAACAATGCGCTGCGGAACATTAGCTGTTCATCCAGAGTTTCGAGGCATTGGTGTAAGTCAAAATTTATTTGAGTTACATAAAGAAGAAGCGACACAAAATAAATGTAAGCAGCTTTTTCTTGAAGTTATTGTAGGAAACGATCGGGCGATTCATTTTTATAACAAATTAGGTTATGAAAAAGTATATGATCTTTCTTATTATAATTTAAATGATTTAACTAAAATAATGAATAAAGGTAATAAAAATATTGAAGTAAAACAATTAGAATTTCCAACATTTAAAGTTGAAATTCAGAAATGGCTAAACTTCCATATAAATTGGCAAAATGATATTGATTATATCGAAAAAACAAATCATACATTTTACGGTGCATATGTTGATAGTGATATAAAAGGTTCTGTATGTGTAAATGAACAAGGAAAAATTAGTTTTATTTTCATAGACAAAGACTATAGAAATATTGGTGTTGGGACAAAATTATTACAGGTAGCAAGTGAAGAATTAAAGTTATCAAGTTTATCAATTGGGTTTCCAAACAACAATTTACTGGAAGGGTTTTTAAAGAAATCTGGATTTGAAAAGAATTCTTTAGCACAATATGAAATGTATTTATTGCTATAAAAAGCGGAAGGAATTATTCTTTTCGCTTTTTATTTTGTACTATAAACGTTTTTGCTGTATGTGGGAGGATAAGTAAAAACAACAGAAGTTTTGTTATCTATCTTATTGAACTAACTGGCACTTTAGTTGAAGAAGGAAAAAATATAGTAAACATAGAATATATTAATACATTAAAAGATTTATGAGGTGAAAGTGATGGCAATTAAGCAAGACGAAATTAAAGTAGTAGTCGGAGCTGGAGTATTTAATAATAATCCAGGTTGGGTTCAAACGCAAGAAGATGAACTTAATTTACTAGACAATACCACTTGGGAAGAAAGATTTGAATACAATTCCATTTCAGCTATTTTAGCAGAGCATGTATGGGAACATCTTACTTTTGAAGAAGGTGTAAAAGCAGCTGAAATTTGTTATAAATTTTTAAAGCCATCAGGTCATATTCGGTGCGGAGTACCTGATGCATTTTTCCGAGATGAAACCTACCAAAATATAGTTCAAATAGGCGGCCCTGGCCCGAAAGACCACCCAGCTGCAAGCCATAAAATCGTACATAATTATAAAACATTAACGAAAATGTTTGAAATTGCTGGATTTGAGGTAGTTTTACTTGAATATTGTGATGAAAATGGTCAATTTTATTACACAGAATGGGATGCGAATGACGGCGTTATTTTCCGCTCGAAAAGGTATGATTCTAGAAATAGAGGCGATAAACTTGGTTTTCCATCGCTAATTGTTGACGCGATTAAAAGGTAAGTCATTCACCTAAAATAGGTGTTAGTTCTATTCGTTCATGAGTCGCAAATGCGGCTTTTTTTATTTGTTTTGTAAACCTACATTTAGCAAGGAATTAGACATACATAATAAGTGATTTTGAACATTACATAACTTGATTTGAATACTATATTAGCTCTTATTAACACCATTTATCTTAAAGGAAATTGCTTTTAAATATTTAATGGAAATATTATATAAAATAAATAAATCAACGTTTTCTCATGTTGAATTTTTTTGTGGAAATGTTGAGGTACGCCTATTGTAATAAACATATGGAGAGAATATATAATAAATCAATGTTCAAATTACCATTCACACATTAAATTAATATTTCATTGCCATAGAGATTTCTTTTATACATAAATTCGTGTAAAATAAAATAAGAACATACATTCTGTACACGAGTAGGAGGCAATAAATATGTTGGCTGAAATAGAGAAACAAACTGACGGCTATATTGTGAAATTTGAACGCCAATTTTCTTATACAATAGAAGAAGTTTGGTCTGTTTTAACTGAAAACAGCAAGCTTAAAAAATGGATGTCTAATTTACAGATTGAAAATCTTAAAACAGGTGGAATTATAAAGTTCGACATGATGGATGGTTCATTTTTAAATATTGATATTTTAGATTGCCAACTAAATTCAGTACTTGAATTCACATGGGATAAAGATCGTGTCCGATTTGAAATACATAAAGAGGAAAATGGTTCTCTTTTACTACTTAAAGAATACATTCATGAATTAACTGATCATACACCAAAAGATATAGCTGGTTGGCATATTTGTCTTGACCTTTTTTCTTCAGTTTTAGAAGAGGAAGAGAAGGAATTTTCTAAAAACGGATGGCAACAATGGTTCGAAAAATACAAGGATAAGATTCAAGAAGTGAGAGGATAATTGTATAATAGGCAATATTCATTATGTAATTATTATATTGTAAAAATGATTTTATGGAAAAATAAGAATAGAGGTTAATATGAAAGTAAATCAATTAATTGCTAATAACATAAATAAACTTGATACTGTTATTCCATTTAATAAATCACTTGGTATTGCTGGTTTATCTGGATCTGGAAAAACAACTCTTTGTCAAACAATTGGTGAAGAATCAAAGAAGCGTCTAGTTTCCTTATTGCCAAAGGCTGAATATCAATATTTATTTCCTAATATTATGGAAACTAATTTTAGTGCCATTAAGATGGAGGAAATACCTTTAGTACTTTTTTTAGGAAAATCATCAATTTCTTCCAATCCGCGTTCGACGATTGGTACTCATACAGGTGTTTTTAAAGAGATTCGTGAAAAACTAGCGGAAGAATTTAATCTTTCTCCTGAAGTCTTTTCATTTAATAATCAATTAGGTTGGTGTGCTGGCTGTAAAGGGCGTGGTACTACTAAAAATATTGAGTGTAAAAAATGTAAGGGGAAACGTTATAGTGAAGAAGTTGAAAAACGTACTATTGAGTTATTTGCTAAATCACATACAATTTCGGATATTAACGATTTAAGTGTTGAATCTATTCTTTCATTAGCAGAAGAATTAAATATTAGTGAAGCAAAACAACATATATTGCAAAATATTATCAATATGAACATTGGTTATTTAACATTAAATCGAATTATGGGTACGTTGTCAGGTGGAGAATTAACACGACTTTACTTAGCTGAATTCATGGCAGTTAGTGAAAATACTGTAATTATTATTGATGAGATTTCAGTTGGACTTGATAATGAAACATTATTACAAATATTAGAAGAAATCAAGCAATTAGGGTGTGAAAATCAAATCTGGCTCATTGATCATTCAGATACAGTACTGGATACAACAGATGAGCAATTGTTCTTCGGACCTGGTAGCGGAAAATATGGTGGACAAATCGTGAAAGAATCACCAAGACCAAAACCAATACTATCGGAACGAAATTACGAAATGCCAACAGAATATTATACATTTCATGAATTATATTGCCGAAATATCCAAATGACTGAGTTTCAGATTCCTAAAAATAGACTTGTAACTGTTACAGGAGAGTCTGGATGCGGGAAATCTACACTTGTCAATGAGTGTTTAGCTACAGATTTCTTGAAACGATATCCAAAAGATAAACTAGTTATGGTAGGGCAAGACCGAAACCAATCGATTACAAGTCGATCAACTGTAGCAACTTTCCTAGATGTTAAAAAGAAACTGACAAAGTATAGTGAAGAAATTGATGATATTTTTGAGCGCTCAATTGAGGATATTATTGATGAAATTCCAAATGAAGATATTGCGTATAAACGCTTGAGCCTACTAATCAAATTAGGACTGGGATATTTAACATTAGAACGAAAAACACAAACATTATCAACGGGTGAGTTTCAATGTGTTCATTTAGTTTCTGAGTTATTTGCAAAAACAAGAAATCCACATACATTGTTTATTTTTGATGAGCCCTCAAAAGGTTTATCGCAAAATATTTTAAATCAATTTATAGATAGTGTTAGAGGGATATTGCAAGATGAATCAGTCTCTATCATAATGATTGAGCATAACAGTTACATGCTAGAAAGCTCTGATTATATTGTCGATTTTGGAAAAAGACAGGTTGAATCTATAGAGCATCTTGATGTAGTAAGTCATGAGGATTATTATCGTCAAAAAAGAAGTGTGAATAATGCTGAACAAATACACATTTCTTCAACGCTTAAGCGTAAAGAAGGAGTTCACTATTTAAAAGAAAATCATATTAACTATTTTAAAAATGCTGAAAACGTTTATAAGGGTGGTATTTTAAAAAGCTTATCATCAATGGCACGATTAATTTATGGTGAATATGAATCTGATACAATGGCACCTGTTGTTGCTATTGATCTCGAAAGACATTTGTATAGTCAATATAGTTTCTTATATGAAATTGGTGGATTGATCAATCATATTGTAGCTGTTCATCCGACTAATAAAGATACGAGAAGTTTCGATTTCTATTCTCAGGATAATCATTGCCGATCTTGTTCTGGACGTCTTCAAATTGAAGTTTTTGATAAAGAAATTACAATTCAAGATAAAAACGTTCCATTTTGGGATGGTCTATTCGATCCGGAAGTCATGAAAGTATTAACATTTTATCAATATGAAAAAATAGAATTTCTATTTGAAGAAATTAAAAATGAGCTTGGTCATGATTTGACGAAAAGCTATAATGATATGTCTGAGGAAGAGAAACATACATTTTGGTACGGCTATTTTGATAAGTCCTTTTATGATAAGAAAGGAAAGACACGTAGAACATGGGTAGGATTTAATACGATTATTGGCGGGTATATTGTTATTTCAAAAGCAGCTATTAAAGAAGATATTAAGACTTCTAAAGAAATGATGACATGTCCAATTTGTAAGGGGACTTTATTAAATCACCATAAACCACTTAATTTTGGAGATACAGATATTCGTGAAATTATTAATCAGCCGCTTAACGAAGTATTAAAAATTGTAGGAGATTTGCCTGTACTCGTCAAATTGAAATCTATCGTAGGTGACGATATGATTATGACAGAAGATGTTTCTTTATTACCTAGAAATATACAAGTCGCACTGAAAATGTTTGAATTAGAACAAGCAAGCTTTTCAAATTATGAAATGGTGTTACAAAATGTTTTACCATTCTGGGACAAAATAAAAGGAAATATAGAATCCATTTGCTTCAACAATCAAGTAACTATTTGTGATTTTCCTAATGTTCATGAAACAAGAGAAACCATTATAGATAAGTATTTCACAAATGGTAAATATAAAAAACTAACATATGTATACGAAGCATTTGGTTACAAAAAATTAGTTACCCAAATTAATAAAATTAAAAAAAGCAACCCGTGTCCATTCTGTAACGGAAAGAAAGTTATAACCGAAGATAATCTACATGATGGCGTGTTTAAATTAACAATTCCATGTATAACTTGTAATGCAAGTGGTATTAACGATGAAGGACTTAAAGAAATCGTTGATGGAATAGATGTGCAAACATGGTTAACCGGAAAAGTTAGTGATGTTGTGGATGAAAGCTTACGAACTGAGGATGTTGCAGACATTCTAATATTTAATCGAATTCATGAGTTGAATAAGCGAGAAATGATGGCAGTTTATGAATGTCTTGAGAAAAATAATTAAATTAAGAAGAATAAAAAATAGTGTTTAGTTAGGGATTAAAAACTCATTTGCAATAATCTGCAAATGAGTTTTTATGTTGAAGAAGAGTTTCTTTAAACGTGTTAAGGTAGATAGATAATAGAGCAAGAAAAATCTATTTGTAATACCAATATAAATTATTCTTAAATTTTAAACTGAAAGGTATTACAGGTTAGCATTTATGTTTAAGTTTTGTTAGTCTTTCTAAGATGTAAATACATTTATCTGTGAGAGTTAGTTTTAAATCGTTAATTATGATCATTTATTATATAATTATTGACGTATAAAAATGTTTTTTGGGGATAATAATTTAGGTTATTTGGATAATAACAAAAAGAATATGCTACTTTTTTAGTGATTGTATAATTATTAGAATTTTTAAATTTAACAGAAATATATACTTGAATGAAGTATATATTTCTGTTAAATTTATCCTATGGATAGAACAAGTTTAATTAAAGGGAATTTAGAAATGTGTGTATTGTCTATTTTGTCTACAAAGAAAAGTTATGGTTATGAAATTATGAAAGAACTCGAAGTACATAATTTAAAATTGAAAGGAGTAGGAAGTATTTATCCCATTTTAACTAAACTGAAAAATCAAGAGTGGGTTAATACTTATCAAGAGGTGACGGATAGTGGTAAAGTTAGGATTTATTACGAAATTAATGAAAATGGAAAATTACGTCTTGAGAAGAAAGTTAATGAATGGTTAGAGTTGCAATCTGATATTAAAATATTATTAAAGAGTGGATTGAAAGGAGACCTTCTGAAATGAGGAATGAATTAAACGGTAAAGAAACGCAATTTTTAACTGACGTACTTAAGGAATTAGAGCAATACGATATAAGTTTAGAAGAAAGGGAAAATATTAAACAACAAATTTTAGAGCATATCCAAGAATGTCGTGAACATGGTGAGGAAAGTATAAATGACCTAGGAACGCCTCAATTATTTGTTCAAGACTTTTTGGAGATAAATGAAATTGATCTGCGAGTGAAAATGAAACAACTTCAAAATATAAATAAAAAATCTAATACATTAATCATAATTGGCATATTCGTCGCATTTATTACATACCTCATTTCACAAACTACACTTTCAATATTTTTAACTGAATCCCTTAATCCAACCAACAGTGAAAATAACTTTAATTTTAATCTTTTATATCGAATAGCAGAAAATCAATGGTGGAACTCTATATTAATAATGATTAGTTTAATGGTTTCTTTATTAATATCTATAATTTTAGTAATTTATAAAAAAAGAAAGTTATCCGAAGTACATTAAGATGAAGATATCGAAATATAAATTGTTTCTAATTTGTATAGTTTGTAATGTATTAATGTTATGTATTGCACATTCAAAAGTTTACGCTCAGCAAAATATTAGAGTTACTTTAGATATTTATATTGAAAAATTTTTAAAGGAACATAAAATTCCAGGAGCTTCAGTAGCTATTGTACATAATAGAGATGTATTTTACACAAAATTATGGGGGGTTACTGGAGAATCTGAAAAAAAGATAACTAGTAAAACACCATTTGCAATTGGATCAATAAGTAAATCTTTAACTGGTCTAGCTATAGTGAAGTTAATAGAAAATAAAAAAATAAATTTAGAGGATTCAGTCCAACAACATCTTCCTTGGTTTAAAGTAAAAGATAATCAATCGGCCTCAAATATAACAATCCAACATCTACTAACACATTCAAGTGGAATGAGTACCTATGAAGGTTTAGCATTATCAGATAAGTAATCAAAGACTACTACGGCTATAAAAGAAAATGTAATGAAACTGTCGAATGTAACATTAACTGCTCCCCCAGGACAAAAATATCAATATAGTAATGCAAATTATCTCGTTCTTGGTGCACTTATTGAGGAAGTTTCAAAAGAGACATACTCTACTTATATGGAGAAGCAAATTTTTCAGCCATTAAGAATGAATGGGGCAGCAGCAAATAGTGAAGATTCTTATAAAAAGGGTTATTTAACAGGTTATCAATCATGGTTTGGAATACCAAGAAAAAGTACGGTGTCGTATGATAATGGTGGGACACCATATGGATATATTACAGCAAATCTAGAAGATATGATTCAATTCATTAAGTTTTTGAATCACCAAGAGCATACACAATTTTTAAATAAAGATAGTATGGATCTTTATTTATCTCCATTATATAAAATAGATTCAGCGAAATATTATGGTTTTGGACTGAGGACAACAAATATAAATGGAAACGAAAAGATGGTTTGGCATTCAGGCTCAACTCCTGATTCACATGCAGAGATATTTATTTTAAATGAAACTGGCTGGGGTGTTGTGATTTTAACGAATAAAAATCATGTTTTAGAAGAAGCATCACTACCAGAATTTAAAAAAGGGATTATTAATATTTTGAATGGTGAAGAACCGGTTGATATACCAAAAAATATACCAATAGTTCAAATTGTTATGTCAATATTAATATTCGCACTTTTCATTACAGCAATTATGTTAATAATAAAGTATAAACGTAAGAAAATTTGTAAAAAAATGACCTGGCTTTTTCTAGGGAGTTTATTTCTAATATTATCTATTACTTTAATTCCACTTCTTATTTATAGTACAAATTCACCGTGGCAGACGATTAAAACGTTTTCTGCAGATGTAGCGTTGCTCATTAGTATTATAGTTACTTTATTGAATGTAAATGGATTAATATCAATATATATTGCGTTGAAAAGTGAATTGGTAAATAAGTCGTAAGAGTTTTTAATTATATAAATATATTAAATAATTGTTTAAACTGTTATAAATAGTTGACTCTCACACAATGTCATTGTTTAAGCTTAAGTTGAGCTTCGAATAATTGTAATAAATAGGAGGAACTAATGTTCAAAATAGGAGATTTTTCAAAACTATCTTCCATTAGTATACGTATGTTGAGACATTACGATAAAGTGGAATTATTACAACCAGTAAAAGTCGATGAGCAAAGTGGTTATCGATTTTATTCAGCAGCCCAATTAAAGAAAGTAAATCAAATTCAAGTGTTAAAAGATATGGGATTTAATATTGCCACTATTAAAGAATTAGTAGAGAGTGAAAATATTGAAGTAATAAAGTCACAATTTGAAAATCGTAGTGCTCAAGTAAAGGAAGAAATGGACGATCTCAAAAAACAATTACGTCTCCTCGAAGACTCAATGAAAACGATGAGAGAGGATGTTATTGAAATGAACTATCATGTTTCATTAAAAGAAATTCCAGAAAGAAATGTAGCAAGTGTTAGAAAGGTTATTCCATCGTATAATTGCGAAGGGGATTTATGGAGTATATTGATGCAAGAAATTAATGTTAAAAATATTAGTATAGCTAATCCGATTTATAGTATTGCTACATTCCATGATCAAGAATATAAGGAAAATGATGTGGATGTAGAAATACAGATAAATATTTTAGGGGAGCATGAAAATACAAAAGATGTTAATTTCAAAAAGATAGATCCATCCTATGTAGCTTCAATAACAGTTAACGGAAGTTATGAACAAATGACAGCTGTAAATGAGGCGGCAGCAAAATGGATCGAAACGGAAGGTTATGAATTAGCTGGACCGATGTTTAATATTTATCACGTTAGTCCAGCGATGGAATCAGATCCTAATAAGTGGGTTACAGAGGTTTGTTATCGGATAAACAAATAAACAATAAAGTAAAAAAGGCATCGTATATGCCTTTTTTACTTTATTTCCATCTGAAAATATTTAGCACAAAGGACTAGTTGATTAACCATAATAGCCTCCTTAATACTAGTTAATCTAAGGAGGCATGAATTGTTATAAATTAATGATATGTGTATCCTCCATCAGGAAATAATACATTACCTGTAGTAAAACCATTTTGCATTAAATACAGGACAGTATGTGCAATTTCATCATTATACCCAGGTCTCTGTACAAGAGAAAGAGATTTATAATCTTCATAAGCAGCTAGTCTTTTCTCATTTTGTTCATTCTCTCTTCGTATCGTTCCAGGAGAAACAACATTAACTCTAATAGGAGCTAATTCAACAGCTAAAGCTTTCCCTAAGCTTTCAATAGCACCATTACAAGCGCCATAAGCAGGTGCACCTTTAAGTGGTCTTTGACTAAATGCACCGGACATTAACACGATAGATCCAGATTTTGAAAGAAAAGGAATCGCATATTTTACGGCGTAATATTGTGGCCAAAACTTTCCGATAAAGCTGCTTTCAGCAATTTCCTCTGTAGCGGTTATTGGTCCAAGTGTGTAAGAGGCTCCCGGTGTGAATAAATGATCAAAATTCCCAACTGTCTTGAAAAAATCTTGTAATTGGTTTTTATTTTGATTATCCAATACATAAGTTTGAAGATGGTTGTTATTTATTATTTCTCGAGCAGCCTTTAGTTTTTCTTCCGAGCGCCCTGCAATAATAACATGTGCACCTTGTCCGATTGCTTGTTTTACTGTTGCTAATCCAATACCAGAGCTTCCACCAATGATAACGATATGTTTATCTTTTAATGCAGTAATAGACATGATTAAACATCTCCCTTAATATAAGATTTAAAATAAGTTGTGTTAATTTTATTATTCGTTAAAAAATGACTATTGAAAAGTACGCACTTTATATGTACTTAGTCGCTAATTTCGTACTAATCGCTTGTTATATGGATAATATAAAGAATTATTCATTATAATTTATGATTTGAGGGGAGTGGTGAGGAAAATGAATTTAGAGGAACCGAAATTAAAAGGGGTAATAGCAACATTACAAATAATCGGAGGTAAATGGAAACCACTCATTTTATTTATATTATTAACAGATGGAACGAAACGGTTTGGTGAATTAAAGCGATTAATACCAGACATTTCTCAAGGAACATTAGCGAAGCAGCTTCGTGAATTAGAGCACGATCAACTAATAAAACGCGAAATTTATCAAGAAATACCACCTAAAGTGGAATATAGCTTAACTGAGCATGGAAAAACAGTTAGTATTGTTTTGGATAGTATGTGTGGTTGGGGGAGAGGACATTTAGAATATATCGATAAAAACAAACTATAATATTATTATGTAAACTGCTTGTGCGCATGGTATATATTTTTCTTATAATTTGTATTTTATAATATATAATAGAAAGTAAGAACATTGTGGTAGTTATTGAATGAAATTAAGGGTCGATATTGGAAAGGAGTGATGTTTTATGAATAAACAGAAGAAAACAAAGTATGAGGTAAAAATAATTTGAGTATGCGTATCATACCTCTATAAACTACGTTCGCTCAAAGCTAGGAGCAGCGCATGATAAATATTACAATAGGAAAAAATCAATACCCAATAACATTAGCTGAGGATCATAATTTTGATTGGTTAAAGGGTGTAGAAATATTTACTGTTTTTGATCAACAAGATTCAGGAAATATTAGTTTTGGTATTATTGAAAATGGACATCGTTACTTTTTGAAGTATGCCGGTGCTCGTAATTTAGAATATAAAGGTAATGTAGAGGACGCAATCCAACGACTAATGAAAGCAAAAGAAGTGTATGAACAAATTAAACATCCTTTACTAGTTCCATATATTAATTCCATTCAAATGCAAAATGGATTTTGTTTAAGGTTTCATTGGATTGATGGGGAATGCATGCACAATCATTGGGACTTTACACCGTTTGAAAAGCACCACGCACCAAATTCACCGTTTGTAAAGCTTAGAAAATTATGCGTGACGGAGAGACTTAACATATTGACACAAATTTTTGAGTTTGCAGCATATGTGGAGTCACTAGGATATGTCATGGTTGATTTTTATGACGGTAGTATTTTATATAATTTCGAGCAATCAAAACTGACGATTTGTGATATTGATTTTTTTCAAAAAGCACCTGTATTTAATGAAATTGGGGAGAATTTCTGGGGAGCAGGTCGTTTCAAAGCATCGGAAGAATATGAACTGCATGCACAAATTACAAGCGAAACGAATGTGTATGTACTAGCTGGAATTGCTTTCGCTTTTATCGGCGGAAAAAATGATAAAAGCTATGAAAAATGGGAAAGCATACAAGAATTATATAATATATGTAAAAAAGCGCTACATAAAGAAAAAAATAAAAGGTATCGCACTGTTCAAGCGTTTCATGAAGCTTGGCTTGCATATATAGAATAAATAATGGATGGCTCATTTTTATTAGACAGCTAAGGAATATAAAAGCATCAACAAAGGGGAAAACATAAAATGAACGAATTAGAGTACAAAAACTTTTATGATAAAGTAGGCAGATTAAATGGATGGGATTTTAGTAAAATAAAATGTGAAACTGTAGGAGATTCATGGGACTTTTATGGCGAGGTAAAAGAAAGATGCAAGTCATCACATATTTTACTTGATGTTGGTACAGGTGGAGGAGAAAATGTACTTAACATAGCATCTTCAGCTGCATCACTGATTGGAATAGATAATTCTAATGGAATGATCAAAACAGCACATTTTAATTTGAATAAAGCAGGTGTACAAAACGTTGAATTTCTCCAAATGGATTCTGAAGTTTTAACGTTTCCGCATGCTCATTTTGATATTGCTTCAAGTTGTCATGCGCCGTTTGTAGCATCTGAATTGGCAAAAGTAATGAAAAAAGGTGCTTTTTTCTTAACACAACAAGTTAGCGAATATGATAAATTAAATCTTAAAGAAGCATTTGGTAGAGGGCAATGCTTAGGTGAAAGAGATGGTACGTTAAAAGATAAGTATATGGGTGAACTTATTAGTGCAGGATTTGAACTCGTGCAAGTATGTGAATATGATGTAACCGATTATTACAGTACTCCTGAGGATCTCATTTTTTTATTAAAACATACGCCTATTATTCCTAGATTTGGAGAAAAAGAAGAGGACTTTAATATTTTACAAAAGTTCATTGACGCTAATAGTTCCGAAAAAGGTATTCGTACGAATTCAAAAAGGTTTATGATTATTGCTGTTAAATCATAGTGTATTTTAACGTAAAAGCTGATTTTCTTTAAAAGAAAATCAGCTTTTTTTGTGGAAAAGAATGCAGGGAAAACTGGCAGTATAGTAAAAGTAATTCCTGATACTACACATTTGTTACACTGGGATAAACCAGAAGTTGTTATAGCGGAAATAAAAAGTAATTGGAGCTAACATATTCATACTAAAGTTGTAGTTTTCACATGAAAAATCCACCCTTCGGTTTGATTTTATCTATTTATAAGTGTAATACAATAAGAATAGATAGTAAGAAACAAGGGGGAATGTAGTGTGATTACACATATATCAGATATAAAACTACAAACGGTTTCCATAGAAGGGGTAAAACAAGTTTATAAAGACATATTATCTTTTCCAATAAAAAAAGAAACCGAATCATATATTCAATTTGAAGTAACACCGTATACAACAATTAGTTTTCAAGAAGTATATGAACCAATTGCACCTGCGCATTTCGCTTTTGAGATCCCATATTCAAAGTTTCATGAAACGGCAAAATGGCTTAAAGAGTCTGGATTACTCATTGTGAAATGGAAAGATGGTCATACAATTGGTGAGGAGAATGGTCTATTCAATTTATACTTTAAAGATGGTGATGGAAATCTTCTCGAAATTATTGCACATAGTTATGTTAAAGAAGATGTATTAGTCCCGCATTCACCGTTAAACATTTTATACGTAAGGGAAATTGGTCTTCCGGTTAAAAGTGTACCTGTATTTACGGAATGGTTGAAATCAAATCTAGACATGAAAACGAAGGAAGATGGGGATATTTTCAACTTTGTTATAGGTGGCACTGCATATATCATCGCAACCTGGTGGCAGCGACCTTGGATTCCCATTGCGATGAAAGCTTTACCACCGAAAGTACATGTTTCATTCGGAACACCGGATCATGCGTTTTTACAACAAATCCAAAATAATTTTAAGAAAAATAGTGTTCCATTTGAAAGTAAACAAAATGAAATATCATTTATTCAACAAGGGTATTCATTTTCTGTTTTGCATACACCAGAGTTTCATTCCGATATTCCTAGAAAATTAAACTTACCACTTTCTATATAATTATAGGTAGGGGTAAGTTTTTTTAATTTTCATGAAGAAGGGTATCAGTATAATTACACTGAATTTATAGAGGACTATAAGGCGTTATTCTAATTTACTGTAAGGAGAGAAATGAATTGAATCTAGGAAATCCGATAGCCAAAGGAAATACGGCTGAAATTTATCTTTGTGATAATAAAGTTGTGAAATTGTTTAAAGAATACCTCCCTAATACAGAATCTCTATACGAAGCACGAAAACAAAAGTATGCATATTCATGTGGTTTACACGTTCCTAAAGTATTTGAAGTTACAGAGATACAAGGTAGACAAGCTATTATTATGGAATATGTAGAAGGGGAAAGTGTTGGTGAGCTTTTGCTTAATAATTTGAGTAAAGCGGAGCATTATATAAGTATATGTGTTAGTGAACAACAAAAAATTCATGCTATATCTGTGAGCTCGGATGAAATAGAACCGATGGAAGAAAGGCTTTATCGTCAAATTAACTCCGTACATGATCTGGATGAAAAACAAAAGGGAAATATATTAAAAAAGTTAGATTCAATCACATTTGAACCTAGAGTATGTCATGGTGATTTTCATCCGTTTAATTTAATTATGAGTAATGGTGATGTGAATATTATAGATTGGGTTGATGCTAGTTCAGGTGATATTCGTGCAGATGTGTTTCGGACATACTTATTGTATTCACAGAATTCAGTGGAATTAGCTGAAATGTATTTACATATATATTGCAAAAAAACAGGTCTATTAAGAGATGAAATTTTCCAGTGGGCTCCTATAATTAGTGCAGCTAGACTGGCAGAGACTAAACCTCTGTAAATAAAAGATGTTTTTCATGTATTTATTCTGATTCTTGTAAGGATGGTGTATCATTTGTTTTTTACTCATTGATATTCCCTGTTATTTTTTTCTTGCTAATTCTTTTCGGTTTGTCATATACTTAAAAGAGACCAAACGTTTTCTTTTAGGAGGACACAATGCGTAAAGGTGAATTAACAAAAAGAATGATTCTTGATCGTTCCTCTGCTCTGTTTAATGTAAAGGGCTATAGTGGTTCTTCAATTTCTGATATTATGCGAGAGACTGGGCTAGAGAAGGGCGGTATTTATCGTCACTTTAAAAATAAAGATGACTTGGCTGTTCAAGCCTTTCAGCATGCAACTTCACAAATGGGAGTGCGTTATGTCGAAGAGATAAAAAAAGCATCCAATACGTTGGATAAGTTAAAAACTTTTATTTCAGTTTTTACATCTCTCATTCATAATGATCCTCTTCCTGGAGGGTGTCCAATCATGAACGTAACGTTAGAAGCAGATGATTCCCATCCTCTCATGGCAGAACAAGCACAGATAGCGATGAATCAATTACTTGGAATAATTGAAAAGATTATTACGTATGGAATTGAGCAAGGAGAGTTAAAATCAGATACTCAAGCAAAACAGATTGCTATCATCTGGATTTCTTCTCTTGAAGGAGCACTTGCCTTGTCACGCTTATACCAAGATACAGTTTATATTGATACAGTATCGTCACGACTTTTAGATGAATTGGAAAAACAAATTACGGCCAACTAAGCCGTAATTTTTATCGCAAAAAAGAGACTGTTCGGTTTCTTTTTTTGAGGGGGTGATCACTTAATAGAAATTCCATGATGGAACTATGAAAAAACGGATGAGAGAAGAATGGTACTAATACAAAATAGTAAATTGAAAAATGTGTAGAATATGAACGATTTCGGCCTACCTGTTTCTAATTTTTGGAGGAGTGTGAAAAAGGATATGAGAGAAATAGAAACAATCGTAATTGGCTCTGGACCTGGAGGATATGTTGCTGCAATAAGAGCTTCACAATTAGGGAAACAAGTGGCAATTATAGAAAGAGAGAATCTTGGTGGCGTATGTGCTAACGTCGGCTGCATTCCATCTAAGGCACTTATTTCTGTAGGTCATCGTTTTGAGGAAACAAAGCATTCAGAAAATATGGGGATTTTTTCTTCTGGTGTAAATGTGGACTTCGCAAAAGTACAAAAATTTAAAAACAACGTTGTAAAGAAATTAGTAGGTGGTGTAGAAGGGTTATTAAAAAGCAATAAAGTAGAAGTGATAAAAGGTGAAGCTTATTTCATGGATGCTAACACTATACGAGTAACCAATAAAGATGCAACTCAAACATATACATTTAAAAATGCAATTATAGCTACTGGATCACGCCCAGTTGAAATTCCAACATTTAAATTTACAAAACGTGTGATTAACTCTACAGGTGCACTTAGTTTAACTGAAGTTCCAAGTAAATTGGTTGTAATCGGTGGTGGTTACATTGGTACTGAATTGGGCTCTGCTTACGCTTCCCTCGGTTCTATAGTAACAATTATTGAAGGAGGTAAAGATATTTTAACTGGCTTCGATAAACAAATGACTCAAATTGTGAAAGAAGACCTTATAAACAAAGGTGTTACAGTAATAGTAGATGCATCCGCTAAAGGTGTAGAAGAAGTTGAAAATGGTGTAATTGTTACCTACGAAATTGGTGGTGAAGAAAAGAAAGTTGACGCTGATTACGTATTAGTAACGGTTGGCCGTCGTCCTAATACTGAAAATATGGGTTTTGAAAAAATCGGTATGGAGTTTTCTGACCGCGGTTTATTAAAAGTTGATCAACAATGCCGTACTAACCTTCCGAACATTTTTGCTATAGGAGATATCATTGCTGGTCCACAGCTTGCACATAAAGCATTTTACGAAGGGAAAGTAGCTGCCGAAGCTATCTCTGGTGAACTATCATTTGTTGATTACTTGGTAATTCCAGCAGTTTGTTTCACAAATCCTGAATTAGCTACAGTTGGTTATGCTGAAGAGCGAGCAAAGGCAGAAGGCATGGAAGTAAAAGTGATTCAATCCCCATTTTTAGCAAACGGTCGTGCACTTGTATCAAATGAAGGAAAAGGGTTCTTGAGGCTATTGGTGCGTAAAGAAGATGGTGTATTAGTAGGTGCTCAAATCGTGGGAAATGGTGCATCAGAAATAATTGCCGAAATGGGTTTAGCAATTGAATCAGGCATGACAGTTGAGGATATTGCATTAACACCACATGCTCAACTAACTTTAAGTGAGATTGTGATGGAAGCTGCTGAGGCCATAATTTACAATTTTAAATAAATATTAATTAATAAAAATTGGATTGCTTCATTTTTTAGAAATTCTAAATAAAATAAATGTAGAGATAAATAAATATGTAAAAAACAATCTTTACTAATAAACTTCTTAATAACATATTATGGCTAATTGAGCCGTTTTTTTACCGCAAAAAAGAGACTATTCGGTTTCTTTTTGTGAGAGGATTTATTCATTTATTAGAGAATAAAAAGTGAAATTATGGAAAATAAATATGAGAGGAGAATACAAATGAGTCAATTTGTTAATTCAACAATGGAAGGTAAAAATTTTAGTGCTGTTCAAGTAGGAAAGTGGGAGAATCTGCTTCAATATAAAAATGGAAATCCATTTAAAGCTCCTGGAAAGGTATTTCTTAAAGATGACTTACAATGTACAGGGATGGAAGCTTCACTAAATGTTTTCCCTCCAGGCATTTCAATGCCCTTTTATCATAAGCATAGAGAAAATGAAGAGCTGTATATCTTCGTCAAAGGACAAGGGGAATTCAAGATTGATGATGAAATCCTTGAAATCAAAGAGGGTACTGTCATAAGGGTGGCACAAGAGGGGGAAAGAATTTGGCGTAACAATTCAAGTGAACCTCTTTATTTTATTTGTATTCAAGCTAGGGCAAATACTTTGGAAGAAAGTAATATCGAGGATGGTATTAAGCTAGATAAATCCGTTGAATGGATTGAAAAATAGGTGCCACTGTACGATTAAATATCGTTTCGCTCCTTGTATTTTGTCTTTTGAAGAAAACTTATCTATAGAAAAGTACACCCAATTGTTAAACTGAATGTAACAATTGGTTGTACTTCATAGGAAACCAACTGTGTTTAAAGAATGGCTTTTTTCAATCTTTATTCTATAAAGGTTCATTATCCGTACTTGCTCCTCAGTTAACTCTTCTTTATTCCAATACATATGCATTAAACTATATTCGAATATCTCCTTTAATTTAATAAACAATGGAAGCTGCTCTATCATTTCTTTAGGTAGATCATTTTCCTCCTGGTATCCGTCGATTATTGCTTTTGTAATAGAATTCTCATAGTCGACTATGTTGCCATTCCCAACGAAAGAATATTCTATCGCGCTATAGACTGGAATAGCTAAATCGAATATGTAAAAATGTTTTTCACAGTCTTGAAAATCAATCATTGTTAAATTTAAATCATTGTCCACTAATATGTTTTCTAACCATAAATCTCCATGAATTAAGCCGTAATTTGAAGTGGACTTTGGCAGCACCTTTATAGAAGTTAAAACGTCAGATGCAATTTCTCTTATAGTAGTTTCTTCTTTTGGGATATAGTTAAGAAAATTATACTCTTCATTTTCATACCAATCGTTTATATGATTTACCGGTTGAACTCTTTCAAAGTCTTTAGATATACGATGTAATTTTCCAATTTGTTGACCGAGCTTTTTAAATACATTAGAATTCCATTCGTTTCTTGGTAAATGTATACCAGGAGCAGCTTTATATAATACAGCAAAAACTTCTTTGTCTAAGGTTATTTTCTCTACTAAATTCGCCTTTAAAGAAGGTATTATTGGAGGGACTCCTAAGCCCTTTTGATATAAAAAGTTCGTATATGTAACTTCTTCTAATTGCTCTTCATATGTTTTATAGTTTGTAATTCTAACGAAGTAAGTACCTTGTGCTGTGAGACATTGATACATTTCATTTGTTATTGGTGTCATTTCAATAAAATCCAATGGATATAGTTTATTAATTAGTTTAAGTATCTCTTTTTCTATATTATTCATTTTAACTTCCTTTCCAAACATAAATTTTCCACTCACAACACTACTAGTTCCTTAACTTACAAATTTCGTGTTTTATTTGGTAGAATCCTTTAAAAAAGATTTATCCCGTAAAAACCCGATTAGTATGGGATAATAATCAGTGGGGAGGAAGAAACTCCCCACTGATTAAAGTTTCACTTTATTGGAAAGTTAAGTAAATGTATGACAAAATAAGATAGCTGAAAAAATATGAAATGAGTAATTACATATGATATTTAAAGGTTCTAGAGAGTGGTTAATGTTATAAACCACAAGAAATATCAAAAGAAAGAAGTGGATACTTCTTATAATTTTTAGTGAGGAGGGGGATAAATGAATGAACATATACAGCTAATGATTGAATGGATTGAGGGCAATTTAAAAAAGAAGTTTTCATTAGATAAATTATCTAATTATATGGGATATTCTCCTTACTTCTGTTCGTTTAAATTTCATCAAGTAACAGGGATAAGTATTAGACGATATATTCTTCTTAGAAGATTGTATTTATCAACGGAAGATTTGACGAATGATAGAAAGATAATTGATATCGCATTTGATTACGATTACTCTTCGCAAGAGGCTTATAGTAGAGCATTTAAAACTGTTTTTGGTATAACCCCAGGAAAATTCCAACTTAACAAAATACCGGTTCAATCATTTATTAAACTCTCAATCAATGATGGCAAGGAGTGGGATAGAATGAATTTTTCTAGAAAAATTGAAGTTGATCAGTTACGAAATGCGAAGAGTGAGCTGTTTGATAAAGATGTACTAAATATATTAAATGGTCAATTTATGTATGAAGAATTTAAAAGTGAAAAACTAATGGGGGAGTCTGATTACGCTCCATTTAATGAAGCTATGTGTGTAAATACGACTACTGCACAGATTTTTGATGATGAGTTTATTAAAACAAGGGCAGAAGGACACCAAGGTACTGTAGAAAATTATACGAAAAAGGTTATTCATCCTTTAGAGAATCTTTTTAAGAAAGAGTATAAATGTATTGTTTTATGGTTCGGTGAAGATATGTTTTGCCAAATGAATCTACTTACAGTACTTTCTTACCTTGAACAGTCTGGTTATAAGGGAAAAGTATACTTAAATAGCTTCAGAGAGGATGAATTTAAAGTTAGTCAAATTGGACTTGAATTAGGGAACTATTTTTCTGTTTACAATGAAGTTCTAGTAAATCATAAAAAGCCATCTCATGAGGTACTACCTGTAATGTATCAGGCGATAGATTTATATTTAGAAATGCTAAAAGAAAATAATGTAGTAGTAAAGTATATCTCCAAAAATAAAGATTTACCAACACAAGAGTTATTAAAAAGGTTATTTAATCTTTTTCCAACAATAGGATATGGGGACCTACAATATATAGAGCTTATTAATAAAGCGAGATGAAAATTGAAACTAATTAGAAGAGAATACAGTAAAAAAGATGCGCCTATACTTTTAGGTGCATTTTTTTTACTTATATTTGTTCAAGTAAATTTAATTCTTCTTCTACAAATGCCATTAAATCTTTAATTGTTTTTCCAGAAAAATCAAAGTGAATGCCGGCTGCCTCATACACTTCTTTAATAGTCTTTGTACTACCTAAAGACAATGCTTTTTTATAATTTTGTAGTGCTTGTTTAGGATTCTCTTTATATTGTTTATACATTTGCAGTGCACCGAGCTGTGCAATCGCATATTCGATATAATAGAATGGTACTTCATAAATATGTAGTACAGGTAACCAGCCATTTGCAAACCAGTTTTCATAACCATCAATATTTACTACACTAGATTGATAAGTTTTCTGAAGCTCTAAGTACTTTTCATTTCTTTCCTCAAAAGTATGATTTGGGTTTTCGTAAAGCCAGTGTTGGAATTGATCAACTATTAGCATACCTGGAAGATAAGTAATAATATCTTTAAAGAAGTTAACTTTTGCTTGTTTCAAATCTTTTTTATCTTTATAGAATGCATCCCAATATTTTATCGAGAATAATTCCATTGTCATACTAGCTAATTCAGCTGTCTCAGCGGGGATTTCTATATATTGTCGTATCTTTAGTTGCTTTATGCATTCATTATGAATGCTATGGCCCATTTCATGAATGAAAGTAAGGATGTCATCTTGTGTATAGTTAAGGTTCATAAAAATAAAAGATAATTGAGAAGCCGGTAAGTACTCACAAAAACCACCAGCTGCTTTTCCTTTACGACTTCTTAAATCTAAGCAATTATGTTTATGCATTCGGTTTAGTAGTGCTGAAAATTCAATATCTAGCTTATTGAAGATGTGAGTGCTTTTTTCAATTAACTCTTTTTCATTTTGAATAGGTTTTAACACTTTTTGATTGGGAGCTACAGCTGCTACATCCCATGGACGAAGGATATCCACTTGAAGTTCAGCTTTTTTCTCATTTAATATTTTATCTGTAAGTGGCACAACATATTGTCGTATCGATTCAGCCAGTTCATAGCAATCATCAGCCGTATAATCAAAACGTTCATATTTTTTAAACATATAATCACGATAATTATCTAATTGAATGTTTTTTGCCTTTTGGTGACGGATTGCAATTAATTCATTTAAAATATGTTGTAAATTATTTTCAACAGATAAGAATTTTTCAGAAATGAGCGTTTTTGCTTTTTTTCGTATATCACGATTCGGATTTTGTAAGTAAGACTGTAGTTCAGTAATTGTTTTTTCTTCGCCATCCCATAGTGCAGTCAAACTGCCTGTAATTTCGAAGTACTCGGTTACTAATTTGTCTTCTTTTACTTCTAAATCAATGTTTTTTTCACAAAATAATGTTTGCGCATTTTTTATTTTTTTATCTAGTAAGCTATAAGTTTTTGGATCAAGTTGCATTCGAAATGGTGACTCTAAATATTTATTATCAAATGAATTTTGATAACGTTTCAAAAGAGGCCTTACATATTGTTGATCATATTCAAACGTATCTTTTATTTCTTTGTTATCTGTATTACATTGAAAGTCAATATAGTGTGATCTTAATTGTTCTTCGATTTCCCATATTAATTTCGACTGTATTTTCAGCCGATTTTCTAAATCTTCTCCTGAAGAAATGGGTTTACTTAATAAAGTAGACAATTCGTTTTCTAGCTCATGTATATTACGGATATCGATCGTATTAGAGTTCTGCATTATTTACCCCTCACTTTTTATTTACTCAAGGAGGTATTCTTCTTTTTCGCTATGATTCCTTTTTTGCCTAGAAAATTTGTGCCTATTACTCCAAGAACAATCATAAGTGTACCGACAATATGATAGTAGGAAATTTGCTCCTGTAAGAATACAACGCCTGCGATAATGGTAATAAGTGTAGATAAGTTGCTAAAAACACTTATTTTCGCTGCTTCAATATAAGATAATGAATAGTTTAATAACAATGCTGTTAGTAAGGAAGATAATAATCCTAAATATAAAATGGAGATAAGGAATGTTCCATTCGTAAATGGCTTAAAGTATACAGTTATTGTACCTTTGTTCATATGGTCAATGATTGCGATGAAATTAAAACTAATAAAACCGATTGCTGTCATTGTGTATGTTAAATCCATTAGCTTGAATTTCTTTGTCATTTTTCGAGCTAATACATTATAGCAAGCAGATGATAATGCCGATAATAAAATGAGGATAACACCGATGAAGCTCGTTTCATGAGCCCCTATACCATTCATAACAAATATATAAATGACACCTATGACAGAAATACATACTGATGTTTTTTGCCATGTATTCGTATATTCTTTTAAAAAATAGGAAGCTAGTATCATCGTAAATATAGGGATCGCTGCTTGTATAATTCCAGCTTCAGATGAACTTGTATATACTAAGCCAAATGCTTGGAAAGCAAAGAACAATGCTGGATAAAATATTGCGAGTGGTAAAAGTGCAAGTATGTTTTTGAGTGAAATATTTAACTTTACAAAACCGAAAATAACCGGAATGGTTGCTGCTATGAAGGCAACTGTAAAACGGTGAGCCAGAGTATCAAGAGGACTCGTAATGGTTAGTGCTAGTTTCACAAACATAAATGAAAATCCAATAATAAATGAATAGAGTAATGCTGATATATATGCTTTTGTTGTATTTTTCATAATTTCACCTCATAGTAGTTGATTTCTTACTGGCCAGTATACGTACATAGTAATCCTTCTGATCTAGTGCTACAATGTGAACAAATACAAACTGTACCGGTACAAAAAAATAGGAGGTGTAAGGATGTATAAGTATTTACATGTTTTGAACGACTTAGAAAGTATGATTCAAAATGGTGAGATAAAAGAAGGAAAGAAATTACCGTCTATACGGTCGCTTGTTACACAATATGAATGTAATAAGGCGACTGTAATACGAGCGCTGCATGAATTGGAAAAGCGTCATATTATTTATTCTGTACCTCAAAGTGGATACTACGTTGTTAAGAAATCTGGAAGTTACGTAGAAAGTATCGAGATTATTGATTTCGCTTCTTCGGCCCCAGATCCAGATGTTTTTCCATACTTAGATTTTCAGCATTGCATTAATAAAGCGATTGATACCTATAAGAATGATTTGTTTATATACGGAACACCGAAAGGGTTACCATCTTTAATATCGGTTGTGCAAAAACAGTTAGCAAACTATCAAGTTTTCACAAAGGAAGATAATATATTTATAACGTCAGGTGTGCAGCAGGCGCTTGCTATATTAACTTCAATACCATTTCCGAATGAAAACGAAACGATACTAATTGAGCAGCCAAGTTATCATTTATATATTGAATATGTAGAAATAAATAAGATCCCTGTGATCGGAATAAAGCGTACGCATGAAGGGATAGATTTAAATGAACTAGAGCGGATATTTAGCACAGAAAAAATTAAATTCTTTTATACAACTCCAAGATTTCATCATCCACTTGGAACTTCGTATTCTAAAAAAGAGAGAGAAAAGATTATTAAACTTGCGAAGAAATATAATGTATTTATAGTGGAAGACGACTATTTAGCAGATTTAGAAACTGATTCAAAAGTAGATACGTTTTACAGCCAAGATAATTGTAATCATGTTATATATTTAAAAAGTTATTCGAAGATCATCTTTCCTGGTTTGCGAGTCGGTGTTGCAGTCATCCCGCAATCCATTACAGATGCCTTTTATAAGTATAAAAAGATTTTAGATATCGATAGTCCTATGATTTCGCAAGCTGCTTTAGAAATTTACATAAAGAGCGGAATGTTTGATCGGCATAAACATAAAATAAAAGCATCTTACTACAATAGGTCAAAAAAACTAGCGGCAGTAGTAGAAGGTGTTCAAAATGAAAATCCACATTTGTTTACTTATAGAACAGTTGATCCAATCGGGATACATACTTGTTTACAGTTGAACAGAAATATAGTCACGGACACATTTATTAAAAATTTAAGCAAGAGTCAAATAAGCATAGATTCTATTGATAAAAATTATTTAAGTAACTTTCATAAAGAGAGATTGTTAAAGTTAAACGTATCAAATGTAAAAGAAGACAAGATTGAAGAAGGGATTCGCAAAGTAAGTGAGGAAATAAAGCGAATGAACCGTGTAGATTTTCAGTTCAAAAAAGAATAGTGCTTATGAAGGGTCTTGTTGTGTACAGAAAAATAATGGCTTTATGTATGTGTTGCTGTAGTCATTGGAGTGATTACAATTACTATATATAATAAGAAAAGTAAAGAATGTATAACAGTTGCAATTCATACGAAGGCTGTTATTGTCGATCATAACAACATTCCTATATCAAATGTGAAGCTCATTTAAAGATAAGGAAGTCTCTATATCAAATATGCAAGGTGAGTTTCAGTTTTATAATGGTGTTTGTGGTGTAATTACGTTAAAATTTATTACTCCACATGGAGAAATCTATATAAAAAATATGATAATAAGAGTGTGCCAAAAATAATTAAGGAGAATGATATGAAACCATTACAAGGTAAAGTAGCAGTTGTGGCCGGAGCAACACGAGGCGCCGGAAGAGGTATTGCGATGATGCTTGGTGAAGCCGGTGCAACTGTATATGTAACAGGAAGAAGTACAAAAGGGAATTTATCCTGTATGGGAAGAACTGAAACGATTGAAGAAACGGCAGAGCTTGTTACAAAGCAAGGCGGAAAAGGAATCGCAGTTCGTGTTGATCATACGGTAGAAGAAGATATTAAAGTATTATTTACAAAGATTCAAGACGAACAAAATGGACAGCTTGATATTTTAGTAAACGATGTTTGGGGCGGCGATCCTTTAACGGAATGGGAGAAACCTTTCTGGGAACACAACCTACATAACGGACTACTTATGCAACAAAGAGCTGTTCATTCTCATATAATGACAAGCCATTACGGTGTACCATTAATGGTGAAAAATAAAATGGGACTTGTTATTGAAATTACAGATGGAGTCGATTATCAATATCGAGGTAATTTGTACTATAGTTTAGCAAAAGTCTCAACAATTCATTTAGCAGAAGCTATGGCGAAAGATTTAGAACAACACAATATTACAGCTGTCGCAGTTAGTCCAGGATTCCTTCGTTCAGAAGCGATGTTAGATATATTTGGTGTAACAGAGGAGAATTGGCGAGAAGGAGCTAAACAAGACCCTCATTTTATCGCATCAGAAACTCCTTTCTTTGTTGGAAGAGCAGTAGCAGCTTTAGCAAGTGATCCAAATGTTCATGAAAAAACGGGACGAGCGTTAAGTTCATGGGAATTAGGAAGAGAGTATGGATTTACAGATATGGATGGAAGACGCCCAGATTGGGGGAAATATTTTGAGGAGAATGTTTTGAATCAAAATTAATGTTTTTAGAGCACTCAATAGCTGAGTGCTCTTGTTCTTTATACAATACGCAAATAATAAAGTCCTTTTAAAAATAAAATGGTTATTTAAAAAGCATTGGTACAAATGAAATACAGTCAAAAATAAAGTGACAAATCCAACTTACCCAAATACTTTTTGAATTTTTCCATATATAATTTAGTGCTAATCTAATTGGGATTATAGTTATTAATAACTGCATTGGCACAAAACCATAAGCTGGAATATGCCACAAAGCGAACAACAAACTACATATTAATGATGCCGTGCCAAATTTTAATCCTAATTTTTGTAATGCGATAATTATATTAGTGCAAATCAACTCTTCACCCATTAACATAAAGGGTACACGGAATAAAATCATAGAAATACTTATTACTTCAGCAACGGAATTTTTAGTTGCAGGTTCAAAAATGTAACTGAATATTAAGTTGGAAGCCATACCTACGATAATTGTTAAAGGCAAACCCCAAAGTAATGTCTTGAAATTAAAATGTTTAAATTGCTCTAATGATATTTTTCCTAAAAAATAGTATCCTATAATTCCACATAATACAAGATTCCATAAAGCTTCAAAAATCATCCTCAATACTTCAGGTATATTATCTCCTAACACTGCGAAAAGTTGATATACAATCCCGGAAATAATTAATAATCCCAAAGCCAAAAGGGATTTCGAATCAATTTTCTTCTCTGTTTCTATAATCTTTGTTTCCACAACTACCCCTTCTTTCTTATTATTTCATTGATTACGAATATATAATAGCACATTGTTCTCCAAAATAATGGTAATTGAGACGATCATAATAATTTTATTTTTCCAAATCAGTAAGTCCAAGATTAGGAGATTCCTTGCAAGAATCATTTAGACCAAAACCTATTATTAATGTCGTGATTGAAATAAAGCAATTATTAAACAAAAATAATAATCGCCCATCAAATTTATGAGTAGGCGATTAATGTATTTCTAAGAACAAAATTAAACAACTTTATTATCTGTACACATATATCGCATAAAACATTTTTTAACTTCATTAAATATATAGGGAATCATTACCAAAAAAATGATATCTTTAAAGTATAGTCTATATTTTGTATAGGAGGGTGATGGAGTCTATGGCGGTACGTATAGTCGATGATTTACAACAATTCTCTTTATTACTTATGTTTTTGAGTACATTAATATTTTACAGATACTTAAAGAAGATTAAACGAGAGAGAAAACTGACTTCTTTCGAATGGACAATGTATTTTGTCACTCAATTCGCGACTTCTATTTGGGCAATTACTTATTTTATTAAATTCTTGTCTGAATCGTAAGTTACATTAAACCATTTTAGTTTACTGGGTTATTGTTATCTATTAGGGATATAAATATAGTCCGTATCTAAGTCAATGACGACATCGGTCTTAATGGCTTCTTGTAATGACTTTGGAATGTTTTCAAAATGATAACGTACACAAAATAAATTTATAAGCTCCTCATTAGATAACTCTTCATTTTTTACGTTAAAATACATTTTTTTAACTTACTGATAGAACAGTTATGACCAATAACATACTCATTAATTCCATATCCATCAAATTCAATTATCATGTTATCACTATTGGTTGCTAGCCAACATTATAGCTTTAATTTTGGATGAATCTTTCATATTGATTATTATACATAGCTTATATATGTCTCGTCTCAATTATGATATTCAAAATAAGAAGAAACACATATGGAAATTTTTGTGGCAGGTGCAACAGCACGTTCTTTAATACCAATGCTAATAAAAGAAGGTCATACTGTGTATGCAATGATTCGTAACGAATCACAAGTAGAAGCAATGAAGGAAGTTGATGCTTTACCATTACTAGCTGGGAGAGAGGTGCTTCAAAGAATAAGGCACGTAAAGTGAATGGATACTTTAAAATATCATAAAAATCCTTTAATGGGAATACTAGTAACATTCACTATTAAAGGATTGGGCTGTAATGAATATACTTTTTGAAAGCATTATTTTAATCCTCACTGGAATCATTGTTTTAAAATTGACAGGTAGTAAATCTGTTAGCCAAATGACGAGAGCTGAAATTATTATTGTGGTTTCTATAGGACGTATTATTGTAGAACCTATATTAAGTAGGAAAGTAGGCCCATCTATTTTTGCTGCGTTTATTTTTGCGGGTGTTTTACTTATTATTCATTTTTTTGAATTGAAATCACGAAAAGTAGAAAAGTTTCTAAATGGAACTAGCATTATTGTTATAGAAAACGGAGAAATCTTAAAAAAGAATTTATTACGCGCGAAAATGTCAGAACAACAATTATTTATGCATCTGAGAGAAAAAGGCATACATGAAATCAAGAATTTACAACAAGCAACTGTAGAAACGAATGGACGGATTGGGTACCAACTAACTACCAAGGCACAACCAGTTACTTTGGAAATGCTAGAAAAGCTTCTAGAGCAATGTAATCTGAAAAAATAGTTTTAGACTAAAAAGCGCTTCTTGTACATAAAGGCACTTTTCGCAAACGTGTAAAAGTCCCTTCAGTAATCCTGAAGGGACTTTCGTGTTATCTAATTTATCGAGGGTGATGACGATCAATATTACGATTAACAACAACGTTAAAGTTCATAAAAATAAACAGAATGAATAATTGACAAAAAATGAGAATAGTAGTAATCTAACGTAAAACATACGCTAGCGTATTTTATTGGAGAGATAATATGCAATTAACGAGAGAAGACTGGATAAAAGTAGGATTACAACAATTAGCTAATGAAGGTATACATAAAGTTCGCATTGAAGCACTTGCTCGATTGCTAAAAATAAGCAAAGGAAGCTTCTATCACTATTTTCGTGACCATCAAGAGCTTTTAGATTCTATGCTCGACTTTTGGGAAGTACATGCAACAAAGCTGATTGTTCAAAGTATGGAGCAACAGGATGCCTCTTTAGAACAGCTATTACAGATTAGTTTTAATCGAGATAAAAAAATTGAGAATGGTATTTATGCTTGGGCTAAATATGATCCTGTTGTGGCAGCACGTTTAGTAGATATAGAAGAACAAAGAATTTCTTGTGTTGCAAAATTGTATCAAAAAATGGGCGTAGACGAAACTGAATCAATTGATCGAGCGAGACTTGCCTATTTAACGTATGTAGGATGGATGACAAGGTTTGAAGCAAATCCTAATTTTGATATTGATAAAATGGTTGAGCTTTTAACTTCTTTCAGCGGGTGTCCAAACATCCATTGAAAAAAGTAAAGCCTCCGGACGCAATTATGCTGAGGCATAATTGATTATTCGATAATAAATGTCCCTAGTATGGTTATAAAACCTGAAGGGACAAAATTTCCACTATAACATACGGTAGTGTATGTTATCTTTGAAGTTACGAAATTGGGGGCGAATAAATGAAATCACTATTAATAGTAGTGGCTGTGGGGCTTCTGTGGTTTATCAGTTTTTTGCATATTTATTGGGCTTTTGGAGGTCGATGGGGGTCTGCTGCTGTTATCCCAGTAAAAGAGGGAGAACATAAGCCTGCTTTTACTCCGAGAATATGGGGAACATTATTCGTAGCCATTCTTATTCTATTAGCTAGTGTCATTATTGTTGTTCAAGTAGGTTATTTGCAGGGGTTCGAAGCAAATAGTTTATCTAAAATCGGAAGTATTGTCTGTGCTTTAGTTTTCATTATTAGGGCAATTGGTGATTTTAAGTTTGTTGGATTTTTTAAAAAAATTAAACATTCTCAGTTTGCTAGATATGACACTTGGTTCTATAGTCCATTATGTTTATTCTTTGGTTTTGTCTATATCATGTTGTTGTTTTAATAAGTATAATGAATTCCCTATAAAATAAATTTTATGCAGGAAGAAAACACCTCTTATTGAACAAGTAGTAATAAAAAGAAGTTTGAGCATAGCAATAGAGCAATACGGGTTCTGGTGACAGCGAAGTCCGCTATGATTAGTCATTTGTGTTTAAAAAGAGGATAGATAGGGCGAATTTATTCAAGCTCTTCTATCCTTTTAATTTTTATAAATATAATGTATGACATTAGATAAGAATTCACTATTAATAATAGGTTCAGCTTATATCTTGACTTTTAATAAAATTTTAAAGTGTTGGTTTTTTATTGTGTGAATAAGAGGTTATTTGTTGTTTTGGAGTTTAAATGAATGATTTAAACTTAGCAATTGTATCATGTAATCTTTCTAATCCAATCAACATATCTTTATCATTTAACATTGAATAACTAATTCTCAAATGATTATATTGAGTTTCATGGCTTAACAAACAAGCTGTTCCAGGTAAAAAAGAAACATCAACTTCATTCGCTTTTTGTAATAATGTAAAAGGATCGACTGACTGAGGGAGTGTAACCCATAAGTTAAATCCTCCATTAGGTATTTCAAATTCTAATTCTTTTAATGGAGATAATATATCAATTGTTAAATCGCGTCTAATTTGTAAAGCAGTCCGTAATTTTTCTAAATGATTTTTCATTCGTTCCGCTCGTAAAAAAGGAAGTAGTGCTTTCTGCGTTAATAAAGGGCTACCAATATCCATCGAAGCCTTCACAGCGTATAACCATTCAAAGATATGTCCTTCAGCTGCAAGTGCCGCGATGCGAAGACCTGGTGCTAACGTTTTACTAAATCCTTTTAAATATATAACATGACCATTTGTATCAAAGCTTTTTATTGGAGGGGGAATTTTAAAATCCTCAAAATAAATTTCTCCGAAAGAATCATCCTCAATAATGAAGAAGTTATATAGCTCTGCTAGTTCTACAAGTTCCATTCTTCTTTTTTTACTCATTACTGTGCCCGTTGGATTCTGAAAAGTAGGATTCACATATAACAAAACAGGATTCTTTCTTTGACAAATATCATCGATTAAATCTGAGCGAATGCCGTTGTTATCAAGACTAACAGGGATAATTTGAACTCCTTTATTAACAAATACATCAAGCGCCGCCCCATAACACGGACTTTCTACTAACACTATGTCTCCAGGCTTTAATAATGTTTGGGCGATTAAATCGATTCCTTGCTGGGCACCACTTGTAATTAATAATTGAGATGGATCTGTAACTAATTGTTGGTGTTCTTTTAAGTAGTTTGTTATTTCCACTCTAAGTTCTTTATCGCCTTGAACAGGTCCGTAAGTTGCTAGTATCATTTGATCTTTATTAAGTAATTTGTGCATTTCATCTGAAAGAAACGGATTTGGTAATAAACGCGGATAAAGGACCGCCTGTGAAAAATCGAAATATTTACGGTGTTGGTTCATCACATATTGAGAACGCATAACATTAATGGATTTCGTTTGTTGCCATTGATATGGAATTGGTTTGAACTCTTTATTCACACGTTTATGTATATAGGCACCTTTTCCTTGTTCAATTCGTATATAACCTTTCGTTTCTAACTGTTTATAAGCTTTACGAACAGTTAATAAACTAATTTGCAAATCATCGGCCATAGAACGTAAAGAAGGGAGGTAATCGCCATGTGAAAGCATCCCGCTTTGAATTCTCTCAACAATTTGCATATATATTTGTTGGTAATATGGTATGTTGGATTCTTTACGCAGTACTATCTTCATAGAATCACCTGTTTTTCTTTTTAATTTAATTAAAGCGAAAAACATCCTGACAATCAACTATATTTTTATTCAACTGTTATATGCGTGGATACACTGTTATACACCATATCCTCTATACTCATTTCAAGAGTAAAAAGGAGGAAGGAAAATGGTCATTTTAAATTATATTTTAGTATGTATTATTTTTGGAACGACATTTTTAACGATAAAAATTGGAATAGAAGCGGGGGCACTACCATTATTTTCAGCTGGAATTCGTTTCTTTTTGGCGGGCCTTATTCTCATTATTATTTTTAAATTAAAGCGAAAGGATATTATGCCTTACTTATTATCGAAACGTATTATATATGCTGGTTTTTGTTTAACATTTATGACATTCGCGACCCTTTACTGGGCTGAACAATATATTTCTTCTGGATTAGCTGCAGTTCTATCTGCAACAGCCCCAATGATGATTTTGCTATTACAATCAAAGAGAAATAAAACAAAATTGCAAAAAGAACAACTTGTTGCTTTAGTTATAGCACTTACAGGAGTTTTGTTTATATCTTTACCTGGCATGCATCAAGAACTTACTTTCATATGGAGTATTGCATGCCTTGTTATATTAGTAGGAGAGTTGTTTTATGGAATAGGTTCTATTCGTTCTAAAGAGATACTTTCAGATTTACCTAACGTATCACCATTTCTTATTAACGGCATTCAAATGTTTTATGGAGGAGTTTTGCTATTAATTGTATCTGTTGTAATGGAACAGCCGAATTTAGCTGTATTAACATCTTGGAATGTACAATGGCCAATTTTATATCTTATATTTGTAGGATCTATCGGTGGACACGGTTTATATTACTGGCTTTTATCAAAAACAAATCCAGTATTTCCATCGACTTGGTTGTATGTATCTCCGTTAATTGCTGTTATTGTAGGTTATTTTGTATTAGGAGAACCATTAAATCCTGCAATGGGAATTGGTGCTTGTTTAATCTTGATTGGTGTATTTTTAGCAAATCGTTCTACGCTGGGCGTTTATTTTAAGCAAGGGAAGTTATTGAAGAAAGAAATGTAAATAATACAAATGGAATCATTGGACTATTAAGTTAATAAAAGTTTATTACTTTATCAACTTAAAAAGCATGTTACTACTGACTTGTAACATGCTTTTTATTTTTACACATTAAGTTTAACATAATTTGCTTAGTAATTAACGAACGGTGCACTTTACGAACAGTGTACGTTGTGTTATAAATAAAACAAGTAATTCAATAAAATATAAGGTGTGATAAATGATGGAAAGAAAAAATAAAGGAGAAAAACGTATTGCAATTATAGGTGCTGGACCAGGAGGTTTAACATTAGCTCGTATATTACAGAAACATGGTTTAAAATGTGTCGTATATGAAAGAGAAACATCACCATGGATTCGGCAACAAGGAGGTTCATTAGATATTCATCATGATTCCGGACAAGAGGCGCTTAAAGAAGCAGGATTGTTAGAACAATTTAATGAACTTGCTAGATATGAGGGAGAAGATTTTCGTTTATGTGATAAGAACGGGAAAATATATTTAGATGAAGTAGCGGATCCTAATTGCGGAGATCGTCCAGAAATTGATCGAGGCACTTTACGTGAGTTACTTTTAAATTCTGTTGATCCGCAATGTATACATTGGGGCTATAACTTAACAAAAGCCATTCCTGTAGAAAATGGTATACATGAACTTCATTTTGAAAATGGACATGTAGACACTGTTGATTTAGTGGTAGCAGCAGATGGTGCCTTCTCTCGAATTCGTCCACTTGTCACAAATTCTATACCGCAATATACTGGTATTAGCATGGTAGAATTGAATTTGAAAAATGTAACGAAAAATCATCCTCAGATGGCGAAATTTAATCGACGTGGCAAAGTATTTGCACTTGCGGAGCATAAAGGAATTCTTGCGCAATTAAATGGAGATGACAGTATTCGCGTGTATTTAAGTTTTAGAACAGATAAAAAATGGCTTGATAATTGTGGAATTCCATTTAAAAATTTAGAAGAAGCAAAACATCAACTTCTACAATATTTCGAAGACTGGGATGAAACACTTAAAAATTATATTAGATGTGCAGATGGTGCGATTTTTCCTAGACGAATTTATATGTTACCTGTTGGACTAACTTGGAAAAGTAAGCCTGGTGTTACTTTAATTGGTGATGCTGCACATTTAATGTCTCCATTTGCTGGAGAAGGTGTGAATCTAGCGATGCGTGATGCGGCAGAACTTGCATTATCTATTGTAAAACATGATAATTTGAACGAGGCAATTGAAAATTACGAAGAAAAAATGTACGATTATTCTTCTCAATCCGCTGAAGTGTCAAATGATAATCTTGAGATTTGTTTCTCGGAGGATGCTACTATGAAAATGTATAATCTTATGAATAAACTTCATGAGCAACAATAAAAATATATTTACTAAAGGAGAACTATGGAAGAGCAAACGAATACAATTACTAGTCGTCGTTCACGACCAGCAAAAGAACCGTTAAGTAAGGAAATCATTGTTAAGACTGCTTATGACCTATTAGAGTCTGAAGGTATTTCTGGCCTTAGTATGCGTAAAATTGCAAAAGTATTAGATACAGGTCCGTCTTCTTTATATGTATACGTAAAAAATGCTGATGAATTAAGAGCGTATGTATTAGATTATGGTCTAGGGAAAATTGAAATAACAGATGAGAAAAATGAACCATGGAAAAAAGAACTATTTACACTTGTACATTCATATTTTCGAATTTTATTCGACTCTTCTGGAATGGCAGAATTAGCTTTAATGACAATTCCAATTGGGCCAAATTCTTTAGCCCTTACTGAACAGATTTTGCGTCAATTACATGAAGGTGGAGTTAATGCAAGAGCATCAGCATGGGGAGTAGATATTTTACTGTTATATGCTGCTTCGGTCGCATATGAACAAACAGCTCGCAAAGAAAAAGGTACCACTCTTGACCCAATTCGTGCTTCGTATGAGGCTTTAGATACAGCAAGGTATCCAATGATTGTAAGTCTAAAAGAAGATATGTTATCTGGTGGAGAAGAACGATTCCGCTGGGGATTAGAAGTTGTTTTGCAAGGTATTTTACATACGCAATAATATAATTAGTTTAAAACAGAGAGCTAGTTGAGCGGCACTCTGTTTTTTTTGAAAGAAAAATATGATACCTGTGTCTACAAACTACATTGTTAATGAATTTCAATATCTCTTTTTATACGATAGTAATAGACAACTTACACAATATAACCAGAAGTTAAAGAATTGGTTGGAATCCCTATATATCAAAGGATAGATTTATTTTTAGGTGAAATTGATTATTTAGAAGCTAAAGTTTTTGGAATAAAAGGTGACAAAAGAATTGTTAGAAAGCAAGTAATAACATTAAAAAATTTTGTACCAGACTATTTAATTATAGATAAATTCATGCTGAGACTTTTTATAACCACCGAGGGATATATTGAAGGTGAGAGAAAGGAGCTACTTTTATGGTAATAAAATAAAGATAAAAATATGAAGCGAGAAAATGAGGGTTTTATTTTTATAGAATAAAAAACACACTAGGTCTTTATATCCTAGTGTGTTTTTGTAATTAATTCACTTTTTTTATAAAACCTTTATAATGACGCTTCACAAGTTGACTTTCTAACGTCTTCATCGTTTCTAATGCAACACCTACGATGATTAGTAAACTTGTACCACCGATTTGAGCAGATGGTGGTAATGTAGCGATTTTTGTAAATACAAGTGGTAATATTGAAATTGCTCCTAAGAAAATCGCACCGATAAATGTTAAACGGTATAAAATTTTTGTTACATACTGTTCTGTAGATTTTCCTGGGCGAATACCCGGGACATATCCGTTTTGCTTTTTCAAATTCTCAGCCATTTGTTCAGGATTTACTTGAATAAACGCGTAGAAATATGTGAAGGCAACGATAAGACCCACATATAGTGTCATTCCAAATGGATGTGCAAAATCAAGATTCGCAATTATCCATTTAGATACGCTTGAATCAGGGAAGAGCTGCGCAATTGTACGCGGCGTCATTAAAAAGGCTGAAGCAAAGATAACAGGAATTACACCTGCACTATTTACTTTAAGAGGTAAATGAGTATTTTTTGCCCCTTGATATTGATTGTTTCCTGAAACAGCTTTTGCATATTGAATCGGTATTTTTCGAACAGCTTGTTGAATGTAAATAACACCAACAACTATCGCTAAAATTACGAGTCCAATTAAAACCATTTTTATTATGTGCATAAATAACTGATCGCCTGCGTTTTGGAATTGTTGCAAATAAATTTGATTAGCGACATTCGGAATCGCCGCAACAAGTCCTGCGAAGATAATCATTGAGATTCCATTACCAACGCCATTAGCGGTAATTTGTTCACCTAACCAAAGTAAAAATGCAGTACCAGCAGTTAAAACTGTCGCAATAAATAAGTATGTAGTCCAGCTTTGATCTGTAATTAATTGTCCACCTGCTATATTATTAAAACCATAAGACATCCCAATGGATTGTATAAATGCGAGAATGATTGTAAAGTATCGAGTAAATTGAGCTGATTTCTTACGGCCCATTTCTCCTTGCTTTGCCCATTCTGTAAATTTAGGTACAACGTCCATTTGTAGTAATTGTACAATGATAGAAGCTGTAATATATGGTGTGATACCTACAGCAAAGATTGAGAAGTGTTGCAGTGCTCCTCCGCCAAATACGTTTAGCATACCTAAAACGTTGGCTTGATCTTGTACTTTTAATACCTCTGCGTTAGTATGAGGAACTGGAATAAACGTGCCAATTCGAAAAACAATTAGCATCGCTAGTGTAAAAAGAATTTTGTTTCTTATCTCAGCTACTCTCATGAAATTTGAAATCGTACGAAACATTATGTCGCCTCCTATATTTTTATCAGTTCAAAACTGATTATTATATCCCGATGAAGTAACCACAAACCTCCTTCCGCATTAAATTCATTTGACAAATGGAATTTTATACATTTTGTAGTTTTCACGGATATAAAAATATAAGGTGTTATACAAGCGATTTATTGACTTTTCGTAATCATTCAATACCCATAATATAACTAATAAATTAACAAATGTACATACATAAGCATTAAAAATGAATGAATAGGATGATTTTTTACATATATTTAATGCTAGATTGATAATTAGGAACGTTTTATGTGGTTATATTGAAGGGATTCCGTGGAAAGTATTATGATGTAGCTGTAGCGCATAATAACCCCAAGGAAATCTTCAAGGATGTTGAGAGAACTCATACGTTTCAGCATGAATTAGAGAACCTACTAAAGAAAGAAAAGATTGGATTGGAATAATAGTGAAGGAAAATCTTTTTTCCATAGAGAATATTTCTAGCGTAGGAATCTAAGTATGTAGGTTCTAATGAAAGGAGAATTCACATGAATACATTTGTAAATGACAAGTTTTATGAAACTAGAAATCAATTATTTGAGGAAATTACTTTGTTAAGTGATGCTCAATTTAATAGGAAACCAGATAAGGATAAATGGAGTATAGCACAAGTTTGTCATCACTTAGTTTTATTAGATGAGAGAGTTATAACAGTTATTTCATCGGGATTAAAAAAGATGGATAGTATCTTAAATGAGCGTAAAGAAATTCACACTATTTTATTAGATAGATCGATAAAATTTATAGCCCCAGAAATGATTGAACCAAGTATAGAACCATTTGAAGTGCAGCAAATGGTTGATTTGTTAAACGACTCTAGAAAAGAATTGATGCGTTTCCTGAGTACAATAGAAGATGAATCTATATTAGCGAAAAAATCAGTGACGCATCCAGCTCTTGGAGAATTACTTCTTGATCAGTGGATAGAACTGATCTATTTGCATGAACAGCGTCATATAGAACAAATTAAAGAGATAAAATTGCTTTGTGGAGTTGAAAAGTAAAAATCATTATCTATTTATTGAGCGATTTGGGATAGCATCAAGGATTCGAGTGATAAAATACAAGTCCTGATTAAAATTATGATGAATTTAGTTGAAAGCAACCAATAAGCAGAAAAAAATACGAAACTAGCAGATTTTACTCCTGAAGAGGAAACGAACATTTGAAAAAAATCTGAATCCGATTTGCTGTATAAGTGTAACCCCGTCTTAAATGAAGAGCGGGGTTATTATTTTTGGAATTGATCTCAGTATTTTCATATAGAAGGAAAAAATTAGAAATAAAATCCGAAAATGAGTTGTATGTCCAAAATTTTGAAAGTACGTATACATCTACCGTGGGTTTAGCGCTCTTCACACGTTGGAGGAAGAAGTATTTTATTAGAAAACGATAAAATACTATTCTGTTAGGGGATATATGCATTTTATTCTCTATATTTTCACAGCAAAACCACCTCCAAAATTATCTTTTGTAGTTGAATTTCTCTGAATAATAAGTTACATTTTTAAAGTTCAAGCAACTTTATGACAGTACAAAAAGGGGAGAAATATTGATATTATGCAAAAAACGAAATGGAAGAACTATGTATGCTATTTTATTATTCTTATGCTTCTTGTAACAGCAGTAACAGTCAAACCAGCTATTTCTAAGGCTGAGGAATCTAATGTTAATATTACATTGTTAGGTACTGCAGATATTCATGGTAGATTTATGCCTTGGGATTATGCGCTTGATGGAGCAAATATGAGTGGAAGTTTGACGCAGCTTTATACGGTTATAAAGAAGGTACGTCAAGAAAATCCAAATACCATATTAGTAGATGCCGGGGATACAATTCAAGGAAACTCAGTAGAATTATTCAACGATAAGCCACAATCGCCAATGATGGTAGCAATGAATACAATGGGATATGACGCCTGGGCATTTGGAAATCATGAATTCAACTTTGGATTAGATACATTGAAAAAAGTTAGTGAGCAATACAAGGGAAAGACGTTAGCAGGAAATATTTATAAGGAAAATGGAGAGCGTTTTCTTCCTGCATATACGATTGTTGAAAAAGGTAGAATTAAAGTCGGGATTATTGGTATGAATACACCAATGATTAGTGATTTTGAAAAAGGGACAAATCATTTGGATGGTTTAGTAGTGAAAAATCCAGTAGAAGAGACAAAAAAGGCTATTAAAGAATTAGAAGATAAAGTAGATGTAATGGTAGGGGTTATGCATATGGGACTAGAAAATGAGAATGGAATCCCAGGTACTGGTGTTCAAGATATTGCGAATGCTTGTCCGGAACTAAGCGCTATTTTTGCGGCTCATATGCATAAACTTGTAAAAAAAGAAGTTGTAAATGGCGTAATTATTACAGAACCAGATAAATACGGAACGCATATTTCACGTATTGACCTTACTTTTACAAAGCAAGATGGGAAGCTTGTTTTAAAAGATAAAACAGCTACCGCTATACCTGTAAAAAATGCTGATGGAACTACAGTATTATCTGATTCTACACTTGAAGAAACACTAACACCTTTTCATGAGTATGCGAGAGGAGATGCAAATGTTGTAGTCGCTCAATTAAAGGGTAGAAACCTTGTTCCTGAAAATGAAATAAAGGGTATTCCAAGTGTGCAGATTCAAGAGACACCTTTATCAGATTTCTTTCATGAAGTCATGCTCCATTACAGCAAGGCGGATGTAGTAGCCCATCAAATTGATAATGATTATGCCCGTTTGGATATAGGTCCTATAAAGAAGAAAGATATTGCTTATAATTATCAATATGCTTTGGGAGAAATTACAGTATATAAGATAACTGGAAAAGATTTAAAAGACTATATGGAATGGGCAGCAGGATATTTTAACTCATCTCGTGCCGGAGATGTAACAGTTAGCTTTGATAAAAACCGTCGTGCATCTAAATACAGTACGAACGATTTCTTTGGAGGTGTAAAATACGAAATTGACTTAACAAAACCATATGGTAGTAGAATTACAAATTTACGCTCTATTCGTACAAATAAACCAATCAAAATGAGCGATGTTATGACGCTAGGAATGAATGCGTATAGAATGGAGGCTCTTCAGGCAAAAGGGGGAGCTTTAGAGGGACGTAAATTTGAACAAACTTGGTCATCTAAACAAGAGAATGCATTCGGAGAAACAGGTGGAACCATTCGTAACCTTGCTATTACATATTTAAAAGAGGTAAAGAACGGTGTATACACGCCAAAAGTTATGCATAATTGGAAAATTACTGGTGTAGATACACATTCTTCAGAGCATAAGGCTGTAGTTGATCTTGTAAATAAAGGGATTTTAGAAATCCCAAAAACAGAAGATGGAAAATATACAAATATAGCATCTATAAATACTAAAGATTCAATTACAAAAGAAGAGATTGTAGCACTCTCACAAAAAGCTAATATTAATCCAAATCAGTTTAATCATGTAAAAAGAAAAGGTGAATTTTACAAAAAACTTAGTAGGATAATTAAATAAATATAAAAAGATGGCTCTCGTGCAAAAAACTATTCAACTTGGACATACCATTATCCTAAAAAAGTTTGTGATCGGTATGGAAATATAGAGAATCATCGGTAAAAAATCCCCTGAATCGCTTTAAAAATTCAGGGGATTTTTCATTTGAATAATTATTGTTTTATTTCTCACTATGTATATTTATAATATGCTTTAAAAGAACATACCTTAAGTTAATAACATGCAATAGATACGTCCTTTTCTATATTTAAATGGGGAGAAAAATTTATCTTTAAAAGATATTTTTGACAAGATAAAAAAGCCTGAAACTCATATAAGACTTCAGCAGTCTCAAAACGTTCCAATCCATGCAGCTATAGACATAAATAACAAAATTATATTGAAAAATCTAACTTGCATATGCGTTGCCTCACTAAAGTATTTATCTACTATTCTTAAAATAGTAAAGAGTGGTTTTTTATGTTGTTAATAAGATATAAGTGTACTTTGATTAGAATGAATATAGATAATTAATAACTAACCAATTGGATGAGCACCTAAAAGGGCTCATTTTTTATTTTATCGACCACATTTATGTAATTTTGCATAATATTACATAAATTTTGTATTTTCTCTTTTTTTCGACATAAATAGACAGTATACTTTGTACAAGCTTTCTATTTCAAAAATTATAAGAGGTGAAAAAATGAAAAACACAAAGACATTAACTAAATTAGCATTAACAACAGGATTAGCTTTAACAGCTGTGGCACCATACGGAATAGGCCATGCAGAGGAAACAGATCAACTACAAGTTCAAATTCAAGAGGACTCATTCCGTTCAGGTGAACTTACACAACCGTCACAAAAAACACCAGAGAATGTAGTAAAAGATGCTCTTAAGGAGAAAGCTGAACAAGCTCTTTCTCCAAATCAAGTCAATGGAGAAACAGGAGTAGATTATAAAGTTCTTCAAAAACGTGGTTCGTATGATGGAACAACACTTGTGCGTATGCAGCAAACATACGAAGGAAAAGAAGTATATGGCCATCAATTAACTGCACACGTAGATAATAAGGGTGTTATTAAAAGTGTTTCAGGCGATAGCGCGCAAAATTTAAAACAAGAAGAATTGAAAAAGCCTATTAATCTATCAAAAGATGGAGCGAAACAATATATTTATACGAAGTACGGGAACGATATCAAGTTTATTTCTGAGCCAGAAGTTAAGGAAGTTATTTTTGTTGATGAAAATAATGGACAAGCTAGCAATGCATACCAAGTTACCTTTGAAGCGGCAACACCAAACTATGTTTCCGGAACTTATTTAGTAAATGCACAAAATGGTGATATGTTAAAAAATATGGTACAAGAATCTAACTTAAAAGCAAGTGAAAAACTAGTTGGAGCTTTAAAGGAAAGTAAAAAAAGTAGTCTTACATCATTAACTGGAACAGGAAAAGATGATTTAGGTATATCTCGTTCATTTGGTATTTCTAAACAAAGTAATGGCAAATATGCACTTGCTGATTATACAAGAGGGCAAGGAATTGAAACATATGATGTGAATTACAGAGATATTACTAAAGAAGAAAGCTATTATCCTGGTACACTAGCAACCAGCACTTCAACAACATTTAACGATTCAAAAGCAGTAAGTGCTCATTACTTAGCAACAAAGGTATTTGATTTTTATAAAGATAAATATAAGCGTAATAGTTTTGATAATAAGGGACAAAAGGTAGTTTCAGTTGTACATGCTTGGGATTCTGAAGATACGAACGATCCGAAAAATTGGCAAAATGCATTAAGTGCTAATAATGGAAGTATGCTTGTATATGGCGATCCTATTGTCAAGGCATATGACGTAGCTGGACATGAATTTACACATGCTGTTACTTCTAGCGAATCTAATCTTGAATATTACGGTGAATCTGGTGCGATTAATGAGGCGCTATCTGATATTATGGGAACATCTATTGAGAAATACGTAAATAATGGAAGCTTTAACTGGACAATGGGCGAACAAACTGGATCTGTTTTCCGTGATATGGAAAACCCAGCTTCTGTTCCATCTTCACTTGGAGTACCGTATCCAGATGATTACAGTGAATTTAACGATTTTAATGGATGGGATCAAGGTGGCGTTCATTTTAATTCAAGTATTATTAATAAAGTTGCGTATCTCATTGCAAAAGGCGGAACTCATAACGGAGTAACTGTTAAAGGAATTGGTGAAGATAAAATGTTTGATATTTTCTATTATGCAAATACAGATGAATTAAACATGACATCTAATTTCAAAGAATTGAAATCAGCATGTATTCGAGTGGCAACTAATAAATATGGGGCGAATACAGCTGAAGTTCAAGCAGTGCAAAAAGCATTTGATGCAGCAAAAATTAAGTAAGTTAGAAATAAAGTTTTCATTCATATATTAATACATTATGAAAAAACAGCTAATATCATTTTAAGGGTATTAGCTGTTTTTTTGCAACGTAGCAAGGTATTAGTGAAAATAAAATTACTAAGCAATAATCAGGCATCTATCTTCAATAAGTTACGACAAATATATAAGATTTCAAGGATATAAAAACAGAAAATTAATAATATATTGACCTCTTAATAGTAAGTGCTATAAAATGAAAGCGATAACAAACGATTGCTTTAAAATGATTTCCCTGATCTTTTAGTATTTACAACTATATAAAGGCGAAAAAAATCTATTTTTTTAAGCATTAATGCAAACGTTTTCGTATCAAAAGATCATTGAAATACATACGTGAAAATAGTCAATATGGGGGTGAAGTAAAAGGGATTTCTACATTAATTTAAGCAGTGTAATTTAGTATGAGCATAATAAATAGCTCGTACTATATAAAGAAAGGGTGTATGTGGTGCAAATGACAAAAAGATTAATTAACAAATCATTTTTATTACTTGCCATAATCGTTATGTTATCATCTGTTTTCTCCTTTCAGAGTGTGAAGGCAGTTTCAAATTCGAAAACAACTGAAGTTATCATTCATTACAAAGAGAAATCTGGAAATACAAAAGACTGGAATCTTTGGGTATGGGGAGAAAATGCAAACGGTAAATCTTATGAATTTACTGGTGAAGATGAATTTGGAAAATACGCTAAGATAAAAATAGATGGTGACTATAATCGTGTAGGATTTATAGTTCGTACCAATGAATGGGAAAAAGATGGAGGTGATCACTGGGTTGAAAATATAAGGGATGGTCGTGCTGAAGTATGGATCCTTTCGGGTGATGAAAAAGTATATAACTCTAAGCCTTCTTCGGATCTCTCAATTCAAAAAGCTACTATTGATAGTTTTAATGAAATTACTGTAACGACTAATGTTCCGTTTAATAGTAAGGAACAGAAAATTGAAATTGAAGGCGTTAAAATTAAGGGAATTAGTCCTTATGATAAAAATAGTGGAGATAATACTAATAAGGTTAAAATAATTACGGAACAGAAAATTAATTTAAAACAAACATACAAAGTTAAAATAGCAAACTTAGCTGATGCGAATACTGAAATCGGTAAAGTCATTCGTAGCGAGGAATTTGATAATTTATTTTATTATGGTGGTAATGATTTAGGGAATATATATACTCCGCAACATACAAAGTTCCGTTTATGGGCTCCTACTGCGAGTGAAGCGAAGTTAGTTACATATAAAAAATGGAGCGATAAAATAGGTACTGAAATAAACATGAAACAAGGTGAAAAGGGAACTTGGAAAGCAGAACTTAAAGGGAACCAAAAAGGTCTTTTTTATACGTATAAGGTGAAAATTGGGGATAAGTGGACTGAAGCGGTTGATCCGTATGTGCGTGCTGCTTCTGTAAATGGAGATAAAGGTGCAGTTGTTGATTTAGAAGAAACAAATCCGAAAAAATGGAAAGCAAACAAAAAACCGAAATTTAAAAATCCGGAAGATGCTATTATTTATGAATTGCATGTACGCGATCTTTCCATCCAACCTGAAAGTGGTATTAAGCAAAAAGGAAAATATTTAGGTGTAACAGAAAAAGGAACAAAAGGGCCTGAAGGTGTAAAAACAGGACTTGATCATATGAAAGATCTTGGTGTTACTCACGTTCAGTTTTTACCGATATTTGATTATGCTTCAGTAAATGAAGAGAATTTAAATGAACCACAATATAACTGGGGATATGACCCGAAAAATTTCAACGTCCCAGAGGGCTCCTATTCTACAAATCCTTTTGAGCCAACTGTTCGAATAACTGAATTAAAGCAAATGATTCAAACATTGCATGATAATAATCTTCGTGTAGTGATGGACGTAGTATATAACCATATGTATAATGCCGCTGAATCTAATTTTCATAAGTTAGTTCCTGGTTATTATTATCGTTACAATGAAGATGGAACATTTGCAAATGGAACTGGAGTAGGGAATGATACCGCTTCAGAACGAAAGATGATGAGAAAATTTATGGTAGATTCCGTCACATACTGGGCAAAAGAATACAATTTAGATGGGTTCCGTTTTGATTTAATGGGTATTCATGATTATGAAACGATGAATGAGATACGTAAAGCTGTTAATCAAATTGATCCTTCTATTATTCTGCATGGAGAAGGCTGGGATTTAAATACACCTCTAGCAGCTGAATTAAAAGCAAATCAAAAAAACGCGGAGAAAATGAAAGGGATTGCTCATTTTAACGATAATATACGTGATGGATTGAAAGGGAGTGTATTTGAGGAGAAAGAAAATGGCTTTGTAAATGGAAAGGAAAACATGGAAGACCGTATTAAAAAAGGCGTTACAGCCGGTATTGACTATGATACAAATTCGTCTACTTATCAAGATCCGGAGCAGGTGCTAACTTATGTGGAAGCACATGACAATCATACTTTATGGGATAAACTTGAGTTGACTAATTCAGGTGACAGTGAAGAAATGCGAAAACAAATGCATAAATTATCTTCTTCTATTTTATTAACATCACAAGGTATTCCATTCTTACATGCAGGACAAGAGTTTATGCGCACAAAATATGGTGATCATAATAGTTACAAATCTCCTGATTCTATTAACCAGATGGATTGGTTACGCCGTGCAGCATTTAATAATGAAGTAGAGTATATGAAGGGCTTAATAGATTTACGAAAAAAATACCCAGCTTTTCGTATGACTTCTGCAGAGCAAATTAAAAAGTATGTAGCTTTTATCGATGTTCCCAAAAATGTTGTAGCTTATACAATAGATAGAAAGGGAAGTGGGAATAAAAGCGAATACTTTATGGTGGCTCACAATGCAAATAGGGAAGCCGTTGACATAACACTTCCATCGAAAGGTCCATGGAAAGTGCTAGTAAACGAGAATCAGGCGGGAAGTAAAACACTTTACGTTGTCCATGACAATAAAATTAAAGTTCCTGCATTAAGTTCACTAGTTTTAAAAACAGAGAAACCGATTAAATAAATGCAAAAAGCGGAGTGAAGGTTGCTTTCACTTCGCTTTTAAAGTTAAAGAAATATAATTTCACATACTGTAATTTTATTATAATTTAATAACAACAATAAACAAAAGGAGAAGAACTTATCAAGGTTCTTCTCCTTTTTAATCTGTAATTAAAGTATCCATAGTTGCAGGTATAGGTAGTGTAAATGAACTTTTCTTATTTAATTAACAGAGGATAGGTGTCTGCAAATAAATTATATCAATCAGAAGTTGTTTACAAAGAAATATGCGATTCTAAAATTGTTGCGGAACTAGCCGTTGCATACCGAAAGACCGATATAAACCCAGAGTTACAAGAGTTTTTAAAAATAGCGAAAGGCAAGACGATGAATCCATTTACAAAATGACGAGAAAATGACAAAACTGTAAGAAAGCACGAATGTTTGTAAGAGAGTTCGATGTTTTCCTTTTTCTTTTTTTATTATAGTGAAAAAGAAGAAAGCGATGTCATAAGAGGTTGATATTTTTAGATGAGTACAATAATCAAAACTATTCATGTAATGAAAGTATATGGCAATCAGTTAAACACCTTACTTTAAAGGAGGGATTTGAAAATGTCTTTTTCTCAATTCAATATTGATATTTTTCGAGCAATTAATGATTTAGGTAAACAATATTCATTTCTAAACTCAGCCATGGTATTTTTGGCAGAATATATGGTATATATTTTTGGTTTAATTATTATAGCTTATTGGTTTACCGGGTCCAGAAAAAGTAGGATGATGGTTATTCAAGCGATGGCTGCTTTTATGATTGCAGAGGTGATTGGAAAAATAGCAGGGGAATTTCATTTGAATTATCAACCGTTTGCAGTATTGCCTGATATTAATAAACTTGTTGACCATGCTGTAGATAATTCGTTTCCTAGTGACCATACGATTCTCTTTTTTTCGATTTGTTTTTCATTTTGGCTTGTTCGTAAAAAGACTGGATGGTTATGGCTTATACTTGCATTTTGTGTAGCGATTTCTCGTATTTGGGTAGGGGTTCATTATCCTTTTGATGTTGCAATAGGGGCTTTAATAGGATGTGTTGCAGCGTTATTTTCGTATTGGTTAGTACCGAAATTTTCTTTTATCAAGCAATTGCTTACTCTATATGAAAGAGTAGAGAAACATGTTTTACCATCCAAAAACAAATCAAAGGGATTTTGAGTATAGCCCTTTCTCATCCTCATTATTATTCTACACAAGTTGAATGGATCGATACATTCAATGCACCTATTTACATCCACGAAGGCGAAAAAGAATGGGTAGTACGTCCAAGTAACAAAAAAATTTTTTGGTCTGTCGAGTCTTTTGAATTAACAAATGGCATTGCTTTAAATCGTATTGGAGGTCATTTTAAAGGAGGAACTGTTTTACACTGAAAAGGTGGAAATCATAATAAAGGTATTTTGCTAACAGGTGATATCATTCAAGTGATTGCCGACTGTCAGTGGGTTAGTTTCATGTACAGTTATCCAAATCTGATTCTACTTCCTGCTAGTAAAGTAAGAGAGATGATGGATAAAGTAAAAGGGCTACCATTCAACTGTATTTATAATGCTTTTCATCGAGTCGTGTCAAAGCATGCGGACCTTGCTGTTCAGAAGTCAGCAGATCGATACATAAAAGCACTGCAGGAAACACTTTTTAATACATGAGATGTTTCAATATTATCTGTAGACATCTTTAAGAAATTAAAATAAATAGAGAAGTTTAGAGCATGTTATTATCATTTTTTAAAACATGCTCTTTGTATTTAAAGTAACACCAACATTACTGACACGTACAAGTTATCAACAAACTTTATGTTGAAATAATCTTAGCGTACGAATGTTGGTACTACCCCCTACTTAGTAATCTCACAATTTAAGGCATGTCATTGGGGAAGATTTGGGAGTTCAATCGATTCTGAATAAAATTGATAGTATCAATTGCAATTTTTTTACGTTTAAGGACAATCCCGGCATGCCCACATGTATAAATATATCGCGTAGGTCTTTCCCAGGATTCCCACAAATAGTTCGTATCCTCAGAATGCACATAAAGATCATGCTTGCCTGAAATTAATAAAATATTTTCTTTTTTTACTTTTGGTAATGCTTGACTCGGTTCAGTGATTTTCCAATAAGCTATTAAATCATCATACGTAACACCATGATGTTCCAAGTCTTCTCTAATAAATTTACCTGGATTTGTCTTCCAAATTGAATAAGAGAGTCGATTCGCGTAGAAAATGGATGCTAACACATCAATTTCTGGTTCAACAAGAGATGTTAAGTTAGTAATAACTCCACCTAAACTGATTCCTATTAAAATCAAGGGACCATTTTTATTTGCTTTAATCCATTTGATCAAAGTTCGTAAATCAGCTACCGCTTGTTTAGTTGCTTCTACAGTTCGTTCAACATTGGCACTTACCATGTACTCTCCACTATATAGGGATTGGTTCGGTTTTCTGTCAAAATGATATGGTAAAGTGAAATAATACATATTCCACTTCAAGTTGGTCATATGGTCGTGGAATATTTTTTTTACACGTTCGTTAGAATCCATTCTCCAACCATGAACAAAGATGACATGAGGTGCATCTTCATTTTTATGTAAAAATAATTCCCCAGTGACAGAATCGTTGCGTGAATCACCAGATTGAACCGAGCTTTTATATTTGAATTGTCCAACCATGTATTCCTTTTCTTGTTTTAAATGCTTAATGTTAAAATGAATATGAGATGGTTTTACTTTATAAAAAAATTCTATGTCCTTTATATATAGTGAGGTGTTAGAAAGAGAAGTATACTGAAACTTTACACTTCTTTTTTTGTGCAAATCATACAAGGCGTATCGATCAATGAGTTTTGAAAAAATCAAATTAACCTCCTCCAAAATACATATCGTCTAAAAGATGGACAAAATTTATGCTGTAAATTAATTGTGAAATATTCTCTTTTCCTAATAGTAGATGCTTGAATTATAAAACAGGTGGGGAATTTGTATATTATATTATAAAGCTATCAATAAAATAAAACTATAAATATCTTTTACAAAAACCTAAAAAGCAAGTTAATATTCTCATTCATAAAAGAGAACATTAACTTGCTTATTTTCGTATCAAAAGGTACACCTTTTGAAGTGACGTAATTTATATGAAAGACAATGTGTCAATTTGTATATTTAATACAGTGATAGTTACCATAATTTTCGAAGCCTATAGTTAATTAACCTTACAATATACGTCTTTTTGGTATATGAATAGCTATATTCATTAGAGAAAGAGTTTTAATCCTTCATGAGAATCTTTAAAACCTAATTTCTTATAAAAGTGTAAAGCTTCTTGTCGTTCTTTATCTGTTGTTAACTGTACTAAATGACATCCCCGTAATTTAGCACGTTGAATAGCCCATTTAATAAGTTTACTTCCTATACCTTTACCACGTTTTGATGAGGCTGTCCGTACACCCTCAATTGTAGCTCTCCCCCCCCCTTGACGTACAATGTAAGGCGTAAATGTAATTTGTTGAATACCGACAATCTCCATCCCATCACACGCTACAATCAACTCGTTATTTGGATCACAATCAATAGCATGAAATGCTCTTATATAACTATCAGGGAGTGGTGTTTCATAGCGCTCTCTTTTATTTCCTAAAACATCATCAGCAAGCATTTTTACAATTTCATCTAAATCATCTGCCGTTGCAATCCTAAATGTTATAGTTTCTGTCACTATCAAAAAACCTCCTTAATGTATGCACTTGTTACTTTTATTTTACTTGTTTAAATACAAAAGGTTAAATTATAAAATATTATGAGTCTCTATAACTTTTTCTTATAGATAGCATAAAAGCCTAACTTATAAAATTATAAGTTAGGCTTTTTAACACAATATTATTATTAGAGAATCCGACCAACTTCAATAAACCTCCATATTCTTTAATGAATTTTCATATTTAACAAGCACACATATAACCATCCAAATAGGGTGGTTTTTATTTGTTGTATAGAAATTACGTAATAAGCATGGATTTGTATGCTCTCATTCAATGCTATCTAAAGCCATAACTTCCTTGCCAATATTCAAAAACGATTACGTTTTTGAATATGTGTTCCGGTCTTTCTTGACCAGGTCAATGAATAACTACACATAAACTCCTTATATCTCTAGATAAACTACCGATTAGCTCCATATAGACTCTAGATAACCTATATAAAATACAAGTTATCAAGGAGGTAAGAAAAAATGAACTTTATGAAACGAGCAATTCTCAGTATGAAAAAAAGAGTAGGAACATCATTAATTTTGATGGCAGTTTTCCTAATTGTTACAAATTTAGTGTTGGCAGGATTCACAATCCAAAATGCATCAAAAAAAGCTGCTGATGCAGCAAGAAAAAAACTCGGTGCAGATGTTACTTTAAGTCTTGATTTTGACAAATTAGGTCAACAAGCTAGGGAAACTGGAGAGATGCCTAATCCACCGAAGCTTAATACAAAAGAAGCAGATCAATTAGCGAAGTCAAAGTATGTAAAAGACTATAATTACATAACTAGCACTCTCGGAATTTCTGACGGACTTAAACTAGTAGGGGCTTCAGAAGGAGAAGAAGAAGGAAAAGGTAAGGCGGGAATGGCGGCTGTACGAGGCGGTTCAGGCTCCGGTACAGAAATAGATATGAATTCTTCTTTTATGATTGAGGGAGTTCGCAAAACTGCATTACAAGAAAGCTTTAAGAATGGAAAAAGTAAAATCATTGATGGGAAACCAATTACAGAACAGATGAAAGATCAGAATGTAGCTTTAATGGAAAAACGATTAGCGGAATTAAACAACTTGAAAGTAGGAGACAAAGTTAAAGTGCAATCAGGGGATAAGAAGGAAACCCTGGAGGTTGAAATTATCGGTATTTATGAAACGAATGAGCAAGCAATGGGGCAACAAGCTCCTCCTATAATGGATCCAGCTAATAAACTATATATGCCGCATTCAACTATGAAAAAATTAGAAATAGATCAAGGTATAAGTAGCATTCAAGTCGTGTATTTCTTGAAAGATCCACAAAACATTGAAGCATTTAAAGAAGAAGCAAAAAAATCTGATATTGATTTTAATTATTATAAATTAGATGCACATGATTCGTTGTACAAACAAATGATTGGGCCTATCGAAAATATCTCATCTACTTCTCAAATGATTATTTATATTGTATCAATTGCAGGTGCGATTATTTTAGGGTTAATCATTATGTTATCGATTAAAGCACGTCGTAAGGAAATGGGGATTCTATTGTCCATTGGAGAGAAAAAGTGGAAACTGATGGCGCAGTTCGTAGTAGAAGTAGTATGTATCGCTATTTTAGCATTTGGATTATCCATAACAACAGGAGCGAAAATTTCTCAATTCATAGGGAATAATTTACTTTCGAGTGAAATTGCTACAGCAGGAGAAGAAACAAACACACCACAAAATGGAACTGTAATGGTAGCTGGACCTGGTGGAACTGTACAAAATCAAAAAGAGGATCCAATTGATAAAATTAATGTAAGTGTAACTGGAGAAGATGTAGGGAAAATGGGGGGGATTGGACTAGCTATTGCTATATTAGCAACGCTTCTTCCAGCATTATCTATTCTACGTCTGAATCCAAAACAAATTCTTTTAAAAGATGAATAAGGAGGCTCGATATGGAGACGATTTTACAATTTAAAAACTTAGATTATTATTATGAAAGTAACGGAAAAAAAGTAGCGATACTAGAAAATGTTAACTTTTCTTTTCAAAAAGGACATTTCTACACGATTCTAGGACCATCCGGATCTGGTAAAACCACTACGCTTAGCTTAGGTTGTGGGCTAGATATACCTAAAAATGGTTATGTACTATTTAATGGAAAGGATATTCGGAAAATTGGTTTGGATCGGTACCGTAATCAAAATGTATCGGTAATTTTCCAATCTTATAATTTGATTACCTATATGACTGCTCTTCAAAATGTCTTAACAGCAATGGAAATTACAGGTGTTAAAGTGCAAAATAAAACGGCAAGGGCGTTAGAATTATTAGAGAAAGTAGGACTTACAGAAGTAGAAGCGAAACGAAATGTTCTGCAACTAAGTGGCGGGCAACAGCAGCGTGTAGCAATCGCTCGAGCGTTATCTTGTAATGTTGATTTACTGATTGCGGATGAGCCGACAGGAAACCTCGACGAAGAAACGGCAATGGATATAATAGAACTGTTTCAAGAACTTGCACATAAAGAAAATAAATGTATTATTGTTGTGACGCACTCACAGGAAGTTGCTAAAAAATCAGACCGTGCAGTCTATTTATGTAAGAAGAAGTTGGTAGTAAACGAAATTTAATATCACCCTAGTTTTTTAATTCACATAATTTTCGAAATCAGTTTCTTCAAATATTTATATTTGATATACAATATAACCAAGCCATAATTAAAATGGTCTCCCTGTATTGAATGTTAAGATAGTTTGTTATTCCCTTTTTAACAATTTTTAGAAAAGAACTTGTAGTATATTCTACAGGTTCTTTTTGTTATGATCGGTTTACTATATCATTGAAGAATTGCATATAAAAAACGGGACAGTATTTAGGTGTATGATCTAAATACTGTCCCGTTTAATTATTTATTTGAAAAAATGAACTAGCTTACATCTCATGTGATAGATTTTATAAATAAGAGCGTTTAATTGTCCATGGCTCTAAGCACTAACCATTTGGAATAAAGATGCAATGTATCAGTTATACTATGTAATATTTATTCATTACAAAATATGGTGGTATGTATGACTAAGCAAACAATTACTTTATTTCAAGTTTCTATGATACTCATTGGTAGTATTGGGATAATTAATCATGTCATTATGATTCCTATGTTATTAGATACCTCAGGTAGAGATTCGTGGATCTCTATCATATTAGTAAGCATTATATACTTGATTTGGATTTCATTAATATTCATCATATATAGAAACATAAAAAATGAACACTTGTTTTCGTGGTTAAAAAATAATTTTGGGAAACTCAGTGTATATCCAATCATATTCATAGTTGTGATTTATTTAATAACAATTGGTGTCGTTGCACTAAAAGAAACATTAACCTTTTTCTCCTTTTATTTACCAGAAACACCTCACTTTGTATTAGGAATACTTTTTTCAATGATTTGTCTCTATAATGCTACAAGAGGAATTCAATCTATTGCACTTACAACAGGTGTTTTGTTACCTATTGTATTCCTACTTGGTTTTTTTGTAATGTTTGCAAATGTTCCGCATAAAGATTATTCTTTACTTCAGCCAATGATAGAAAATGGAATGAAGCCAGTATTTAAGGGAATGGTTTATCCTGCAGCAGGATTTTTAGAGTTGATTTTTATTCTTTTCTTACAGCATCACATTTGTTCAAAAGTCAAATTATATCAACTGATCGCTTTGGGAATGGTTATTATCGGTATCACAATAGGCCCAGTTATGGCAGCTATTATAGAATTTGGACCTTTCGTAGCAGCAAACCAACGATATCCAGCATTTGAAGAATGGAGACTTGTGTCAATAGGAAGGTACATTGAAAATTTAGACTTTCTCTCCGTGTATCAGTGGCTTGTAGGGATCTTTATTCGTCTATCACTTGTTGTTTTTCTTATACCAGATTTGTTATCAATTACAAATCGAAAAACGAGAAATGGGATTATGTTTGCAATACTTTCATGTATTTTATTAATAAGTATACTACCCATCAGTGACTCTAGTTTCTATTGGTTTGTATCTCAAATTATTTTACCAGTTTCAGCTTTAGGGCTATTTTTGTTTTCTATCTTACTAATAGTGTTTGTATGGGTTGCTAAATTTAAGAAAAGCTCTTAAAAGAGTATGGGGATGTATTTTATATAAGGTTGCTGAGTTTGAAGGAGACAACGTAGATGAACAAACAAGTAGAAATAAATGAGAAGATAATACTAGAGTGGTTTGAAGGATGCAACGATGTAAAAGTAATAAAGCGTGAATTGGATGAGAAAGAAAAAAGGAATTCAGTATTGTTTATGTATTGTCAAAACTTAATTGACAATACAAAATTAAAACAAGCCACATCATCCCATGTTTGCAAAGAGCTTTTAAGTAATTCAATAGAAGAGTTTAACCTCTCAACATTAATTCCCCAGTTATCAGTAAAGAAATTAGATATGGTAAATTCGAATGAAACTATCTCTCAGATTATATTTGAAGGTAACCTCCTTATTATTTTTGAAGAATCTAAACATGGATATATAGTTGATATTGCCCAAATACCTACCAGATCGGTTGAACAAACAAATACAGAGATGACCATTCGTGGTGGACGTGATGGATTTGTTGAAGAGTTAAACACAAATATAGGATTAATTAGAAAAAGACTAAAAACGAGTTCTCTTAGTTATGAAGAATTTATTATTGGAGAAAGAACACAAACTAAAATAGCACTCCTGTATTTAAAAGATGTCGCATCCCAAGATATCATTAATCAAGTTCGATTAAAATTAAGACAAATTAAAATAGACGGGGTTGTTTCAAGTGCACAAATTGAAGAGTTAATCACAAACAATCAATTTAGTGTATTTCCTTTAGTCGAATATACAGGGCGCCCTGATTATACTGTGAATTGTTTGCTATATGGGCGTTTTATTTTACTGGTTGAAGGGTCACCAACAGCGACAATTGCACCAGTTACATTTCCTTTTTTTGTGAATACATCTGAAGATCAAGATCTTTTCTACATATTCGGTAGCTTTGTACGACTTGTAAGTCTTTTGGGGATAGCAATTTCTATATTTCTTCCAGGAATTTGGATAGCACTAATTACATATCATCCAGATCAGATTCCCTATACGTTGCTAGCTACATTAAGCTTATCAAGAGAAGGGATTCCTTTTCCAGCTCCTTTAGAGGGGATAATTATGATGACCTTATTTGAAATTTTGAGACAAGCAGGATTGCGTGTTCCTGCCGTATTCGGTCAAACATTATCTGTTGTAGGGGGATTAATTATTGGACAAGCTGCTATTAGTGCAGGAATTGTTTCAGCATCTATGGTCATTATAATAGCAATCTCGGTTGTTTCGACATTTGCTTTAACTAATCAGTCAGTAACAGGAATAATAAGTATATTGCGGTATGTAGTATTCTTAGTATCTTCTTTATTAGGCATAGTAGGATTTATCTTTTGTGTCCTTGTGATGGTGATACATGTAGTAAATTTACGCTCTTTTGGAGTTCCATTCTTTACACCATATTCACCCCCTGTGTTTAAAAGTATGCTAGCAGCCACATTTAGACTTCCTTTCACGTATATGAAAAAAAGACCTAAAGAATTGCATACGCAAGATAATACAAGGAAAAGAGAGAGTACCGATGAAGAAAAATAAAAGAATAGTTATATTTCTTTTTATGATGTGTACGTTTCTAACAGGGTGTTGGGATCAAAGAGAGTTGCATCACGTTTTGTATATAAATAGTCTAGGTATCGATTTTAAAGATAATAACTATATCATCCGTCCGCAATTTATTAATTTTTCTAACATAGCTAAACAAGAAGGGAGCACTACCCGTAATTACAGCCAGGCCTATATCGGAAAGGGAAAAGGCCCCATTTTAGATGAGGCAGCATTTGATTTTTATAAGGGTGCTCAACAAGAAATCTCATGGGAGCATCTCAAAACAATTGTTGTAACAGAGAGATTTCTAAAACATGGTGACTTAAATCAATTTAATGATTTTTTTTCTCGGTTTTTTCAATTTCGAGATACTATGTGGATATTTGGAACTAAGGAGCCTTTAGAAAATATATTAGCGAACAATAATATATTAAATATTTCTCAATTATATACAATCATTAATTTACCAAAAGAGATAACCAAGCAATATACAATAATAGATCCTTTACCTTTATATAAATTCCAAAGAAATTATTATGAACCTGGGATGACAACTCGCATTCCATTCTTAGCTACGACTAAAACATATTGGAAAAAAGGACATACATCATTTCCAATGTTAAAATTTAGTGGTTATGGTTTTATAAACGATAAATCCTATATAAATCATTTAAACAGCCATGATATTGCTGGGGTTCGATGGACGGATGAAAATACCAAACGAGCTCCATTACTATTAAAATTTAACAAGAAAATCATTGGACATATAGTATTAAAAAATCCAAAGATAGATACAAAGCATTTTATTAAAAATGGAAAGTTACGTATGCTTATGAACATCCATTTCGATGCTGATATTTTTCAATTAATAAATTCTATGCCTGTAAATGATATTAAAAAAATTGCAGAGGACCAAGTTGAAAAAGAAATTAAAAAAACGTACCGAAAAGGAATCGAAAGAGGGATTGACACGTATCAGTTATCAAATTCCTTATATCGGCAGAATTCTAAATTGTGGAAACAATATAAAAAAGAGGGGGGGATACCCCTTCAAAATAAAGAATTAGATTTAAATGTCTCGATTAATATAGCTACAAATGGAAAATCTAAAAATATGCGTAATATGATTGAGCATTAGAATGGTTGAAGATGAAAGGAAACGTAAAATATTAACTCTAAATAGGAGATTCGAACGCGAAAGACCACTACGATGTGGTGGCGGAATGGGATGAGAGTTCGATTAGGAGCAGAAGGAGGCTTTTACCTCCTTCGTTGTCTGAAAATACGCTTACACTTCTTAGCGTTTAGATAAGTACTAGTCTTTAAAACTAAATGTGCCGTAAAGTAGGAGCAGCTTAAATTCATTACTATGATTTATTTGTTACTTTTAAAGCGTCTAACACTATTTTAGTTGCATTTGCAATAAGTTTATCATCGTATTTCGCATCTTCTTTCGCATGATTAGAAAGTATCGCAAGAATAATTGGCTTTTTATTTGGTGGCCAAATGATTGCAATATCATTCCTTGTTCCATAAGACCCAGAGCCGGTCTTATCGGCTACTTCCCATTCTCCTGGAACTCCAGCACGAATTAAGTTGTCCCCCGTAGTATTTCTTTTCATCAAATCTATTAAAAAGTTCCGTTTCTCAACTGAAAGTATATCGCCTAGCGCGTATGCTTGAAGACTAGTAGCTAATGCCTTTGGGGTACTAGTATCACGAGTGTCTCCTGGCTGCACTTCGTTTAATTCTGGTTCAAAACGTTCAGGATTTGTGACAGTATCTCCTATTTCTCTCAGTGATTTTTTGAATTCACTTGGCCCACCTAATTGCTTAAGAATAAGATTTTGTGCAGTATTATCGCTATATCGAAGGGAAGCATCCGCAAGCTCTTTCAGAGTCATACCTGTATCTACATATTTTTCAGTAATTGGATTGTAATTCACAAGATCTTTGCTAGTATACTTAATTCTTTGATCTAAATTTTCTATTGATTTCTTTTGTAACAGTGCTCCAACAGCAAGGGCTTTGTGGGTAGATGCGTATGCAAACCGTTCATCTGAACGATAAGTAACGGTTTGATTCGTACCTGTGTCTAATGCATAAATACCAAGTTTAGCATCATATTCTTTTTCCAGCTTTACAAAAGAATGATTACTTGTATTTTCTTGTTTGGTTTGTTTCGGTGGTGCGGATTGAATATTACTATTGGAACAGCCTATAAGCGTTACACATGAAAGTAATACTACAGGTAACATCTTTTTATAATGCGAAATGTGAAAAAACTTCTTTGAAACTATCATACATTTTCAACCTCTTTCAAGAATATATGGATTTTGTATAGGTATTTTACATACCTATACAATTAACAAATGCACAGGATAGCACTCATCTTGTGTTTCTTGCATTACAAAATGAGAGAACTACCAAAAGCACCTTTTTTATACGTAATAGACAATCTAAGTAACACATTTGTTCCATTTATGATTAAGGTTTTGAATATATCCATTAATTTTATTTATAAGAATCACAAAATCCATCTTTTTTGCACGCCACTTAATTTAATGTGGATTTAGATTGAGTTTACCTCGTAATGGGAATTTCAATTGGATTGCGCATATATAACAACCTCGTTCCGGACAGAATAAGTAATAACAACTACTGATTTCATTTTAAGTGAGGTGTTATACGATACATACGACAAAGCAAAAAAGACTTGTGGTGCAAAGTATAACTACATTTAGTCTACTAATAACGACTATCTTTACACCCATGCTTATTTACATTGTTTATGGATTACAGATTTCGAAAGGCTTTGAGGGATACTGGCCATCAATCCTGTTTTATACAACTTATATGACGGGTGTGTTTATCTGGATACCTATTGTGAATAAGGCTGGGATTCACCGCTCCTTATATTGGACTGTTTCTATTCTGATAGTATCATTACTTAGTGTTACTTTCTTTGGATGGAGTTCAAGATGGCTAGAAATAAGTGCGTTAGTTTCTGGTTTTGCAGTTAGTACAATTTCTACCATGACGAGTACTTTATTGTTTCTACATGTGGAAGGCGGGGGAAAGGTTTATAATAAAAATCAACAAGCGATTATTATTGGTATCGTTTTTCTTTTACTAATAATCGTTTTGTTAGCGATTAGTTTTTTATCGCCGCCGCTGATAACATGCATATATGGGATTTGTTTAATCAGTATCCTTTTTGCTATAAAAAAAATGCCGAGAACAGAGTTAGCCAAAGGGCTTTTACCTATCTCCATCGTATCGGTTGTAGGAAAGTTTCTTTTTGTCTCAATGCTTATTCTTTTGATTCGAACAAGTCGTAACATAAATAATGAACAATATATTTTTTATTTTTTTCTACTTTCTATAGCGCTTATTTGTTTCATGTTTTTGAGTTTGTTGAAAGGAAAGTTCTTTCATAAACTTTCATCTTCTTTACCAATCCGCTTAAAGGCAGAATCATTTTTACTTGGATTAGGAAATGGATATTTATTTTTGATGGGTATTTTTTATAGTTTTACTTTCTATAACATGTTAACCTGTATTTTCATTGTAGTTGGGCCATACCTATTAGGGATTTTGATGTCCATATTTTTAGATATCAAAGCTGCTAAGAAAGTTAATCCAATCCATTTGTTTTTAGTAAGTACTTTAATCATGATATTCGGGTTTTATTCTCCAATATTTATAGTCCTTAGCGTTACATTTGGAAGCTATGCCATTAATAGTATTTCTTCTCAAAATAATATGAAAGTATATATGGTGAATGCTACACATAGAGAGCTTTCTTTACTCATTTACACAACATGGAGAAATATGGGGAATATATTTTTACAATTTTTTATATTGATTGTGATTGTGGGAGTAGGGGTGTTTTACGATGTCGAATGGTCGCAACTTTTCCAAACAATTGTTGGGAAGGGTCAAATGCAGATTGAAGGGTTATCCGTACAACGATTGATGTTTATGTTAGCAATTTGCTGTTGGCTTGGCATGGTGGGCTTAGGTATGTGGATTGGTAAAAAAGCTAATCCCAATATTGCTTAAAAAGTAACTCGAAAAATATCAATACTAAAACTACAAAAAACAAACAAACTCGTCCTACTAAGAGGGGAGTTTGTTTGTTTTTTGTTTAGATAATGGAATGTTCATGCAAAATTGTACACTATGTTCCATATTTTTTATAGAATATTTTATATCTAGCGTTTCAAGAATTTGTTTAACAATATATAGCCCCAAACCACTTCCTCCAGTATTTCGATTCCTTGATTTTTCAATTCGATAGAATGGTTTGAAAATTTGTTGTATATCCTCTTCTTTAATATTGACACCTGTATTCATAATTTGCATTTTGATTTGACCTTGTTTAGAATCCTCACTTAACTTTATATAGACTTTTTCATTATGTGGTGAATACATAACCGCATTATGGATAATATTTTTACATGCTTTTTCAAAAAGAACACGATCTGTATAAACAGAAAGATCAGAATCAATTTCTTTTATTATTTGGATGCTTTTTTGAGAAGCAAAAAATTCGAGATCTTTTGTGATTGTATCTATTAACTTCGAAAGATTAACTTCTTCTACTTTTAGTTTAAAGGTGTGTTGTTCTAATTTCGACATGCTTAAAATTTCACGGACTAATTGTTCCATACTTTCAATAATTTGATGATTTTTCTTTAAATATTGATCACGATTTTGATAAGGGCCAATATTGTATATCATCCCTTCTAAGTATCCTTTCATTACAGTTAGAGGGGTCTTTAATTCATGTGCTACAATCGCAAAAAACTCTCTGCGTTTTGTTTCTATTTCTCGTTCTTTTTCAATATCATTTTTTAATTGTTGATTTGCTTTTTTTAAATCAAACATAGCTTGTTGTAAGTTAATAGACATGTCATTCAAACTATTAGATAATTCTCCTAACTCATCTGTAGAGCGAACCTCAATTTTTTCGGAGAAATCTAAATTTGCCATCTTTTGTGCACCCTCATTAATATAAATAAGTGGTTTTGTAATAAACCTGGAATAGAAATAAGCACTCCCTACACCAATTATGAGTACAATGATACTAATATAGGGGAGAAAGCGTACTAAAACCTGTGAAGCTTCATCAATTGGTTGAAATGTAGCAAAGACTATAAGCGTTAAACTACCATCTTGGAATTGAATTGGTTTCGTAACGTTATATGAATTGCTAAGGGTACCTGCATTCTCGAACCGTGTGGCCCTAGTAACTACTGTTGTTTGCGAACCATTTTGAGTAAAAGAAAATGAAGGAGAGTATTTAATTATTCCCTCATTATTTTGAAGATAAAGCATCGCATTATTTTTTTTTGCATATTCATCAAAAAGTGGTATCGCATCTTGAAACGTAAGATCTTTAGATTTATCAATGATTTCTTTTATCCCTGTTTGAAGTTGATCTGTTTTGTATTGCTCATAAAACGTAGGGAGAAAGAAGTATAAAGTTAAATAAATCAATACTGCAAAGGATAACAAAATGAAAGAGGTAGTCATAAAGAGTTTATAAGTAATTTGCTTCATCTTCATGATTTTCACAATACTATTCATCAATTTTATAACCAATACCCTTTATTGTTTTAATATAAGGGATAGCTAACTTTTTACGTAGGTTTTTAATATGTGTATCAATTATTCGTGTTTCTCCAAAATAATCGTACCCCCAAACTTTTTCTACGATATTTTCTCTTGTGAGTACTTTTCTCTCATTTTGAAATAGTAGTTGTAGAATTTCAAACTCTTTTGTCGTTAATAAAATTTCAACGTCATTTACATATACTCTATATGCATCAACATCGATACGTACTTCTTTAAATACCAAATGATTATTTACATTTTTATCATAACTTCTTCTAAGTACAGCTTCGACTCGTCTAATCAAAACATGAAACGAAAAGGGTTTTGTTATATAATCATCGATTCCAAGATCGAACCCTTTCATTTGATCTTCCTCTTCTTCCAATGCAGTTAGCATAATAATTGGTACGTTTGACTGACTTCGAATCATCTTGGATACTTCAAATCCATTAAGATTGGGCATCATTACATCTAGAAGAATTAAATCAAAGGATTGCTTATTAAATTGTGTCATACCCTCTAATCCATCTGATGCAACTACAACTGTATACTGTTGTGTCATTAAAAATTGTTTAATTAATTCCTGAATTTCTTGATCGTCTTCTACCACGAGAATATGATAGTTTTTCATAATATCACCTCTGGTAGTCATTATAGCCTTACTATCTGGAGTTTATGTGGAGATACAGTAGGAAACTTCATAGGACGTTTAACGTATTAACTCCATTTTCAAGATTGTGTATTCTCCGTAAAAAAGGATTATTACCCATATTCCTTTTTTATGGAGAAATATTTGTGTGCTTGAAAAAACTTATCATATAAAAAGCTGAACGATTAATATTTACAAAAAAATAATGTATAATAATGTAAATTGTATGTAGTTTTTTTAACTGTTTGATAATATACTTTCGATACTTTACTAGAAGGGGAAAAGGAAATGAATTTCAATATAAAAGAAGCTACCGAAATACTAGAGCGCGTGCCACAAACTTTGGAGTTTTTTATCGAGTGCTCTGTTTAATCGTTAATCGCCTAAATAACAATTCTCTGGGGAAACCAAAAGTTTAAAGGTATGAACTAGGGATTATTTATATAATGCGAGAAAGGTTGTGAAATTATTTGAGGTGTTATAAAGCAATACTATTTGATTTAGATGATACGTTACTTGATAGGGATAAGGCAGTAGATAAACTGTTTTCCATTATTTTAGAGGAGTTTTATGGGGATGTTGAACAACATTCAGTAAAAAACGAAATGTTACAGAAATTCAAGGGATATGATAAAAAAAGCTATGGCGACAGCGATAAAGTAAAGGTTTTGGAATCATTATTTGATGAATTCCCACCGAAATATAGATTACCACGCAATTACATTCAAGACTTTTGGAATAATAATTTCCCAAAATGTTTTTCTATAAACCAAAAAACTATTAATATCATAAATACTATAAAGTCACATATTAAAGTTGGAATTATAACAAATGGCTCAACTCAGAGGCAAAAAGCAAAAATAATTAACACGAATTTGAATCGTTATTTTGATACAATCATTATTTCTGAAGAAGCGGGATTTAGTAAACCTGACAAACGCATATTTGAATTAGCGTTAAATAAGCTAAATGTACAATCAGAAGATGTATTATTTGTTGGAGATGACTTAGAAAAGGATATTGCTGGTTGTCAAAATGTAAATATAAAGGGTATATGGTTTAACCCTCATATGATCACGAATACTACCGAAATAAAACCATATGCCGAGATTAATACCTTGGATAGTTTGTTAAGTTATGTCACTCCACAATATTTTTATAACAAGTAAAAACAATTTGGAGAGATGAATTTTCAAAAATATTTAAAAGATAGATTATCCTTAATTTCATTGACCGTATGAGAAGTATAAAACTATATTTATATTTGTAGTTAAGATAAAAGAATCCATTTTCATGATGTAATACGTATCACTCAAGTAAGGGCTAAATGGTATAGAGGGAATTTTGAGCCATGATCAATATGAAGAGCTGCAAAGCATGTTTACTACATGATGTGTAAATTATAGAGGAGTGAGACTATGGAATTAGAGAAAATAGTAACCGGCGGAATAAATATTGCTGTCGTAAGAAACGATACGTTAGTAATATCTGATGTTCAATCTGCATTAGATCTTTTGGCAACAGTTCAATATGAAGTAGATTCAAAGCGTATTATTATCCACAAATCTTTAATAAGTGAAAGTTTCTTTGACTTAAAAACACGTCTTGCGGGTGATATTCTTCAAAAGTTTATAAATTACAGAGTAAAGATTGCTATCGTTGGAGATTTCTCTATGTACACTAGTAAAAGCTTAAAAGACTTTATTTTTGAATGTAATAAAGGTAATGATATTTTTTATTTAGCAACTGAACAACAAGCAATTGAAAAGTTAAGCTCATTGAAGTAAATGATATAAAGTGTATTTCGAAAGAGGCATCCGTTATGGTGCCTCTTATTTGTATTCTGATACAAATATGTTTTCGGAGTTTGTACCGGTACAGTAACTGTAAATATGCATGGATACAGTACCTCATAAAATTTACAATCAGCATATATTAGTTTAACTTATAATTTTTAAGGGGTGCTGAATATGACAAGTTTACAAGATCAGCTTTTTAAAAGATTGAACTTTGAAAAACATACTGAAGTGAAATTTGAAGAATTAAGTACAATGCTTTTTGCATTTGCGCATACAATACCGTTTGAAAATTTAGATGTTATAGCAGGTAATACAAATGAAATTTCAAAAGAGAACTTACAGAAGAAAATATTAACAAGTTCGCGTGGCGGGCTTTGTTATGAATCAAATACTCTTTTCTACTATTTTTTAAAAGACTGTGGTTTTAATGCTCAGCTAGCATTAGGAACAGTTTATAAAAATGATATTAATGCATGGGCACTTGAGGACGGACATATTACTATTATTATAAATTTTGATAATGAAACATATTTAATTGATGTAGGGATTGCTTCGTTGGTACCTCTTGTTCCAGTTCCGTTTTCTGGGCAACCGGTTTCTTCTAAAAACGGCATGTACCGTGTGAGACGGAAAGATACAAGCAAAGGAAACTATGTTTTAGAAAGAATGGATGTTGATGAAGAGTGGAAAGTCTGTCATGCTTTTTATAATCATGTTATTGATGAGTCAATTGTAAATGAGGTTCAAAAAAAGGTGATAGAAGATGAGAAGTCTATTTTCAATAAAGGGCCGATTGCAGTAAAGTTGACGGATTCTGGTCATGTTTCCTTAACGAATGCTAGTTTAACTGAAATTATTTACGGAGAAAAAAGTAAGCGTGAAATTACAGGGAATCAATATAGAGAACTATTACATTCACTTTTTAATATTGAACTATGAAAAAGTGAATAGCCGACTCCTATTTGGAATCGGCTATTTTGTTATTTCGAGCCAAGTAGATTCCGTTCTCAATTTAAAGTTTGATTTTCTTAATAGATATAATACACTAGAACAGTATAAAAAATATATAAAATGAATATTGAATGTAGAGGAAGATTATTATGTCAGTTATCGATAAATTGAAACTTAATAAGTATACGAATATGGTGGTTATTAACGAACCGAACGATTATGAAGTGTTTGGAGATAAACCAACTACATTTTCTAAAGAGCATGATGCTGTTTTTATTTTTGTAGAAACGCTTGATGAGATGGTAGAGCATACAAATTTCATTATTAAAAATGAAGAGTTGTTACTTGAGAAAGGTTATGTCTTTTTTGCTTATCCGAAAAAAGGTAATGCTCGTTACAGTACTTTTATTCATCGTGATGAAATGTTTCCAGCGTTAAATGTTGGAGAAGATGGATATGTAGGAAATAGTGATATTAAATTTGCGCGAATGGTAAGTATGGATGACGTTTTCACTGTTGTTGGTTTAAAACGTGAAAAGAAAAAAGCAAAGAAAACGCCTGCTGCAAGTCAATGTGTTGCTGATTATGCTGATCGAATTCAAGATGTGGAAGCATTATTGGCTAATCATCCCACTGAACTTAAATTTTATCAAAGTTTAACTCCTGGATATCAAAAAGATTGGGCACGTAATTTATTTTCTGTAAAACAAGAAAAAACACGTGAAAAACGTCTTGAGAAAATGATTGAAATCCTTTCACAAGGCTATAAAACAATTGAATTATTCCGTAAGAAGAAAAAATAACGATTAGGAACGTCACAATGATGCAACAATTAATTACGTTGAACACATTGAAAAAAGGATTCCTTTCAGTATACTAAAGTATGTTCTTATATTTAAATAATTAGCAAAAGAGAAAAGGTGTTTGAAATGAAATCGTATATTGTAGTTGGAGCTGGAATTTTAGGAGCATCTACTGCTTATCATCTTGCTAAGGCTGGTGCGAAGGTTACTATTGTAGATCGTCAAGATTTAGGTCAAGCAACTGATGCAGCAGCAGGTATTGTCTGTCCGTGGCTGTCGCAACGTCGTAATAAAGCATGGTATAAAATCGTTAAAGGCGGTGCACGTTACTATTCTTCGTTAATTCAGCAATTAGAAGAAGACGGTGAAACGGATACAGGTTACAACCGTGTAGGTGCAATTAGTTTACATACTGATGAGAAAAAACTAGATCAAATGGAAGAGCGAGCGTATAAACGCCGTGAAGATGCACCGGAGATTGGTGAAATCACTCGCTTATCAGCTGAAGAGACGAAAAAATTATTCCCAGCATTATCGGAAGAATATAGTTCTGTTCATATTAGTGGCGCTGCACGAGTAAATGGAAGATTATTACGCAACGCATTAATAAGCGCTGCGAAAAAACATGGTGCAACTTTCATAAAAGGTGATGCAGTATTAGTCCGTGAAGGGAATCATATCACGGGAGTTAAAGTAAATGACGAAACAATTGTAGCGGAAAAGGTAATGGTAACTGCAGGCGCATGGGCGAACGAAATCTTGAACCCATTAGGAATTAATTTCTTAGTTACGTTCCAAAAAGGACAAATTGTTCATTTGCAAATGGAAAATACAGCAACAGAAAATATGCCAGTTGTTATGCCACCGAACGATCAATATATTTTAACATTTGACAATGGCCATGTCGTAATTGGTGCAACGCATGAGAATGATACTGGTTTCGATCACCGTGTAACAGCTGGTGGTTTACATGAAGTATTCCATAAAGCGTTAACAGTAGCGCCTGGTTTAGAAGATGGTACAATGGTTGAAACAAGAGTTGGCTTTAGACCGTTTACACCAGGGTTCTTACCTGTTATTGGACCACTACCTAATTTTGAAGGCATACTCATTGCGAACGGATTAGGTGCTTCAGGATTAACAGCAGGTCCATACTTAGGATCAGAACTTGCTAAACTTGCGTTAGGGCAACCGATTGAATTAGATTTAAATGATTATGATGTTGCTGGGGCAATGGAATAGTAATAAACAAAAAGATTAGGAGTGATTTCCTAATCTTTTTGTCATGTTATTTGGGAGTAACTAAGTATTTGGGGAGGTAGGAGTTCTTTTAAACAGGTACCACCACATCGCTATCAAGCTAAGAAAATAGATAACCCACAAAACGAAAAATTTTTGCCTTTTATAGCAACGAAGTGCATTTTTATCGTTTGAGGTATTAGAGAAAAAAGGTTGATTCGTTCAATATAGAGGAGAATATCATTTCTTTTTATACATATCAGAAATATTAACAATAGCCTCAAAAACTGGAGGCTATTCAATTTCACAATCTATTATGAGCAATTACAATAGGTAAGCTCTTTAAAGTCTGTCCCATCGCTGCATTCGTAAAATGATGAATAACATCAAAACCCTCAACTTGATGGATGTTAGCGAACCGTTCCACAAATGAAATTAAAGCGATAGACGGGATCCCAATTAAAGTTTTTTAAACCTAATTGGACTTACCATTAAGAGAGCGAGGATTAATGTAATCCATGCATTGCTATATGAAAATAATCCCATACCGGCCAATGGTAATCCAGCAGCTGGAATAGGTAATCCCTTAAAATATCCAATGGTTGGTTTTACACTAAATTTAGCTAATCTTAAAGCACCCATCGTTGGGAAAAGGATAAATGCCAAAGAAGTTAAAATAGATGGTGTTGCTATCGAATGAAATAGAAGTGCAGGCGCAACTCCGAAACTAACAATATCAGCTAAGGAATCCAATTGTACACCAAACTCACTGTTCACTTTTAATTTTCTCGCAATTCTTCCATCAAGGAGATCTAAAACAGCTGAAAAGAAAATAAAAATGGAGGCTACTTCCAAATAGTCACTCATATTCATGGTAATTGAAAAAACACCGCACAATAAATTTCCAATCGTAAATAAATTGGGTACAGCTTTTACTATCTGATTGAACAAGGTTGTCCCCCCTAAGTTGATCAAACTTCACATTTATGTAGCATTTTCTATATATTCTTCCGTTATTCTTGAAAATATATGACCACTGTATGCTAAGTAAATTTCGACAAGAGAAAAGCCGATTTCCTGTACGTTATGTTGGTTTATAAACATGTTTGATCAAAGGTAAGTCTATTCTCTCTAAAAGTTGCATTATATCTTCATATAGTCATAAAATTAATCTGTGGTCGAAAATGCGTAAAGAGCTGCTAGAATGAATTACTGAGAATACGAAGAATAAAGGAGAGAAACGGAGTAAAAACTAAAAAAATTAGATAAGGAAAATGGAGAGATGAATTAAATGTTAAAGATCATTAAACATTTAAAACCATTTGTTACTTCCATCATTGCAGTTGTATGTCTTTTAACTGTGCAGGCAGTATGTGATCTATCACTGCCAGACTATATGTCTAACATTGTCAATGTAGGGATTCAACAAAAAGGTGTAGAAAATGCAGTACCTGAGGTTATTCGTAAAAGTGAAATGGATAAACTTACGCTCTTTATGAATGAAAATGAGAAGAAAAAAGTAGCTGACAACTATGCGCTTTTAGATAAGAACAACCTCTCTCAAAGTGAACTAAAAAATGACTTAAAAGATTATCCACATCTTGATAAAGAGCCGCTTTATAAGCTACATACAGAAGATAAAAATATAATTAACGAACTTAACAATATCTTTGGGAAACCAATGTTAATTACACAAGGAATTGAAAAAGGAGGCGCATCTGCTTTCCCTCCTGCTGCGACGGGTGACAACAAAACACCAGCGAAGCTTCCGCCAAATACAGATCCTTTTGCAATCATTGCGAAACTTCCTCAAGATCAAATCAATGCAATGAAAGAAAAGGCAGATGAAAAGTTTAAGAATATGCCAGGCAGCATGGTAACACAATCAGCCGTTTCATTCATTGAGAATGAGTATAAAAAGATCGGTATCAATATAGATAAGCTTCAATCTAATTTCATTCTTACTTCCGGCGGGAAAATGCTGCTTTTATCCTTAGTAAGTATGGCAGCTACCGTTATCGTGAGTTTACTTGCTGCAAAAGTAGCTGCTGGACTCGGCAGAGACCTTAGAAAGAAAGTATTCCGGAAAGTTACAAACTTCTCGAATGCGGAGTTTGATAAGTTTTCCACTGCATCTCTAATTACAAGAAGTACAAATGATATCCAGCAAGTTCAAACACTTATGGTTATGATGCTTCGCATTGTATTCTATGCACCAATTTTAGGTATCGGCGGCATTATTAAAGTACTTACTACAGATCTTTCAATGGGATGGATTATCGCAGTTGCGGTAATCGCGATTTTAAGCTTAGTCATTGGTTTATTTAGCATCGCGATTCCTAGGTTTAAGCGTATCCAAAAGTTAGTAGATAAAATTAACTTAATCACTCGTGAATCTTTAACAGGTATGCTCGTTATTCGTGCTTTTAATAATCAAAAACATGAAGAAAAGAAATTTGAAAAAGGAAATCAAGATTTAACAAACACAAATTTATTTGTAAGCCGTTTAATGTCATTTATGATGCCAATGATGATGTTTATCATGAATGCCGTTACTGTACTTATTATTTGGGTTGGATCACACCAAGTGGATATGGGACATATGCAAGTTGGTGATTTAATGGCATTTATGCAATATACAATGCAAATCATCATGGCCTTCTTAATGATTTCAATGGTATCTATTATGGTTCCGCGTGCTTCAGTTTCCGCACAACGTATCGCAGAAGTTTTAGATACTGACATTACCATTAGTGATGTAAAAGAGCCGAAAACATTTGCTTCAGACAAGAAAGGTTACGTTGAATTTAAAAATGTTGGCTTTAGATACCCAGGTGCAGAAGAAGATGTGCTTTCCAATATCACCTTTACTGCAAAACCTGGTGAAACGACAGCTTTCATCGGAAGTACAGGTAGTGGTAAATCAACATTAATCAACTTAATTCCACGATTTTACGATGTCACAAGCGGCCAAATATTAATAGATGGCACGGATATTAGAGAAGTATCTCAGAAGGAATTAAGAGAGAAAATTGGTTATGTACCGCAAAAAGGAGTTCTATTCTCAGGTACAATCGAGAGTAATTTGAAATACGGTAAGAAAGAAGCAACTGAAGAAGAACTCGCAAAAGCGGCAGAAATCGCGCAAGCTATGGAGTTTATTAACGAAAAACCTGAAAGCTTCCGTACAGAAATATCACAAGGTGGTACGAATGTTTCCGGTGGTCAAAAACAAAGACTTTCTATTGCACGTGCTCTTACGAAAAAATCGGAAATCTTCATATTCGATGATAGTTTCTCAGCTCTTGACTTTAAGACAGACGCAGCATTGCGCAGAGCTTTAAACAATGAGATTACAGGAAGTACTGTTTTACTTATTGCCCAAAGAATCAGCACAATCATGAATGCCGATAAGATCATTGTACTTGACGAAGGAAAAATAGTTGGAACTGGTACTCATGAAGAGCTTATGGAAAACTGTGAAGTTTATAAGCAAATTGCTTTATCACAACTTTCAAGAGAGGAGTTGTCATCATGAGTGATAAAAAAATAGAAAATAGAAAACAAGGTGGTCCTGGTCCTGGCGGTGGCGGTCCTATGGGCGGCGGCATGAGAAAGATTGAGAAGGCAAAAAACTTCAAAGGAACGATGAATAAACTCCTTCAATACTTGAAGCCCTATAAATTATCAATCTTAGTCGTTATCCTTTTCGCAATCGGTAGTGCAGCCTTTACAATCGTTGGTCCAAAAATTTTAGGAAATGCGACAACAAAACTTTTCGAAGGACTCGTAAGCAAAGTATCAGGAGCACCCGGTGCGGCCATTGACTTTACCTATATCGGAAACATTGTTATTTTACTTCTTGGATTATATATACTGAGCACTGTGTTTGGTATTATCCAGGGGTACATTATTTCTGGAGTAGCTCAAAAAGTATCTTATAACTTCAGAAAAGAAATCGACGAAAAAATTAATCGTATGCCGCTGAATTACTTTGATAAAACAACGCACGGCGAAGTATTATCGAGAATTACAAATGACATAGATACGGTGAGCCAAACGTTAAACCAAAGTATGTCGCAAATCATCACATCCGTTATTACAATCATCGGTGTACTTATCATGATGTTATCCATCAGCTGGCAAATGACATTAGTGGCGCTTTTAATATTGCCAGTATCGATGATTCTCATCATGGCAGTCGTAAAACGATCACAAAAATACTTCAAATCCCAGCAAGAATATTTAGGACACGTAAACGGTCAGGTCGAAGAAATTTATAGTGGTCACAATATCGTAAAAGCCTTTAACAAAGAAGAAGAAGAAGTAAAAAAATTCGAAAAGGTAAATGATACCCTTTATCACTCCGCATGGAAATCTCAATTTTTATCTGGAATGATGATGCCGATTATGACATTTATCGGTAATATCGGTTACGTCGCTGTATCTATTTTAGGCGGATGGCTTGCGGTAAAGAGAACCATCGCAGTTGGAGACATTTTAGCCTTTGTGCAATATGTTAGAAGCTTTACGCAACCAATCGCTCAAGTAGCGCAAATCGCGAACGTACTTCAATCCACTGCAGCTGCTGCAGAAAGAGTCTTCGAATTTTTAGAAGAAGAAGAGGAAGTGCCAGAAGCAGAAAATCCAGTGAAGCTGCAAAAAGTTCAAGGAGAAGTTACCTTCCAAGATGTTCAATTTGGATACAATCCAGATAAGATCATCATCAATAATTTCTCATCTAACATTAAACCTGGACAAAAAGTAGCAATCGTCGGACCAACCGGAGCTGGTAAAACAACGATTGTAAAACTGTTAATGCGTTTCTATGACATAAATAGCGGTGCAATATGTATCGACGGTCACGATATAAAAGACTTCACGCGAGAAGACCTACGCAACATGTTTGGTATGGTGCTGCAAGACACTTGGCTATTTAACGGCTCCATCATGGAAAATATACGTTACGGTAGACTCGATGCTACAGACGAAGAAGTAATTGAAGCAGCGAAAGCAGCTCACGTTCACAGCTTCGTAAAAACATTACCAAATAAATATCAAATGGAACTAAACGAAGAAGCAAGCAACGTATCCCAAGGACAAAAGCAACTACTAACAATTGCACGCGCCCTTCTAGCGGATCCGAAAATATTAATACTCGATGAAGCAACAAGCTCCATTGATACTCGTACAGAAGTACTGATTCAAAAAGCGATGGAAAACCTTATGGAAGGTAGAACAAGCTTCATTATCGCTCATAGATTATCAACAATACGTGATGCAGATTTAATCCTTGTCATGAAAGACGGGGATATTGTAGAACAAGGTAATCATGAAGAGTTATTAAAAGCTGATGGTTTCTATGCTTCGCTTTATAATAGTCAGTTTGAAGGTGCGGATGCTTCTTGAGTTAGGTGTCCCGAAAGTCCATTTAAATAACTAAAACCCACGGTGAAAATTCATTTTCTTCGTGGGTTTTTATCATTTTTAAGGTTCTATTTGAAATTTAAAGATTAGATAATAATATTATTACTTTAAAATGCAGAAAATAGACTAGTAAACAAGCTGTTTTTGTTTTTTAGCATAGAATATGATGAATCCAAGAGTTAAGAGGAGGTAATTATATTTATGGGATGTAATGGTAATTTCAGACGTGACCGAGATTGTGATAGATTTTGGGATGATTTAATGTTCTGCAGACGCAGACATAGAGATTGTGATGACCGTCGTTGTAGACGTGACCGTGACTGCGATTGTGATGAATGCCGTCGCAGACGTAATCATGATCGTGACTGTGATCGCGATAATCGTCGAGAATGGTAAATTCCTTTCAATGAGTGCGTTTCTTCACAGCACTCGTTTTTTTATTTATGGGTTTTCTGAACTCTTTATTGATGATATATAAAATACGAAGAATGTAGTTGTAATATATGGTTGTACAAAAATCTTCCCCATTAATTGTTGCATAACGGATAACCGATTTAATTAAAGGGCATTATCAAAAAGGGTAGTACTATTAAAAAGAAATGGATAAGGAGTGAGCAAGCGATGGACAACATGATTAATACGGGCAACTTTGGTTTACAAAGGGGACCTGCTCAAAAAACGGTTGGCCAGTATTTGTTCGATTGCCTAAAACTCGAGGGCATTACCGAAATTTTTGGTGTCGCAGGGGACTATAATTTTACACTTCTTGATACTTTGGAGTGTTATAACGGCATCCGTTTTATAGAAGGACGAAATGAACTAAACTCGGGCTACGCTGCAGATGGCTATGCAAGAATCAAAGGAATATCGGCTCTTATTACGACATTTGGGGTCGGGGAGCTCAGCGCATGCAATGCGATAGCGGGAGCCAACAGCGAGCATGTACCAATTATACACATTGTGGGTGCGCCTCCTGAGAAGGACCAAAAAGAGCATAAGCTGATACATCACACCTTAATGGATGGGAATTTTGACGTTTTTCGCAAGGTGTATGAGCAGATTACGGCATATACCGCGGTCCTTACGCCAGAAAATGCCAAGATTGAAATTCAGACTGCGATTCGCATTGCTAAGGAAAAGAAAAAGCCGGTATACCTGGTTGTGGCTAATGATTTAGTGGCCAAGCCGATTAAAGTCTGGGCAGAGCCAGTACCGCCACGTCCAGCATCCAACCCGAATACCCTTCAGGCTGCAGTGAATCATGTCCGTCCGCTTTTGGAACGTGCCCACCGACCAGTTATCTTGGTGGATGTGAAAACTATGCGCTTCGGCCTTCAGACAGCAACTCGGCAACTGGCCGATGCAATGAATGTGCCTGTTGTAACGATGATGTACGGGAAGGGAGGATTCGATGAGGCCCACCCAAATTATATCGGAATGTATCTAGGCTCTTTCGGGAGGACTGAAGTCCAAAGTACGGTGGAGAATGCAGATTGTATCATTGCGATTGGCATGGTATGGGCGGACACAAACACCGCAAGTTTTACCGCAAAGCTGAACCCGCTGATAACTGTCAATATTCAACCAGATATAGTTAAAATCGCTGAGGCGGAATATCTGAATGTTCTTGCAGCCGACATGCTACTTGCCGTTCAGAAATTGAGTTATACGGGCAAAGGTTTGACAGAAAAAAATTCATTTCCTTACGATCAATTAACAACTAATGTCGACGGACCTCTATTGGCGGACGGCTATTATCCGCGTTTTCAGCGCATGCTGAAAGATGGGGATATTGTAATCGCCGAGACCGGAACGTTTTATTATGGAATGGGAGAGGTCAGACTGCCGGGCAATGTAACATATATTGGACAAGGTGGATGGCAGTCCATCGGTTACGCAATCCCTTCGGCGTTTGGTGCTATTATGGCCGCGCCGGAACGCCGAGTATTGGTGTTTACAGGTGACGGTGCCCTGCAGCTAACGGCACAGGAAATCAGTTCTATGCTCTATTACGGCTGCAAGCCCATAATCTTTGTTTTGAACAACGATGGTTATACAATCGAGAGATATTTAAATGTCAAAACAGAGGATCAAAAGTACAACCAAATCCCTCGATGGTCTTACACCAAGCTGGCCGAAGCTTTTGGAGGTAACGCGTTTACCGTTACGGTCCGGACCTATGGAGAGCTTGATCAGGCTATAATCCATGCTGAAAAGGAAAGTACCAAAAGACTCTGTATAATTGAAATGATCGCAGGGAATCCAATGGACGCACCTGAATATATGCGACGGATGCGTAGTTATATGGAGAAGCAGGAAAAGTAGCGCAGTCAGAAATAGTATCCAAGTCCCTAGTCCCTAATTAGATACTAATTGAACCGTTCTAATCATATTCTTTTAATAAAAGGCAATTAAAGGGGTGTAAAGTAAGTTGACAAAAGTTAAGGTTAGTTTACGACCCATTGCAAGTAAGTTCAATTTACCTACTGTTTTGAAAACAACTATACTACCAGGTGACTCAATTGAAAGGTTATTCATTGCCACCCAGGTAGGAGAAATCTTTTACATAGGAGACGGAGTTATAAGGACTTTTTTAGATATTCGCCCGCGAATTATCAAATTAGGCACGTTTGAAGAAGGTGTCACTAGTAGCGGTTATGATGAACGCGGATTGCTAGGACTAGCGTTTCATCCACAATTTTATCAAAACGGTTTATTTTACCTTCATTATTCAGTAGCTGGCACTCAAGGTCCGGGTGCCCTTTCTGAACCTTTTAAACCTAATCCGTGTGATCCGAAAACTTTAAACTTAAAGTGGGTAAATAGAGATACTCAATATGATCATATTGATACGGTTGAGGAATGGATTTTACAATCACATAGTCAACCTCAAAAACGACGGACATTACTTAACATAAGAAGGCCCTTTTTTAATCATAACGGAGTCAATAGTTTAAATTTTTCACCTGAGAGTGGAAAACTTGTTTTTACAAATGGAGATGGTGGATCGGGTTATGATCCATTTAATTTAAGCCAGGATGATTTAGAAATAGCGGGTAAAATAATTGAAATTGATGTAAGTAAAAATACATTCATAAATAACCCTCCAGTAGTTACACGCTTTAATGAGTTTCCTTTATCTATACAAGAAACACTTACCGTAATTGCGAAAGGAGTTCGGAATATAACAGGTATTTCATTTCAAAGGTTTTATAATCAGTATATCAAATATGCTGGAAATGTCGGGCAGGATATTGTAGAGTCTATTTTTTCGTTTGTTCATTATAAACCCATACCGGTTACCGAACTTGTTCAAACGCATTTAATGAGATCCACTCCCAATCAAGATGGATTTATTAATTTTGGTTGGCGAGGATGGGAAGGAGAATTTCCTACTTCTTTTATAAGGCACTGTTCTGAGAATCCTACTTTGGATGAGAGAACAATGGCTTATTATAATGAAACAATAGAAACATCAGTGAGGCGCATACAGCCCCTAATTAGTTATTTTCATAAAGATTCCAGAGCAGATAAGTTTGGAGGAACCTCACTTACAGGAGTACAACCATATATGGGAACTACAATTCCTAGTTTAACTGGTAGTATCGTGTTTACTGATCTTGCTAAGAAAGAAGAATTTCAATCTCCAGTAAAGGGAGTGTTAGCTTTTACTAGAGCAGCTCTAGACGGGAAACGTAATGATTTTCATGTTATTGAAACCAATTATGATTTTGGTTCTCAAGCAGCTTATTATATGAGCTTGGGAACAAACGGAGATCAAACTAGATTATATTTAGGGGTTTATGGATCTATGAAAGTAACGGATTTTAACAAAGGTACTATTTTTGAAATTGTTCCATGATACGGTATAAACTCTTAGTCTAAAAATATATGGAATTCATACTTTTTCAAACGCACGACTTAGCGCCTCTTAAAAAACCTTCTATGGATAAACATCTATTGTATAGTGATTCCTAACAAGCAGAAAGTAAAACATAACCAATAAGTATTTGAATAAAAATAGAAAGTGGTGAATTAGGTCTCTTTAGGGGGGAATTTGATGAATCGCTTTAGAAGCTATTGGTATCAATGGATGATAGAGCAGGATGCGAATTTTGTTCATAAAAGAAAGGTGACGCCTGCAAGTAGGTTAGTCATTACAGCATTACTCGGTTCATTTGCTGCTATTTTTCAATCTGCGGGGAACTTAATCCCTGGAATCGGGTTATTTATTAGTCCTTTCGCGACGCTACCGATTTTTCTGGCTATTTGTTATTCTATTCGTGAGGGAGTACTTTCTTACATTCTTACTATTTTCCTATTATTCATTATTGAGCCAAGTGAACTAATTGTCTTTCCCTTTACTACAGGATTATTAGGTATAGCGTTAGGAGTATCCTTTTTACAATTCAAGAGGAGGATTTGGGTAATTTCCTTCTCAGCGATATGTCTACTTATAGGAATTATGATCATTCTCGATATATTCCGCTTTCCTGTACTTGGTCCTACTATTCATACGACTATGGATATAAAAGTTATTACATTAATATTTATACTGAGTTTTCTATACTGCTGGATCTATGCAGAGCTGTGTAGAATAATAATGAATAGAGTATATAAAGTATGGTCTTAACAATTGTATAAAATCTTTTTGAACGAATACACTTTCTCATATATTTTCAAAGATTGGAGATGTAAGCTATGTATAACGTTGAAATTAGAAGGTCTCATATATTTTCAAAGATTGGAGATGTAAGCTATGTATAACGTTGAAATTAGAAGGCCGAATTCGGATGATATAGATGAACTATACTTGTTTTTCCGTATAGTTATTACGAATACATATAAAAATGAAGGGTTATCCCAATTATTAGATGACATAGAAAATGAACTTAACACGAAAAAGCAATATTTGAAAAATGATTTTGATAGTAATGGAGAAAGTCGTTACTTTTTATTAGCAATAGATACAAGTAACGATAAAATCATTGGAACGATTGAAATCGGTCCAGCAAGTACATTGATTAATAGTTGTACAGACGGTGCACTTAAGGATTTGTATGAAATAGGAACTGTATTTATACTTCCGGAGTATCAAAGAAAAGGTATAGGGAGTTTACTACTAAATACAATGTATCTTACATTACTTAGCAGAGGAATAACCGAATGCTGTTTAGATAGCGGATACAAAAAAGCACAAAGTATATGGACAAAAAAGTTTGGAAAACCTAGTTATATGCTGAAGGATTATTGGGGCGAATCAAACGATCATATGATTTGGAGAAAAAGTTTACATGATATACCTATAATATTTGAATTATAAAATGAAATATCTCTCTTAACATAGCTTTTCTTACATACTTATGCTATTATTTATCTTTATAATAAAAGAGGACGTGAATGAACTTGATTAAAATTAATATTCCTGAAGCTGATGTTTCAATTACTGAACGTAACCAAGTTATTAAAGGAGACGAGCCATTAATTACTCCAATTAACGGTTTTATCGATTTCCACTTGTTCCCTAGAGATAAAGGCGGCATTTTTATGTTTTACAATATTAATGACGAACTTCTTTTCGTAGGTAAAGCTCGTAAAATTAGACAACGTATTAAAAAGCATTTTGAAGATAATGTTTCACCAATCAAAAATAATCGTGATGAAGTATACCGTATCGATGCATGTATCGTAGAAGATCCAACTGAAAGAGAAATTTACGAAACATACATCATTAATAAGTACAAAGCGAAATATAACGTTGATAAAGTGTTTTATAAATAAGTAAAAAAAACAATCCTAGCACATATACTAGGATTGTTTTTTTGTGTTTCATTCTTCATTTCTTTCTCCTTTTTTAAAATGATTAGCAGCAATTAAACAGAAAAGCCCTATAAATAAAATTATAATTCCAAGCGTTTTATGCTTTCCTTCAAAAAAAGGAATATCTGAAATAACATTTGTCATACATAACCCTATAAACACAAGGATAGGTCCTGCCCACAGTAATACATTGCCGAATTTCGTATGTTGCCACATAGTAACCCTCCTTACTCCTTTTTACATATATATCCATGAAATAAAAGTAAATTCATAGAGAAAAATAGTTTTTTTCATATCGAAAATTGAACCTTCATATATTGGTACAAGCAAACGAGAAAGGGGACCATCATGAATTGGTTAGAAGCTTTTATATTAGGGATAATACAAGGTTTAACAGAGTTTTTGCCGATTAGTAGTACAGGACATCTTTATTTAGGAAGGCATTTGTTTCAATTAGATGAAGCTGGATTATTTTTAGATACGATGCTGCATATCGGGACTTTGCTTGCAGTGTTTATTTATTACAAAAAAGAATTTATATACTTAATTAAAAATCCATTTTCAAAACTAATGTTATTACTTATTGTTGGGACGATACCTGCAGTTGTAATCGGATTGTTATTTAAAGACTTCTTTGAAGATATTTCAAAAACAGGTATTACCATTGGATGGGAGTTTTTAGTGACAGGTTTCTTTCTCTATATGGCCGATAAACAAAAAAATGGTCGTAAAAAAATGGATGACATTACATATAAAGATGCATTTATCATCGGTTCATTTCAAGCGGCTGCTATTTTTCCGGCAATTTCCCGTTCTGGTATGACAATCGTGGCTGCATTATGGAGGAAGCTAGACCGTGAAACGGCTGCTTACTTTTCTTTTTTATTATCAACTCCAGCCATTGTTGGAGCTATCATTTTGCAATTTGTAGATGTTTATCAAGGGAAAGCAGAATCTATTTCTAGTACATCTTTAATTGTCGGCACGTTATCAGCAGCGTTTTTTGGTTACATAGCTGTTTCATGGATGATTCAATATTTAAAACGTCACTCCTTAAAAGTATTCGCGTATTACGTATGGGGATTAGGTATTTTAATTTTAACGTTGCAATTTACTCATGTGTTTTAATTTCGTAATTCTTCGTTTAGATCCTGTTTCATTCATACAAGGCAGGATCTTTTTTCATTAAGGGGGAAAATATGTTTAATAAGGCTATCGTTATTGGCGGAAGTATAGCAGGAAAACTCGCAGCAAAAGCATTATCAACTTCTTTTAAAGAAGTAATCATTATAGAAGTCGGTGAAAGATGGGATGGAAAAGCTTTGAGAAAAAGAGTTCCACAAAGTAATCATCCTCATGTGTTATTAAAAGGCGGAGAAAATACAATCGAGGAATTGTTTCCTACTATTACTAATGAATTAATAGAAGCAGGCAGCATCGTAAATAACTTTACTCGTGATATAAAATGGCATCAATTTGGTTTATGGAAACAGCCATTCATAGGAGAAGTGCATATGATTCAACAAAGTAGGCTTTTGATTGAATGGCATATTCAAAAACGAATACATCAAATTTCAAATATTACAACTCAGTTTGGAACATTGGTTGAAGGGTTATTAGTAGATGGAAAGCTTAACAAAGTATGTGGAGTAAAAGCTAAGTGTTTAGAGACTGGCATGCAAGAAGAAATTCAAGCAGATATTGTTGTTGATGCGAGTGGATTCGGTTCAAAAAGTATAGCGTGGTTACGTGAATACAATATCGAAGTGCAAGAAGAGAAAGTGCGTATCGATTTATTCTACGCAACTAAAATGTTTAAACTCAAAGAAAATGAGAAATTAGACTGCTGTAATATGCTAATGTCTCCAAGTTTCCCGGACAATCCGTATGGTGTACTTATTCAAACGATTGAGAATAATCGTTATTTTGTTACTTTCAGTGGATACGCAAATGAGAAAGCACCACAAACAGATGATGAGTTTTATGATTTCGCTGAAAATCTATCAATCCCTAACGTGACAGATTTTCTAAACAAAGCGGAGGCAATTTCAGATATCAAAACGTACAAAATTCCTTATCAAGTACGTCGGCGATTTGATTTAGTTAATCATTTACCAGAAGGCTTGTTAGTAGTCGGAGATGCACAATGTCGTTTTGATCCCGTTTTCGGGCAAGGAGTTTCAGTTGCGGCTATGGAAGCTCACCGATTGCAGTTGCTTTTACAACGGAGACAAAGGCTTGATAAAGCATTTACACAGCAGTTTTATAAAGAAACTGCTAATATCATACAAACTCCTTGGGAAATGACTACAACGGAAATATCACGTCATCCTCAGCTAAAAAGAAAATTAACGATAAAGCAAAAATTTCAGCTATGGTATACGAAACAAATATATCAACTATCTGCAAGTGACTCTGACGTTTATATTCGATTAGTAAGAGTGATGAATTTAATTCGTAGTCCATTTCACCTATTTCATCCGAAAGTGCTACTCGCTGTATTACTGATGCGAAAGAAATAGCAGGAAAATTATCGGTTAAAAAAGAATGTATAACAGTTAGTAAATCAAGAAGGGGTAAACGGGATGAAAATATACATAGAACAATTAAAGAATCAAGACGCTGAAGATTTATTTAACTTTGAACTAACGAACAAATCATTTTTTGAAACAATGGTACCAAGTCGTGGCTCTAATTATTACGTGTATGAATACTTTCAAAAGCAACTTGACGAACTATTAAAAGAACAAACTGAGGGGATTTCTTATTTTCATCTCATACGTAATACAGAAAAAGAAATTGTAGGACGTATCAATTTAGTTGATGTAGATAAGGAAAAACGAATTGGGTCGTTAGGCTACCGAGTTGGAGAGAAGTTTACTAAAAAAGGAGTTGCAGCAGCATCTGTAAAATTGATTTTGGCTCAAGCAAGAGTCTATGAAATTAATGAAATACATGCTATGACAACAACAAATAACATAGCTTCACAAATTGTATTAGAAAAGAACGGATTTTCTCGTGAAAAGGAAGCGGAGACAACTACTGTAGATTTAAACGGGGAAAACGTAAATTTCGTACATTATATTTGGAGGACCGCTAAGGGTTAAAGATAATAGGGAGGGACATGTACATGAAGGATTTACGTTATCCAATAGGTCATTTTACTTATGTAGGAACTATTACAGAAGAAATAATTGATAAATGGATTCAAGAAATTGAGGATTTACCTAATGAACTAGCAAGAGCGATAAAAAATTTAGATCAGAAGCAGTTAGATACACCGTATCGCGTCGGTGGATGGACTGTTCGTCAAGTTGTTCATCATGTTGTTGATAGTCATATGAATAGCTATATACGCTTTAAATTAGCACTGACAGAAAAGAATCCAACTATTAAACCGTACAAAGAAGAAAAATGGGCAGAGCTACCTGACTCAAAATTACCAGTAGATGTTTCACTTGTAATGCTAGATTCATTACATAAAAGATGGGTTAACTTATTATATTCTTTAGAACCAGCAGATTTAGAAAAGACATTTAATCATCCTGAATCAGGAGAAACAAAACTTGCTGCTGCAATTGGACTATATGCATGGCACGGTCGTCATCATACAGCTCATATTACTTCTTTAAGAGAGCGTTTAAATTGGTAACATTAGAGAAGGCGACAGAAATTGATGCAGAGATTATATTTCAAATGCAAGTAGAATCATTTAGTTCATTATTAGAAAAGTATAAGGACTATGAAACAAGTCCGGCAAATGAACTTATTGAAAAAACAATTTCAAGAATAAATAATCTGGACGGTGGATTTTATAAAATTTTCGTAAACATGAATCTTGTCGGGGCGATATGTATATCACGTAAAGAAGGGGCATCTAAATTTTGGATCAGCCCGATGTTTATTATTCCAAACTATCAAGGGAACGGAATTGCTCAAAAAGTATTAATTTTAATCGAGGAGATGTTTCCGGAAATAACGACTTTGGAGCTTGCTACAATTTTAGAGGAAGAGCGAAATTGCTTTCTATACGAAAAGATGGGATATATAAGAACGGAATTTAAAAAGAAATTAAATGATAAAGCAACTTTAATTTATTATAAAAAAGAAAGGTAAAGCACATTTTAAATGCTTTACCTTTTTGTACTGTTTTAGATTAAATATACAATTTAAATGTATATTTTTCCAAAAAGTCCGGGTTAGTAATTTTGAATTCGAATAAATATACAAAAATGAACTATTTCGTCGTATATGTTACTAACGCTTTTTGAATGCTTAAAATACTATCGTCACCTTTAAATTCTTTCGTAATTGGATCATCCATACTAGATACCCAAATTTTAAGCTCTGCATCTAAATCAAAATGCCCAGCTGTTTCAATGCTAAATTGTGTAATGCTTTTATAAGGAATAGAATGATACTCTGTTTTTTTACCTGATATTCCTTGTTTATCTACTGAAATAAGACGACGATTTGTAAATACGATTAAATCACGAATTAATTTATAAGCATGCTCAACTTTTTCATCATCTAGCATAATCTTTTCTAAATCACGTTCAACGCTTTCTGTACTCGCACTTGATGCATTTCCTAAAATACCACTAAATAAACCCATATGAAATTCCTCCTTTATAATATGTGGAATGAGTTTCTTATATTGTACCATGCGAATGACTAATAGATTATGACATTGCTTCAATAGTTTTTTGTTATTATTGCAACCAATTTATATAACCTCATCCTAAAATCTTGTGCTAACATATAATTAAGAAAACAGAAGCAGAGGGATATAGCATGAAAAATATCGGTTTAGTATTAGAAGGCGGCGGAATGAAAGGGTTATATACTGCAGGAGTACTCGAATATTTTATGGAAAGGGACTTATTCTTTCCGTATGTAGTCGGTGTATCCGCTGGAGCGTGTATGGGAGCAACATATTTGTCGCGTCAAAAAGGAAGAAATAAGAAAGTAAATACAGAGCTAGTAGCAGATCACAGGTATATATCTTATCGAAACTTAATTCAAAAACGTGAATTATTTGGAATGGATTTTTTATTTGATGAAGTACCAAACAAAATTGTGCCGTTTGATTTTCAAACTTTCCTAAATTCAAATGAACAGTTTGTAATCGGAACGACTGATTGCGAATCAGGACAGGCAGTTTATTATAATAAAACAGAACATGGAAATGATATTTTAAAAATTATTCGTGCATCAAGCTCTGTGCCGTTTATAGCACCTGCTGTAGAATATGATAATCGAAAATTGTTAGATGGAGGGATTATAGATCCTATTCCAGTTTTTAAAGCGCAAAATGATGGTTATTTAAAAAACGTTGTTATAATGACAAAGCCAGAAGGATACGAGAAGCAGCGTAATAAATTTTCTGGACTAGCTAAAATTTTATATAGAAGATATCCAAAAATCGCAGAGCATTTAGTAGAACATTATCGTTTTTATAATGAAACTGTATCTTATATGAATCACAACGAACAAAAAGATAATTTTTACGTAATTCAGCCAAGCGCACAGCTTCCTATAAGCGGAATAGAAAGAAATAAAGAAAAGCTCGTTAATTTATATAATCTTGGGTATAAGGATGCTCATAATCATTATGAAAATTTATTGAATTGGATGGAGAAATAAAGGGGTGGGACGTTGATATTAGGAAAAAAGGTTATTTTTAATGAATTGCAGAAAATGCATAGTCCTCTGCATAAACCGTTTCCGTATCGTGCTACAGGAAAATTGCAGCGAGACTTAAAAAGTAAATTTACAGAAGATGACGTGATAAATGCTGATTTTAATTATTATTGGATGCATACAGCAGCAACTTTAAATTCTGTACTAAATGAAAACGAAGAGAATATTACGTTTCAGCAAATTAAGTGGCTAAGGAAATCGTTTTATAGAAACAGAAATTGTGAAGTATCCCATTTTGTATAGAGATTTCATGAATTATGACAAGGCCCGGAAACTATTACTTTACTATCTTACTGAATAAAGACGAAGACGCACAGGTTAAATAGCTTGTGCGTTTTTTTAGTTCATAAAATATACAATATTATCAACTTGTTTATATAGGAATTCTAATGAGAAGAAAGAACTATATATAGAATGATGTAAGGGAGGGAGAATAAGTTTAGTAGCCGTTTTCCTTTAAGTTATTGTCCAACTTGAATATAGTTATTTATGTTAAAATATTTCGAGTGAAATCAAGTTCTTAACGATTTTATCAAACATTAAACAAAATAAATTAGAAACGCAGAAGGGACAGCACTAACATGGAAAACGTGTCAAATATAGATAAATTGGAATCAATAAAATCTTTACAATCGACAATTCGTAAACTTGAAAATGCTTTTTCACAGATGACTCAAAAAGGAGCAAATACTACCTTAGTGAAAAAAAGGCTTAAAGCCGTTTGCATAGGGCTAGCAGTGTTAGAGAACGTGTGGAATCAAGAAAGTCATCGGTATAGCCAAGAAGAGTTAGAAGAAGCTCGTAATGTTCTTGCTGGTTTGCTTCCATCAATTGAGAGAGCCTATGATAAGTCTAAAGATGGTAGTCCTCAAAGAACGCTTTTAACAAGACGGATAAAAGCGTTGGAGCTTTCTATTCAGGCAATTGATAAACTTTCTAATAAATAACTCATCTAAATAAATAACATCCTAATCCTAAATTTTATAAAAGCAATCTAGTGAAAAGAAATTCAAAGGAGGAAGATGGATGACTTCAATAATTAGTCCAAAGTTAGAGGAACTGAATAATCAATTAAAAAAGGGAAACGAGAAAGCTTTTTATACTTTTTTGTATGAAATAAAGTCAAATAATACGCCATTAATAGAACAGTGTCCAGTAGATAATCGGTATAAGCTTATAACGTATATTTGGCTAGGGGATCAAATAACTGAAAACGTCTATGTATTCGGTAGTTTTCCTGGTTGGGATCTGTCTGTAAATCAATTGCAAAGGTTGTTACATACAGATATTTGGTATCGAACGTTTAGAACGGATAAGCGTTTTATTTCAACTTACTATTTTTCAGTAAATGATTTTTTCGAAAATGATTGGATAAAGCGTAGTGAGCAGTACCGACTAGACCGATTTAATGGAAATGTATTTGGAGAAGATGCCAATAAAGCATCCGTGTTAGAAATAGATATGAAAGTGCCGTATGATAGTCGATTTTCTTCTAATCATTATCCATCTGGAGAAATTGAAACATATTCTTTCTATAGTTCAACTTTAAATAATACACGTAAGATTCATATTTATACTCCTCATAATTATTCTCAAACTTCACACCTTCATGAACTTCTCATTGTATTTGATGGGAATTCTTTTATTAAAGACCTTTCAATCACAAGAACACTCAATTATTTAATTTAAAAAAAAGAAATTCCGTCTTGTATAGCTGTTGCTATAGATCCTGTTGATCGGCTAGAAGAGCTAACCTATAACGATAAAATGAATACATTTTTAACGGAGGAATTACTTCCGTGGATTCAAGCTAAGTATCACGTATATCAAGAAGAGAGGAATACAACAATTGCCGGTTTCAGTCTCGGTGGCTTAGCAGCTTTTTATGCAGCTCTTCAAAATCCACATATTTTCGGGAATGTGTTGTCAATGTCTGGATCCGTACATTGGAAAAAGGATGGCTTTGAAAATAAAATTCCGTGGATTGAAAATCAAATTACATCTATAAATCCTAATACGTCTCAACCTCATTTTTATTTGGCAGCAGGACAACTTGAAAACGAACCTCTTTTAACGGCTAATAAGCGCTTATATAGAGCTTTAAAAGATAAGGGATACCAAATGACTTATGAAGAGTTTCAAGGCGGTCATGACAGTGTTTGGTGGCGAGAAAAGTTGTTTGATGGATTGAGAGCATTAAAACATACAAAAACCACACTATAAAATAAAAAGGAGAGAGAATCTATGAATCAAGATGAGCTAGATAAAAAACTTAAAAAACAAGAAATTTTAGTTAAAGATGAAAAAGTTTGGTCGTTCACGTATGAGGATCATATTAGTTCTATCGTTAAACAGGCAGAAAAGACAGGAGCGTTTAATGATTTACCTGGGAAAGGGAAACCTCTTAATCTTGATAAAGATCTTTCGTATAATCCTGACAAGCAACTTTATAGAACTTTGAAAAATAATCATGTTTTGCCTAGGTGGATTGAACTTTCAAAGGAAATAGATCATCTAAAAGAAAATTTAAAAGAACTAACGGATAATGCAGAAGCAGCTATGTTAATTACAACTATTAATAAAAAGGTCTCAGAACATAATTTACTTTGTCCGCCAAGTGCGCAAAAAATGAGGGTTAAAACGGATTTTTAGCTTTTTTAATGAAACCATCTTTTGCAATATAATTGAGGTAGGCATTTATTATTTATCTTTAAAGGGAGGCAGAAGAAATGAAGAATACGTATCAGCTTCAATTACCGAAAGAACTAGAGCAGTATCGAAGTATTTTAGAAGAAAGTGTGAAACCGTATATTAAAGTGTCTGGAACGCAAGCAGAAACAACTCTTTTTGAAAGTAAGTTTGGTGGCTATCCGTATGTACCTATAAATCAAGAGCATCCTAAAGACTCGAACGGACAACCTATGATGCTACTTGCGCAGTTAAACTTTGAAGAAATGCCGCATATTGACACTATGCCTCAAAAGGGACTATTACAATTTTTCGTAAGTGCTGATGATGAACTTTTTGGAATAGATTTTGACCATCCAACTAGCCAAAAAGACTTTCGAATTATTTATCATTCTACAATAACGGAAGATTTAACTAAGGTTATTACTGATTTTAGTTATTTAAACACTTTAGATTTAGAGCATTTTATCATACCTGAAGCAGCTAAACTAAAGTTTGAATTGGATTATCAACCAGTAACATCAAGAGATTATCGATTTGAAAAAATTTTTAAGGAAAACATTGATTGGGAAGAAATTGTTGATGAAGAAAATAAAACAAAATTAGGCGAACTGTATGATGATCTATACGAAGATCAAGGGCATAAAATTGGCGGTTATCCATTTTTCACACAGACAGATCCGAGGGAATGGGAAGAAAAATACCAACAACACGATATATTATTGTTACAAATCGATACAGATGATTCATTAAATATTATGTGGGGAGATTCTGGTGTTGCTAATTTCTTTACACGTAAGGAAGATTTATTAAACCTAGATTTTTCCAATGTTATTTACAATTGGGATTGTTACTAAAAATAGATAAATGGATTACTAGCTAGCAAAAGAAATCTTCCTGAAGGTGAGGAGGATTTTTTTACGTTAAAAATAAACGTTATGTTAACTAGAATGAAGAATCCAATGAAAGTCAAGCGTAAATAAAAGAAATAACAATAAAAATATAAAATAATAAAACATATATAATTAGCAATAAATCTATAAAGCAAAACATAAAATGAAATTTATCATTTGTATAGAAAAATTTATTTCGCATAAAAAAATTCCGTGCTAATCAAAATTATTTTTGGCTCGTTAAACGATAATCAATCGATTAAGATTTGCTGTGATTAATTTATAGCAAAATAAACGATAAAAACTGTAGAAATTCATTTAGATAAGATTTTATGTGAATCTCATTAAAAATACCCGTTTCGTCTCATTAAGTATAGTTTACTTGGTTTTTGATACAGGTAAACACTTACTCTATGCAACTTCGTATAATATATATTATGTTAACTAGTAAAAAGTAATAAACTTATTATATGTTAGTTGTGGTTGTTAGTCTCCCCTTTTTAATTGGGTTCATACTGTGTTGTAGATTTTGTGGTTATTTGTTTTTTAAGTTATTTATGTTGTGTTATTGATAAGAATGTTTCCGTGTATAATTTATATTTTAGTTAATAAAAAACGCAATTCGTTTAAAGTGAACGAATTGCGTTGATATGATTAAGAATAAGTTTTTAAAATTAGTTTGCTACAGCAATTGCTTCGATTTCGATTAATAATTTATTGTTAATCAATTTGTTAACTTCTACAGCTGAACTTGCTGGTGGATTCTTAGTATCAATGTATTGATCTCGAACATCTCTAACAATGGCCATTTGAGAAATATCTGTTAAGAAAAATGTTAATTTTACTACATCATTAAATTTTAGTTCCGAAGTTTCTAATGCGCTTTTAATATTTTCGAATACTTGTCGCGTTTGTGTAGCTAAATCATCAATGCCAACTATTTGACCATCAGTATTGATCGCTACTTGTCCAGATATGTAAATTGTTCGTTTAGCGTTACTAACTTCAACTACATGTGAGTATCCAAAGGTTGCTGGCATTGTTTCTGGATTGATAAATTTCTTTTGCAATGTACTTCTCTCCTTTTGATATCATATTTTATGTATATCTTAATTCTAATTAGTTCCTGAACTATTATCTGTTCACAAATGATCTATTTTGTTGTATTCACTTATTTTCCATTGCTCTTGATGGTAATAGATGCTACTGATACAAGCAGTAAAAAGTTTTGTTTTTCCTGAGCCTATTTTATTATTGGATATAAGAGCAAGAATTGTGTTTATGACAGCGCTATGAGTAACTAAAATAACTTTACTATTTGGGTGTTGTTTCTGGATTATATTTAAACCGGTTATAATTCTTGTTTTTAGAAATCTTCTTGGTTCTTGATTTATATAATTACGATTTGGAAACATTTTCGTTCGCTCTTCTGTCGTTAATCCTGAAGCCATACCATAATCGCGTTCTATAAAATTATCCATTTCAATAAGATCTACTGGTATTAACATGTATGTATTTATGATTTCAGCTGTGTGCTTTGCTCTTGATAAAGGACTAGAAATAATAATGTCCCATTGTTTTTTACGTAAATACAAACCGCATTTTTCAGCTTGTTGTATACCATTTTTATTTAGCTTAATGTTCTCACGACCTTGGAGCTTTCCAATAGTATTCCACTCAGTTTCCCCGTGCCTAACTAAGCATATAACAGTCATACACGTATCCTCCTGCTACAATATGAAGTTAAATTCTATACATACAGTTTAAAGAATTATATATGTTTGATTTCCTCGAGAACTGCTTTTAATTACGTCTTGTTTTATTAATTCATTAGTTACTTTTGTATAGAAAAAGTGATACCACCATATAAAAAATTCTTCATAGGTTATTTCCATTGAGTATCTGCTGCTTACATAATATTCTTTAAGTATTTCCTTATTCGCAGTTATTAAATTCAAAGTTGTATATCGTGTGTTTCTATAAAGGCCAATTTGAACTTCTCCTAAATCTAAATACGTATTACCATACATTCCAAAGGCCTCTTTGTCTGTTTGTTCTTGTTCTAGAATCGCATAATAATATCTTTTATTGTTTCTCAAAGGCCGTTCTGTTTCTAAATAGTTTTCTTCAATGTTAATTATTTGTCCAAAATCTAATAACACACCACTATATAGTAAAAGACTATACGATTCTTTAGATAAATGATTAAATGTCTCGATTCTTTTAGACATAGCATCAATTTGATTAGAATACTTTTCAATTATGTTAAGTGCAGTTTTAATTAGAGGCTCACATAGGTTATACAGTTTTTCTCCTTCATTAGCTGTTATAACCATACATGTTGGATAGTAACTCCCTTTTATCTCATTCAATAAACCTTCTAGTTCTAATGCGTGCATTTGTTTTTCGAATTCCTTGTTAGTCCAATTTAGCTTCGTTTTTATAGTATTTGATTTTATGCCCAGATGGAGCATTACAAGTAAATATTGAAGGTTTGTTCCGCTTATTTTTAGAGTTGGATAATTGTCACCTGATGAAATCATTTTTGTCTCATAAGTTGTTTTAAGTATTTTATCCGGAGTATAATTAGCAAGCATTTTAAAATCCCTCCTTTTTTAGTAATTTAATTGTAAAATCTATGTATTTACTATGTTCTATAAATAAAAATAAGTATCCTTTAATGATTTCAAATAAAAAACCTTAGTATAGCTATGTTAATACCTATACTAAGGTTATCTAGAATTTTATATTTAGTTATTGCTATTTAATAGTTTATATTTAGACTTCTTTTTTCTTTCTTCAAGCATTTATAGACTCTCCTTCCTGTGGATAATTAGTTACCTATCTGCTTCTATAACATATAAAGAAACATACGGTCTTTGTTGTTTATAAGAAAGAATTTACTTAAACAAAACAATTCACAAATACATAATATTAGTTTTAGCTGCTGCTAAATGAATTCTATTTTTTATATATAAATAATAAATTTGAAGAATTTATGAAATGTACTGCATTTAAGATGAAAGGTAAAATGATATAGTTTAAACTACAATTAGCTACAATAACAACATACGTATATTGTTAAACGTAAAAAGGAGAACTAATGAAAAAGAAATATATGAATCAAATTCCGACTGATGTAAGTTTTAATCCGAAAGATATTATTGGTTTAATGACTGATTACTTTAAAATGAAAACAAAGCTGCGTCCTGTAAAGAATTTACCTATTGTTTTATCGAATAAAAATAATGAGTCTTTAGAGAGTGTGACATGGTTTGGGCACTCTGCTTCTCTTTTGAAAATAGAAGGTAAAAAATTGTTATTAGACCCTATGTTTGGAGATGCCTCTTCCCCATTTCCTGTGTTTAATAGTAAGCGGTATAGTGGTGCTTTTTCTTTAGAGCATGATGAACTTCAAGAAATTGATGCGATTATCATTTCTCATAATCACTATGACCATTTAAATTACAAGAGTATTATGCAGTTAAAAGATCGCGCAAAGCACTTTTATGTACCAACGGGAGTTGCGCAATATCTTATTAAATGGGGTATTTCACCTAGTAAAATTAGTGAACATAATTGGTGGGATGAAATTACGTTTGATAATATTAAGTTAGTTTGCGCTCCTGCAAGGCATTTCTCTGGACGAAGTATGACAGATAAAGATCGTTCTTTATGGTGTTCATGGCTTATTATTGGTCAAGAAACGAAAGTTTTCTTTAGCGGTGATAGTGGCTATGCTCCGCACTTTAAGGAGATTGGTAATAAATATGGTCCATTCGATCTTACTTTAATGGAATGCGGGCAATACGATACGAGATGGTCTGCAATTCATATGTTGCCAGAAGAAACAGTACAAGCTCATATTGACGTTAAAGGAGAATTGCTTGTTCCTATTCATTGGGGTGCTTTTACGTTAGCATTACATGAATGGAGTGATCCTATTGAACGTGTTACGAAAGAAGCAAATCGTTTAGGGGTTAATATTGCAACGCCACAAATCGGTGAAGCTATTGCGTTACAATCTAAAGATTATCCTACGGCTGCTTGGTGGCGAGAAGTGTAAGTATAATAAAAAGCGAACCAATTTAATATTGATGGTTCGCTTTTTATTCATTTATGACTCATCTATTAAAATTTTTTGTTTTATCTACTGGAATTTCATTTTTCATCTTCTCTGTTGTCCAATATCCTGTAGGGTCTTCTATATCGTTTGAATCTTGAATAGCAGATGGGATATTGGGGGCTTTTTTCACTTGAGTAAGAGTATCTTTTTCGCTAGAGGTTGCCAATGCTAAGTAAATAATCAAGGGTATTATAATAGTAACACTAGTTATATATATCCAAAATAAGTGATTTCCTTTTTTCATGAGCTCCTCCTTCTATTACATACTAATCTACCCTAATTACTACTTTACTATGCTGGTCTGCTTAGCTAATTCTTTATTCTTATACTCTACTAATTTATGATTTGATAAAACGCAAGAGTGCTCTAATATTAATTCATTATAAAGTACTTCAGTTAAAAATTTAGGTATCATCTCTCCTACGCCGTAATTATAGTCACTTAGAATCCAAGATACCTCTTTCCAATCTAGAATTCCTTCTGAGACTTTTTTTGGAGTGTGATATGTAAATTCATTAAGTAGCTCTACTAAATAGACATACATGCCACCAGAATATGAGGAATCCTCCCATTTAATAATGCCTTTAAATTGAATTTGATTTTGTTCAACATCTATATTTGTTTCTTCTTTTATTTCACGAATTGCATTTTCTAACGGTGTTTCTCCTTTTTATATCTTCCCTCCTACACCGTTCCATAATCCTTTTACAGGATCATATTCTCTATTTAGCATAAGTATTTCTTCATTTCTTTTTATAAAACATAAAGTGTGCTTGTATATAATTTAATTCCTTCCTTTGTTCTCAATAAGTTCTAACAGGTGATATTAAATATACTGCTGCAGATTGTTCACCTGCTTCAATTAATATCGGTCTCATGGAACCGCCAAAACTTAAAGTAACTCTATCTTCTTTTATTGCTTTTAAAGTATCGACCATATATCGTCCATCGAAAGATATATTTAATTGCTTTTCGCCGTGAATAGCATCTATTTGTTGTGTCTCAGATATTTTACCAATCTGAGAAGCGTTAGAAGAGATTTGTATTGTGCATTCGTCGATGATTTCTAAGTTAACGTTGTTGTTTGCCCATTCACTAGCCAATAAACTTGACCGATCTACACCTTGTAAAATCTTTTTTCTATCTATATTAATAACCGTTTGGGATTCATTTGGAATTAGGCCGGATATATTAGGATATTTTCCTTCAATAAGCCTTGAATACAACGTAATTGTACTGAATTTAAAAATAATGTGACTCTCTGAAAGATATATGTATACTAAATTTGAATTACTGTTCATTAATTTTAGTAGTTCACTAATAGTCGAATTTGGTACAATGCAATTTAATTTCGCATGTGAAGAAATGGGTATTTCACGTAAAGCCAGTCTGTGCGAATCAGTAGCAGCACAAATTAATTTGTTATGATCAATAACGAAATGTACGCCAGTAAGAACTGGTCTAGATTCATTTTTAGCAGTTGCAAAGACAGTTTGTTTGAATACCTCAATCAGCTGTTCCGTTTCTACTTGTATTTCTGTATGTGCGTCTAAAAATGGTACATTAGGAAATTCATTTGCCGAGAGTCCATTTAAGTTTAAAGTAATTTCATCTGATTGAATTGTAATCAACTGCTCATTCATACTTTTTATTAAAATCTCACTTGGCATTTTCTTAATAATTTCAATGAAATACTTTGCTGGTACAACAATACTCCCTGCTTTTAAAATAGTTGTAATTTGTTCGTCTTCAATTGAAATAGGTATAAATTTTTCAATGAAAATATTCGAATTACTTGCGATTAAAGTAATTCCAGATTGATCTGCTGTTATCTTTATTCCGGATAATATAGGAATTAAAGTTTTTGTTGAGATAGCTTTACTTACTTCTGAAAGAGCTTGTGTAAATTGTTTGTGATTAACGATAAACTCCATTTTTCCCCCGCCTTAAATGAAATACTATCTTTATGAAGATTGATGAATAATAGTTCCATTAAAAATATAAGGAACTGTTTCTTTCTTTTGTAAAAGGCTTTTTAAGTGTTCTGGTATACGTAAATAAGGTTCTGCTGAATCTAATTCCATCCAGGTAATCTCCTCAATCTCTTTTGGCCGTGATATACAGATTTCCCCTCCGATTATTTCTCCTAAAAAATTAAAGAAGATTGCATGATGTCCTCTCTCCTCAAAAAAGGCTTCACTAATGGAACAAACCCCTTTTACGGATATATCTAGCCCTGTTTCTTCTTTCACTTCACGAATTGCTGCCTCTTCTAACGTTTCCCCGAATTTAACTGCTCCACCTGGTAAAGTGTAATAAGAACCATTTTCCCCTTTGTTTTTAACCATTAATAGCTTTTCATGAGTTTCATCATATAGAAGTGCGTATGTAACATTTACTTTTTTCATATGTAACCCCCTTGAATGGCGAGAATTTTCTGTCTTTATTTTATTCTATCATTAAATTGCTTGGATTCATAAAAAGTAATTTGAGTAAATAACTAATACGAAACGAATTAGATTTTTTGAATGGCATCCATTGTTTATACATTATGCTGTAATGAAAAAGAGCCCTAGCATAAGGACTCTTTCTTAGCATTAAGCTATTTTTCGATTTAACTGTTTTATTTCCTTCTTCTTTTCTGCATTTGGAGGGCGAATTAATATAGAGATAACGAATGATATAATACTTAAAACACCGATTGTAATGAAGGTTGGTTGAAACCCTCCAAGTAGTGCTCCAATGAATGATCCTGCAAGTGCACCAAATCCGAAACCTTGGTAAACAATCCCGTAGTTTGTACTATGGTTTTTTAATCCGAAGAAATCCCCGACAATGGCTGGGAATATAGTGATATTACCACCAAAGCAAAAGGCGACACTTGCTACACAAGCAAAATAAATCCCGTAATTTAGTGGAATAAAACTTAAAGTGAAGACGGATAATCCAATAATAATAAATGTAGCCGAGACGATTTTTAATCGACCTATTTTATCTGATAACGTTCCAAGAATAATTCTACCTATTGTATTAAAGATTGCAATCATTGCGACGGCATTAGCGGCCGTCGCTGTACTAAGACCAACGAGCTGCACCCCAATGTCTTTTACCATACCGATTAAATATAAACCACCCATACAGGAAGTGAATAGCATAAAAAACAAGAAATATACTTGTTTAGTGCGCATCATTTCACGCGGAGTATAGTCATTGTGTAATGTTTCAGCCGTAGTGTTACTTACAATTGCTTCACGTAAGAAGAACGATCCGATTAATACTAAAAGTAAGACGATAATACCCCAATATAAAAATGCTTGTGATACACCAAGACTATCGATAAGATTTCCGTTTACATATCTAAAAATTAAGCTTCCCATTCCATATGCTGAAACAGATATACCAGAAATAAGCCCTTTACGGTTTGGAAACCATTTAATTAAATTAGATAGTGATGTAATATATGCTGTTCCATCAGCGTATCCAACGACAACACCGGCTAATAAATAAAGTAATGGTAATGAGGAAACTTGTGAACTAAGTATTAAACCGAGTCCTAAAACAATTCCTGCAGTAGCGATAAGTTTACGAAGTCCAAATTTTTGTTGTAGCTTTCCTGCAAATAGAGTTGAGAATGATAAAGAAAAACTCGTAATTGAGAACGTGATCGCGACTGAATTGAGATTCCATCCAAACTTACTTACAAGGGGTTGATTAAATAAACTCCATGTGTAAATTGTTCCTAGGCCAATTTGAACAATGATTGTACCTAGAACAATTAGCAATGGATTTATAGATGTTTGTTTCATGCTAACTGTCCCCTTCTTTTATCATGACATGAATTTTCACAGTTAGTATATCCATGATAAATTGCAAGATACTGTACGGAAAATGGAAATTGAGTTAGCTTACACAAAAAGACACTTCATCAAGAAGTGCCTTTTTGTAGGTTATATACAGCATTTAAAGAAAGCTTTGTTAAGATAAGACATTTTCGAATGCGTATGTATATATGTTATCAAATAATTTGCTGAAAGTGATGAGACTTAAGACGTATTTTTCTTTCATAAATAAGTCGGAGAGAAAATTAATATTCAATTTCCTCAAAGTCTTTCGGCTGCGGTACAGTTTGCATATTAGCTGCATCTTTCGGATCGCTATAAATCGCGTTTTGTTCTGTGTTTACATCCTTTATATTTTGCTTTTTATTTTTATTCACTTCATTTTTCATTAAAGTTCACTCCTTTTTATTATAGGAGTAGTTATACCCTAACCATATTATTTTTACTGCTACTAAATGTATCAGCGACTAAATTGCTAAATTCACGTAAATAATATAAATAATTATCCCCACCATAGTTGTATCTTTTATTGTACATTTTAGCAACGACGACATTATATTCTGGAATGACTAATATCGTTGGTCCTGTAATTCCTAATATTTGATAGGAACCTTTAGGAACTCGCTCACCAAGTTCGCTAAATAAAGCAGGTTCATTTTGAACGAACCAAAACAACCCGTTTTGAGGTAGTTCTTTATTTGTATACTCTGGACTTTGTAAGCTCGTAGCAAGTGCTATAACTTCTTTTGGCACAATTTGTTTACCATTTAAAAACCCTTTATTTAAATGCAGGTTCCCCCAGTAGGCAAATTCTCTCGCGGAGACAAAAAGATTTTTCTCGGAGCCGTCATCTACTGCACCAACACTACTTATTGCATCTTCATTTGGATTTACAATAACCTTAACTAAATTTTCATCATGTTCTATTCTCCATCCAGTTTCATTGAAGTTGGCAGGTAGGAATACACGCTCCTTTAGTAATTCAGGAAAACTCTTATTATACAGCTGATAAATAAGCTGCGTCACCATTCTTACATTAATATCTCTGTACGCCCAAGCTTGTCCCGGTTCAAATTCACGAAAAACTGTCCCCTCATCGGTTTCATTTAAACCGTGTGAATGAGTTACTAAATGTCTTATCGTTGTCTTACCGAGTAATGAAGGATCATGTTTTTCAAAATAATTTACTGCCTCGTCATCAAGTGATTTTATTTCCCCCTCATAAACTGCATAAGCTACCATTAATCCTAAATAGCTTTTTCTTGCGGAAGCGACATTGAACTGTGAAGATATGGTTACTTTTTTACTAGTAGGAGTATTTGAATGCGTTCCACTATAATGCTCTAGTACAATCTTATTATCTTTCATAATACAAAGTGCTGCCGCAGAACTTTGATTGGTCTCTTTAATGCTTTCTACCCATGAAATTAATTTTTCATATTTGTACAAATAAATATCCCCCTAAAACATATAAAAATAACAGCATGAAAGAAAAGTTTCAATACATTATAACTTTGCATCTGCACTTTTCTTTCATGTGAAATATTATAGATCTATAATACTTAAATAAACCACCAGTTCCAGCAATTAGAACAGCTGAAACAACCAACACAACCTACGCAACCGCCACAACGTCCGCCGCCACAACCACCACAGCGACCACCACAACCGCCACCGCCACAACGTCCGCCGCCACCGCATCCGCCACAACGACGTGCATCGTCTTGAATGTAGTAATATGGATATTGATTTTGTTGCTGATCCCAATACACAACATTACCAGGTTGATAAGCATTAAGGTTTAACGCTTGTAGTTCTTGTTGAAACTCATTCATTATGAAACCCTCCATTTACAAATGTAAATTCCGTCCAAATTTTCGAGTTTATTTACTTTTAAAAATAAAGTAGAAATAAGGCTATAGACTAAATGCGTACATCAACAAAATATGACTTTACACTAGGTGATGTACCTTGTTTATGAGCCTATTTTCTTTATATTCTTTTAGTGGACGGAATTAATATAAATAGAGACAATTAAAAGTTACTAATCCAGCAAGTTAATAGTTCATCACTTAATTTTCTTTCTAGTAATTCTTTTACTGAAGGTGTCGGCATTATTGTATAGGAATTTATATTTTCTTTATTAAAATCAATCCAGTGAAATGCTAAATGGGACTCTTTAGATATTGGAGTGAAATCGGATTTTAACTCATTTGAATCTATTTCAAAAATGTGGTTAATTTCATGGTGGAGGGTTTCTTTGGCTTGCCATTGATTTTCTATGACGCCTAAAAATTGTTTTATACTGCAAGTTACTCCAAGTTCTTCTCGTAACTCTCTTATTAGTGCATTCTCTGCTGATTCCCCAATTTCCACATGACCACCGGGTAAAAAATAGTGATGGCCTATGTATTCAGCAACTAGTAGTTTTTCATCTTGTATCATGATAGCTCGTACAATATGATGGAATTTACTTTTCATTTTGTATTCCTCCTAATCATTCACTTTATACTTGCTCGAAAATTTTCATTTAAAAGCGGGATAATATAAATCATAGGTGTTTCATATGGGTGAATTTCATTGATAATTGCAAGAGTACCTTTTACAAGTTCTCGTTTATACGTTAATTAAAACTAATAATTTTGATAAACGATTCTAAAAAAGAGTATGTTTATGAAGAAAATTATCAAAACATACTCTTAATATTTTTAGTTGATTCATTCTTTTACAATAAGGTTTGATTAGCCCTATTCTTTGCGGCCTCAAAATCGAAGCCGTAGCTAAAGTATGCAATCACTACTATTCCCTAAGCAAATCTATTCTCTACTTCAAATTTACCTGCCTGTACAAATTTTAGACTCTTAACGAACCACGAAAGCCTCTTGCGGCATAGTAAGATTCTGCCCCATTGTGATACACAAAGACGTGTCCAAAGCGATAATCGCAAAAAAGGGCACCGCCAAGTTCTCTAATATCAGAAGGTGTTTGCACCCAACTCGACGTCTTCATATCGAAATTTTCAAGATTATGTAATGTACGATATTCTTCTTCCGTTAATAGTTCAATACCCATGGTAGTTGCCATATCAATAGCGTTATTTTCTGGTTTATGTTTCTTTCTTGATTCTAGCGCTTCAAGATCGTAACAAACACTTCTACGACCTTTAGGACTTTCTGCTGAACAATCATAAAAAATATATTCGCCTTTTTCTTTATCAAAATCAACAACATCAGGTTCGCCACCAGTTCGTTCCATTTCGTTGAGCGACCACAACTTTTCAGTATTAGCATCCAACCTTTCTTGAACATTAGCCCATTCTAAACCTTTATGACGGTTCATATTATTCTCAAAACGATCTTTCAATGTTTGTAGTAATTCTTCACGTTGCTCTAGTGACAACTTTTTTTTATTGCTTTCTTTCATATTAGTTCCTCCATTGATGTTTTTATTAATGATAGTTTAAGTATATATAAATACTGTTTTATAATAAAATGTTTAAATAATTGCGTGAATTGAGTTTGCGATAATTTATATGAATTAGTACAACCAATTCTCCGCAATATGGCCCTTTAACGGAACAACTTATTGTTTCAAAACAGTTTCTTAATCGATCTTTCAATTCTAGATGTTCTTTTCCTTTTCACTATAAATACACGATATAACTTTATTCAAAACAGTACATCTTTATTTCAACAACAATAAGCGATATACTTCCTCACCGTCATATACATTTCCTAATGGTTTAAAATCATAACATTCATATAGTTTCTTTGCAGAAATATTATCTTTATGGACAGTTAATTTAATTTCCTCACACTCTTTAAAGTTATTTTTTATTAAGTTAATGATTTCCTGTAATGCTGCTTTTCCATATCCTTTTCCTTGCTCTTTTTCATCAATGATAAATCCGTTAATCCAATACATATCTGTTGACTCTCGTACAAAAGCATGCATAATAAAACCAACTATAAGGTCACCATCATATATAGCGAATGGAATATATTCGACATTTTCACCATCTGGTTTTATGTATACTTTAGCAAGTGATACTGCCACTGCCGGAACAAATTGCATTTGATTTTCTTTAACTCGTAACTTTAATGCGTCTTCCCAATTTTCTCTCGTAACAATTTTTAATTGGACGTTCACTATTTTAAGCTCCTTTAAAAAGAGAATTTATCTTTTATATTCAACGGAGTGAAATGATTCCCTTTTTCGACATCAACTTATAACATGATTTTCATAAAATCCTGAATAAATTTTTCCTCATCTAATTGTAACGCTATACGCGCCCCTTCAGATTTAGAGTGTAGGCGAAAATCAGCAAAAGTTTGTCCCTTCGTTTCGCCGCAAATATCCACAGTCACTTTTCGGGATGTATAATTTAAAAATGTAGGATTCACTAAACCGCTTATAGCAAGTACATCGTGTAATAATGGCCCTTCAATAGATGGATTGAGTTTTTGGTATGCTGATAAATAATAATCGTACATGGGTTTCATAATCGGCTTAAATGGATTTTGTGTATTAACTAAAATATAAGTAAATACACTTGGGGTTAAAACCGTTTTATTTGTTACATTTAAAGGGAATAACGTTAAATTTTTCGCTTGCTGAAATACAATTTGACTTGCTATAGGATCTCCGTACACGTTTGCCTCTGCTAATGGAGTAACATTCCCTGCTTCTAAAAAGACACCACCCATAAAATAAATTCCTTTTATATTTAACATCAAGTCGTTCCATAAATTAAAAGCAATCGCTAACGAGGTAGATCTTCCTACATCGACAATTGTTAAATCTTTTCCATACTTTACAAGAATCGCAGCAATACTACCAAAATTGTATATCGGAATAGATAACACACTTTCCGGTACATGTATGGGTCCTAATCCTTCTGGTCCATGAATTTCAGGATAATACGTTGTAATTTCATTTGTAAGTGGCTTTGTTGCCCCGCTAATTACAGGAATATCTTGTCTGTTTGCTAACTGTAAAATATATGCGGCATTATGAGCGGCATGTATATGTCCAACATTTCCATATCCAGTTACGATACCAACAATTTCAATTTCAGGATGCAGTAAGCCATACATAATTGCAAACGAATCATCAATACCTGGGTCTCCAAAAAATAAAACCTTCTCCAAGAAATGCACTCCTTTCATAGGTAAGATAATTATGTATATGTGGAAATAATTTAAATCTATACAGTTCTAAGCAAATATTAATGGTGAGTAATGTATTGATAAAAAAGAACTAGCATTATGCTAGTTCTTTTGCAGATAAATAATCTACCAGTTTAATTAAATCTCGTACAAATATTGGACTAACTGATTTTAATATAGATTATCCCCACTATATTTATAGAATTGAAAGCCTGTTATTAATCCGAAATTTTGCATTCAAATTGCAAATACTCGCAGGGATGTCTTACCATACTTTTTCGCTCTCGATTTGCTTATAATTATCTTTTTTAAATATTAAATGAGCAATCACAACTCCAAGTATAGTAATTATCCCTCCAATTATCGAAACAAAGGTTGGCACCTCGCCTAACCATATCCACGCAATAAAACATGCAGTAACTGGTGTTAAATATAGAGAACTCGTTGCTTCAGAAGCCCCGGCATGAGATGTAATATACGCTAATGCAATATATGGAAGGACTGTCGGAAACACACCTAAATATATAACGCTCAAAGTAATTTCTATAGGAGCTGCTACAATTTCTTGATAAATCCCTGGTAAAAAAATAAGCATACATACAGTACCAGACCAAATTGTATATATTGTAAATGGTAAGAAACCGTACTTTTTTAAATAAGACTTTTGAAAAACGAAAAATAGACTTTCTGAAAATGCCGCTAATAATATTAGTAATACCCCACTATTCAATTGAATGGAATCTCCTTGACTTAATGATAAAAAAGCAATTCCTACTAAACTAATTACACCACCAATCCAACCATTTAATTTCATTTTTTCATTCATAAAAACAGAAGCAAGAATTGCCGTTAATATAGGTGTTACTGAAACAATTAAACTAGCAGGTCCAGCATTTACACTCTGTTCACCGTAGTTTAGTGCAATATGATAAATAGTAAATCCTAGAGCGCCAAATATAAAAATTACTGGAATATCTTTTAAATCAGGTAACCGTAATTTGTATATAAGTGAAAACAGAAGAAGAATCAAAGAAGCAATTAGTAATCGTAGCAAAGTAAGGTGTTCAGGGGTGTAAGCTTCAAGCCCCATCCGAATTCCTGGAAAAGCTGTTCCCCATATAAGAATCGTAAAAGCGTGAGCACATACAATACGAAAATCCCATTTTTTATTATGCATATTTTCTCTCCCTCTCCAATAAACCAGCCATTTTCTAATTAACAATTATTTCTTTTCATCATATTTAATAGTTGATACAATGTCTTCAACCAGTTAATCCTCGAAAAAACCAACCACTTTGCATTTTTAAAATGAATGAGGGAGTTTTTAATATGTCTACTGATAAAAAACTGCCTAAATATCGGCAGATAATAGACTATATGAAAGAAAAAATTGAATACGGAGAATGGCCGATTGGAAGTAAGGTTCCTAGCCAGCGGCAGTTAGCGAAATTATTTCATGTAAATCGTAGTACTGTAATAACCGCACTAGAAGAACTTATGGCAGATGGCTTAATTCAAGGGCAAATCGGGTCAGGAACAATTGTAACGAATAATACATGGTCATTATTAGCCACCAATCCCCCGCCCGATTGGAGTGAATATGTAAAGGCTGGTATTCATAAACCAAGCAAGTTAATGGTACGAGAAATAAATAAAGCAGAAGCAAATAAAAAATTGATTCATCTTAGTAAAGGAGAACTTGCACCTCATCTTTTCCCGTTAGAAACTATGCAATTCATTATGCGTAACGTATGTGAGGAACTAGATTATTTCGGATATGAAGAACAAAAAGGATATTTCCCTTTACGTGAAGCAATAAGTAATTATGTAAAATCATTTGGAATAAATACATCACCAAGCTCTATATTAATAGTCTCTGGTGCATTACAGGCATTACAATTAATATCAATCGGTCTTTTACATAGAGAGTCAACTGTTTTACTTGAACGACCTTCTTACTTATATTCTCTTCATGTATTTCAATCGGCTAATATTCACCTTTCTGGAATACAGATGGATCAACATGGAATTATCCCTAATGACTTGTTAAGAAGAATTAATTATAGTCAAAAGAAAAATATTTTATATTCGATTCCTTGTTTTCAAAATCCGACGGGTGTATTAATGTCCAAGGATCGAAGAAAAGAAATACTAAAAATATGCGAAAAAGAACAATTGCCTATCATTGAAGATGATATTTACCGTGAATTATGGATTGATGAAATACCGCCACTACCTTTAAAGTCGATGGATAAACATGGACATATTTTATATATCGGCAGTCTATCTAAAACACTTAGCCCAGGACTTAGAATTGGCTGGATTATCGGGCCAGAGCCTGTTATTGAGAGATTGTCAGACATAAAAATGCAAACTGACTATGGATCAAGTTCTTTATCACAAAGAGTTGCTGCAGAATGGTTGAGTAAAGGATTTTATGAAGAACACGTTGCGAACGTAAGGATCCACCTGAAAGAGCGGAGACGAATGATGTTACAAGCTTTAGACAAGTATTGTGCAGATATTGCTACATGGGATATTCCAAGTGGTGGATTTTTTATATGGCTAACGGTTGTACCTAACATTCCAATGAAAAAACTGTTTTCAGAAGCACTATCAAAGGGAGTTCTTTTAAACCCAGGACGTATTTATGAAGAAGAATCGGATCAGTGCATACGCTTATCGTATGGATATGCTTCCTCTGAACAAATTACTCAAGGTATTTATATATTAAGTAATTTAATTCGTAAGTTAATGGCATAATAAAAATCCTCTTTTATATAAAGAGGATTTTTATGTGTACCCTATTTACCAAAATCTCATTTCCTGTCCTAATAAAATAAGTTCTTCATAAGGATCTCCGTCAATTTTTAATACTTGTGCAAAAGCCGGTTCTGTTTTTATGCCTTGTTCTTTTAATTGGATGATTTTTTTTCTAATATGGGGATGCTGCATTAATAGCATGTGCTCCACTATCATATGTTTATATGCATTTTGGTTACGCACTGGCTGCGGTTGACCAAATAATTCAAATTCAAAACCTTCAAATTGAAAAGTTGCCTTTATTGTTAAGATATTTCTAATGTTTTTCTTTTTCATTTCAAAACCTTCATATGAACCATACAAAGATCTAATTTCCTGTTCAAAAACATCATAATTATGTACTTCCATTACAATATCTAAGTCAGAGTGAAGGGTATCAATTCTAATAGAGATTGTCCCACAAAGTACAGGACTATATAAAGCTAAATCCGCCATTATGTTTAGCTTATTCATAACGTCGTAAACTTTTTGTTGTTTATCGTTCCCGGATTGTAAGTATGTGATAGATGTAAATATAGAAGTCTCTCCTTCATTTAACGTAATACTCATCTCACTAAATTTGAGAAAAAATTTAATCATTTCATTTTGTTCTAGGAGTACCTTTATTTCAATATATTAAGGCGAACTAACTATATTTTTCAACTTTTCTCCTATACTGCAATACTATAAAAATAAAAAAGGAGGAACTTTTATGAGCATTTTCAATATTCTTTTGACCATACACATATTATTTGGAACCATATGTTTAATTACTGGTATTGTAGCGATGGTTGCTCAAAAAAAGAAAGGAAAACATACGGAATGGGGCGAAATATATCATGCATCTTATGTTGTCATAACCCTGACGGCAATTATATTGGCCATTATAAAGTGGGATGAAATCGCATATTTATTTTATGTAGCAATTATCTCCTATTCATTTGCGATTTACGGATATCTCGCAAGAAAAAAACGATGGAGAAATTGGTTGCAACACCATATTAGAGGTATGTTAGGCTCTTATATTGGTGCAGTTACCGCACTTTTAGTAAACATTGGTATGTATATCCCTATTTTAAATCTACTTCCACCAATATGGTTTTGGTTCTTACCTACTATAATCGGTATTCCTCTCGTAGCCAGTGTATCAAGAAAATATAAAAAACAAAGGAAAAATTAATTGCATTTTGTTTACTTTCTAGTTTGTTTTGTAAAAATGATATTTAATGTAGTAAAGACATAGAAGAGAAAATAAAAAGAATCCAAGTTTTATTGGATTCTTTTTATTTCTGTTTTTTTAAAGGCTTTATTGAATGTAAACGATCCGGATAATTAGTAAACATCCCGTCTACACCCCATATAAGTAACTTTTTCATATCCTTTTCATTATCTACTGTAAATGGATGCACTTCTAATCCATATTTCTTTATTTTTTTTACATAGGCTGCGTCAATATATTTAAAGTTCATTCCTAGGCCAATGCAGTATTTTTTATAATTCTCAATTTCTAGTTCTGTTAATTGAACTGCTTTTTTATATGATAATAATTGTACTAACGGTATATTGGCATTTAAATTATGAATCTTTCGCAGACTTTCTTCACTAAATGATTGAATAATAGCTTTATCATTTATTTGGTAGCGATTTATAATTTCTAATAGTTTTTCTTCCATTCCAGGATATTCATCTGGTGATTTTGTTTCGATATAATAGTTAGCATTATGTCCAAACGTTTCAATAATTTCTTCTAGTGTTGGAACTTTAGCATTTTTAAATTCTTCTTTTGCTAAATCGGGGTATTTTTCATTGAAAAAGCTGCCTGCATCAAGTTGTTTTATTTCTGTTAATGTATGATTTCTTACTAATCCAGTACCGTTCGTTGTACGATCCAATGTTTCATCGTGCATAGCTATTAAACGTCCGTCTTTTGTCATTTGAAGATCTATTTCTATATAGTCTCCCTTTAATTGTTGTCCTAATTTGTAAGCTTCTATTGTATGTTCTGGTGCATATGCAGATGCACCTCTATGTGCAATGTTTTTTATATGATTTAATGTATTAGTAGCTTTAATGTATTTATGTTCATTTATTTGCTGAAAAACAAAGATGCTTATTACCATAAAGAAGCATATGAGTGTAATTAGAGATATTTTTTTCATAACGGTATGTTAACTCCTATATTTAAAGCGATTTTATTTGGATGAATTATCCAAATAAATGCTGGTTTTCAAAAACAGTCATTTGTCCTACAGCTTTAAATCCAGATTTTTCATAAATGTTAATTCCATCAGGTGAAGCTTGTAGTACGCAGTACATATTTTTTAATTGTTTTGCTTCTTGCAGCAGGAAATTAAACATAGTAGAGCCAAAACCTTTTCCTCTCATTTCTTCTTTAGTCGCTATATCATAAATACCGACACTATCTTTCGTACATACTAAAGAGCCAACAGATACTACCTCACCTTTATAAAGACCTAAGTATAGTTTCATGTCATCGCTATTCCATACATCTAAAGAAGAAATTTGATTATAGTATGCTTGAACGTGAGTACCTTCTGCTGATGTACCGAATAAAGCCGCTAACGTTTCGCCAAATTGTTGTATTTGTTCTGGCGATGTTGCTTTTTGTATTGTAAAACCTACTGGAATGTCTATTATTGGATGAATTTTTCTTAAGTCTGCTACCATCGCGATATTCTGTTCTGCTTCTTTTAAACCAAGTTTGATTAATTCGCTTTTTATAGTCTGTTCTTGTTTATCATCCCAAAACCAAACACTCATTGGAAATTTCTTTTGATTATAGCATTCTACCTCCTTATATAATTTCTCAATCCCTTCCGTTACATTACTATTTAGTAGTGTAATAATATTAAATGTATCTGCAGGTAATCCGCAGTCGATAGTAATGTAATCCTTCGTTTCTTTTACATCCATTCCATTTACCTGCCGCGCAATATATGAGGTTTTATATGTGAAATTGTCTATTAGTAACTGTTTATAATTCATTAATTTTGCTCCTTTCATAAAAATTCGTATTCGAATCCTTCAGTATTAAATATAACATATAAGAAATGTACCTATTTCTATAAAAATATCTCTATAAATCACTCTATGCGCCCTAAAAGAATTAAAAATGATATAACGTTGTCGGAATGAAAAAAGTGGTATATAATAAATATTAACATTACTAGTAATTATTTTAGGTATTCCTAGAATAAAGGAGCGATACATATGAAAATTACTATTTATTTCGGAAGTCATGAGGATCAAGATGTCCGTACTATGGACTGTCATTTAGATGTAGAAGATACAGAAGAGATTGTTTCTGTATCATAATATAAATAGTTGGGATGAACCCTCTTCCCTACAGCGTTTAAGACACCTTTTACAGGTGTCTTTTTTGTTGTTTTTTCATCAAAAACCCTTTACTTTAGAGCGTTTTAATAGTAAAATATAAATATACGAACAAACGTTCTTTTTATTTTAATTGTACATGAAGGGATGATTTTAACAATGACTCAAGCAAAGCGCAGAGGAAGAAAAAAGCAAACACCTATTATTTCAAATACAGGCTTTATCGGCTCTGTCTTTATTGATACATTGGAGTTACAAAAGAAATCCTATTATTTCGCTCGTAAAAAACTTCAAATTGTTCATCACGTACTAGATGGTCTATCTGGAGCAACGAGTGCATTATTTAAAGAACATAATATCGCTGCATACATGTCATGTGTGTATTTACATAAACAACAGAAAATTGGCTTCGTTCTTTCAACAAAACCTTTTGAACAAAGTGATGGTGTTTCTTATTTTATAAATTATTTGATCGAAAAGAATTTTTATGGTGACGAAGACATTGAATATCAAGAAGTATTTAATACAGGTTTTATTGGTGTAGTATTCGCGGATTTATCTAGTATAGATCGCTTTAATTTTGAGTTTGAAATGGGTATGCTAACGAAATTAATGAAAGATATGATTATTCCGGTTAAAGAGCTCTTTTTACGCCACAATGTACCGGCTTACATCTCCACTTCTCATTTAGAGGAGCAAAATAAATTAGGTTTCGTTCTATCTGTAAAGCCATATGATGAACGTGCAGAAGCAGATTTATACTTCGAAACATATTTAAAAGAGCGCGGATTATTTATTGGTGATGAAGAAGATGATATTGATAAAATAGTTATTAGAAAGACAGCCGAATTACGATAGTTTTCCAGTACAACTTACATTAATAAATTGTTCAGTATTTAATTTGAACTTAATACCTTCCTATTGGTAATAGGAAGGTATTAATAATTTATTAGTCCTGACGCTTTTCATACATCTCTATTTTTTTATTTAGTAAATCTTTACCCCAAGCTTGCATTGCTTCTAATACAGGTATAAACTTTTCCCCCTGCTCTGTTAAAGAATATTCTACCTTTGGTGGAACAACTTTATAAACTTCTCTGTGTACTAGCTCGTCCTCTTCAAGCTCTCTTAATTGTCTAGTTAAGATTCCTTTTGAGATGCCAGGTAACATCCTCAATAATTCATTAAACCTAATAATTTCATTTTTGCTTAAATGCCACAAAATCACGATTTTCCATCTTCCTGCAATTGCATTTTGGGTAACTGTTAATGGACAAATTTCTTGCTGTGTTTCTTCAGAAACCGATTCATCTTGATAACTAAAACGTGCCATAATAAAATCTCCTTTTTCGCTAAGTACTATTTTTATGACTATGTTATTAAATTGTGCCTACTTACATAAATCCTTCTTAAGAAATAGTATATGTAATGTATACAAAAATCAAAAATAACGCTGTATGTAACGGAGGAGATTGTATGAAAGTTTTAGTAACAGGTGCAAACGGAAATTTAGGTTCTAAAATTGTTGAGTATTTACTTACCAGATTATCAATTGAAGAAATAATTGTTGGGGTACGTGATGACAAGTCTGAAAAAGCACTTAGCTATAAGGAACAAGGCTTAGAAGTACGTGTAACGGATTTTGAAAATCAAGAAACCTTGTTTTCAGCATTCAAAGATGTTGATCATTTATTCATCATGTCAACATTTGGTGACTTTGATACAGTTATACGTCAGCATACAAATGCAGTAGAAGCTGCCAAAGCAACAGGTGTAAAACAAATTATTTATCCAAGTGTTACAAGAGCAGAAGGAAATGACTTTTTCCTAGCGGGCATGCATAGAGCACGTGAAGTAGCAATTATTGAATCAGGTATTCCTTATGTGATTCTGCGTAACAACTGGTATGTAGAAAATGAACTTGGTACAATTCAAAGCTGTATGGCTGGTGCCCCTTGGGTGACTTCTGCAGGAGAAGGGAAAATCGGTTGGGTATATCGTCCGGATTTAGCTGAAGCAACAGCGAATGTTTTGGTAGCTGATGGTCACAAAAATAAGATTTATGAACTTTCTGGTGAAAATTTAAAACAACAGCAATTTGTTGATACATTAAGTGAAGTATTAGGTAAAGAAATTCCTTTATTAGAAGTAGATGACTCTTCTTATGAAGAAATGTTAAAAGGTGCTGGAGTACCTGAAGCCTACCTTCCAATGTTAGTAATGACTCAAAAAGGGATTCGGGAAGGAGGATTAGAATCAACACATACCCATTTAAATTTCTTATTAGAACGTCAGGCTACACCATTAAAGCAAGCATTAACACATTTATTAGTAAATACAAAATAGATAAATCAAATTCTACAGCCGAGATCAAATAATAAATTTTGTATCTTACAAAGTGCCAGTCCACATTAGGAATGGCACTTCTTTATTACTGCCTTTACTTCGACCATCTATCACTTTAGTTAAAGAAGGATTTTTAAACAACATTATTATTTTTTAAAGGACTCTATTGCAAAATAAACATCTTTTTGTTACTTAACAAATTTACTTAGCTACGCAAAACACTATAATCTTTTGAATGAATTTCTAAGTTCAACTTATTTGAATAAGCCTTATTCAAAATAAGAAATACTATCCCTCCTGTAATTGGAATCGTGTAAGCAGGGATATAATTTAATAATAATCCTGATAATGCCAATGCTATTGGCTGCATCATTTTACCTATACTTAATCCAATACTGAGTACTCTCCCCCTATATTCATCAGGAATCTCTTTTTGCGTGAAATAAATTAAAGGAATATCAATTAACGCTATTATTAGCCCTAAAAAGAACATAACAACACAATACGTAATAACGTATACAAAATCATTTACTTCAAAACTTTTGAATAGAACTGGAATTCCTGAAATAATCATAAAAACTGCCAACATTGAACTTAGCTTTTTCAAAAGATAAGAGTAAGAAAAACGATTAGTTATCTTTTTTACTAAAATTGCACCAATTATCATCCCTACAGGAAAAGTCCCTTGAATCATACCAAATTGCTTAGAACTTAGATTGAGAACCGTGTTTATAATATATGGCAATGGAACAGTTACAGCAAAACCTAGGAAGAAATTAAGTGAAGTTAAAATACTAAACGTATTCTTTAAGCTTTCCTTTTCAATTAAGTAAGAAAACCCCTCTTTTATATCTTTAATAAAATTAATTTCTCTTTTTGAACATCCATCATTTATGTTGTACTCGAACAATTTAAAGTGAATAAACAATATGGATATGCCCGAAAGAATAAATGAAATACCATTTATAATTATAAAAGTTTTTATATCTAATACAGCAAAAACGATGCCACCTAACATAGGACCGAGAATTAAAGATACAGAATCGATAATTTTACTTATAGAGTTAATACTCATTAACCTCACTTTAGAGACGATATTTGGTTTTGCCGCTTCTAACCCTATTCCAAAGAATGTTGTAAATACCGTCATAAGAAAGGTAGTAGTATAAATGATGAATAAGTTTAATCCATAATAGCTGCTTAATATATAAACAGTTATTAATAAGCAACCACTTAGTAAATCCATACAAATAACCAGTTTCTTTTTATCAACCTTATCAGCAATTACACCGGCAAATGGATTCATAACAATCATTGGAATCGTTCCTAAAATGAGCGTAATCGCAAAATTTAACGCAGATCCGGTTATTTGTAAAACATATAATCCTAATGCGAAACTATATATAGAGCTACCGGATATTGATACTGTTTTTGCAATTGAATATAAACAAATATTTCTTAGTTCTTGGTTTCTTTTTTTATTTTCTATATGTAATCGTAAACTTCCCATAACATTTCCCTCCCGCTGAACTTTGTATTACGTACAGTGTAAGTTCTCGGGTTAACCCAATATCAATATGCTATTATTAAAAACTTCTAAAAGAAAAATTTAAAAAGATGGGGTTAACCCCATCTTTTTCCGAAAAATGAATATGTATAAATTTCTTCTCCTTGAACAAAGAAATCTTCGTACTTTCCGCCTCGTTCTATATATTCTGAAGTTCTTTCATCTATGTAATTAAACTGTAGCTTTTGGATTTCTCCCTTGACTTTTGAAGACGTAAAATTATCTCTTAATCTAGTTGTAATTTGGCTATTTATGCTAAAATTTTTAAATACAATAAATGAACTTAATAAATAACAATCAGGTTTGAATAGATAGTTTAATTCGTGAAGTAAAAAATCCTCATGCTCAAAACTGTAATTACTTGTACCAGACTGATCAATTACAATATCAACAGAATGGTTCTGAATAGGTATACTTAAAAAATCAGCGCAAATAAAAAGAATGTTTCTTTTGGAATTTCTTTTTTCAATTACATCTTTTAAAAATAGAAGTTTATTCAAATCACGATCAACAGCAATATATAAGCAATCCTCTGGCAGCTCTTCATAAATATTTCGTAAAAAGAATCCAAGACCCGATCCTATATCAAGTATTACCTTGTCATTTAAATCTAGTTGTTTTAGTTTCTTTTTCGCCCATTCTCCTATTCTATGTATATTCTCCAAATAAGAAGAATCAGTTGCATGGATATAATCTGAAATAGGATCTTCAAAAGAAGCAGGATCTTCAAAAGAAGCCCTGTCAGACGTTTCAAACGATTTATCTGCTGTTAAAATCCCTGAATTAATAACATATTCTTCGCCGCAATTACAAGTTAATTTCCCCTCCGTAATTTGATTACTATTAATAATTCCATCTTGAAGAATTAAATTTCCGCTACACTTAAAACATGTAAGAAAATTAAGCACCCTTAAATCTACCCCTAAAATTGAATTAGAAATCTCAGTTGTTATAGATAAATCATTTAACGCTGCCTTTAATTTATCTCTTCTTTCCTCTAAAATTTGTATTTCTTGTTCAATCTTTTCATATTTCAATTTAAATAAAGATTGGTAAAAAGTATCTTTTTCATAATTTATAGATTTTGCTAAACTTTTATAAAGAAAAAGTTCTTTAATTTCATTCAAACTAAATCCTAGCCATTTGTACTCTAATATAAGCTCTACATCTTTTTGACAATACTCATCAAAAAAATAATGGCCACCCTTTTTTTCAGGAATAATTAGTCCGAGATCCATATAATGTCTAATTGTATCTATACTTATATTGTTTTTTTCTCCAAACTTTCCGATTTTCATAATATCACTACCATTTTAGTATTTGTTTATAAATACTTCTTTTCTAATAGTAGGAAATCCTTTTATCCATCTATATATAATTATCTAGTATAGGGTAATTGTAGAAAAAAATAAAAAAACCCGCGAATCATTCACGGGTTTTCCTCTTAATAACTAATTGCTATTGTACCTTCACCTGCATGTACAGCAAATGAAATCGGCAATGGATAAAGCTTGAAATCCATTTCAGGGAATGCTTGTTTAATATCTGAAATCCATTCTTCAGCTCCATTTTTATCGTTAGCATAGAACATATGAAGTACTTTTGGTAATTCTTTTTCAAGCTCATTTTTAATGTATTCTCTACATTTTTGGATTTTACGCACTTTCTTTTCAAGTAAAAGTTCGCCGCCTTTTACTTCTAAGATTAAGTTGACACTTAATAAACTTCCAAGTAAAAATTGAACTCCCTTTACTCGACCACTTGCATATAAACCTTTTAAGCTTTTTGGAAATACATAAAAAGGCCTTCTTTTTTCATCTACTAATGTTTTATGTATATCTTGTAAAGTCATACCATCATTGTATAACGTTTTAGCTTTTCTCAAAAGTTCATCCATTGGATAACTTGTCGTTTCACTATCTAATACAGTTAAAGGGAAACCTGCCATATCAGCAGCTAACTTCATATTTTGATAGGTCCCACTTACTTTTCCGCTAATAGCAACTGCAAAGCCTTCTTCATATTCTTCTTTGCATTTAGTAAATAATTCTACCATTTCCCCTATATTAGGTTGCGAAGTAGTAACTGTTCTTCCATCATTTAACGCTTCATAAAGACGTTTATGAACTCCTTCTTCACAATCCTTATAAGACACTCCATCAATAATAACTTCAATTGGGATAACAAAGTTATCACCATCTGTTGTAAAACTCGCAGTTGTACTATCAGTAAACCAAGCAACACGCTTCATGTTGTTCCTCCCTTATTCCGTTCCTCTTTTCTGACTTTTCTATATATTTATCTTACGAAAAGAGAATATCCCCTGTAATAGTAACAGGACTTTATTATTTTGGCTATAGTAGATGTATAATAAATGTGAATGTTTTTTGTCTATTTATCAAAAAAAAGAAAACCACAAAATTTTCCGGCTTTCTTTTAACATTAAATTACTTAAATGTTTCGTTATCTAAAATAACAACATAATCATTCGTCATTCGCCCCGCTTCTTTCGTATAACTGACAAGTCGCTGGATATTATCACAGCAAATTTTTGCTCCCCATACGAGTAACGGTACACCAATAAAATCAATATGAAATCTTCTAGAAAACAAACCGCCTAAAGTCATTGGCAATGGAACTGTTGGTGATGTATTAGAAAAAATAATCTTGTCATGGTTTTGATAATGTTTTTGCAGAATCTCTCCTAAATGCTTCATCGCAGGTACAACGACTTTTGATGCCCCGCATCCAATTGTATATACGGGATTCCCATATTCATCTTGTCCATGAAAAATAATTTTCCCCATATCTTCTGTTTTCAATTTATTAAAGTACTCCACATTTAAAATTTCTTCTTTCGTTAACTTCCGATCAGTTGGTAATTTATTTAAATGATAAGCTGCAGCTAGCGAGGTTGTATGCGTTCCGCCGAAATCTGTGTAGATAAAAATCATAATATCATCCCTTATTATAAAAAGTTCAATGTTAATTAGTATCACCATTCAAAAGATTGTTAAACAAGGGATGATTTTTTTTATACTCTTTGTGTTAATTCATTATATTTTTTCCAAATATAATATCGTCTACTAATTACTGTACCTAATGTGATACAGAGGAAGGCATTCGTTACAACCATTAATGTGGAGTGCGTACTGCCAGAAAACATACTTTGCTTAATCACGATTTTCGCACCTAAAATAACAAGGAGAATAATTGTACTTAACCAATTTCCTTTTCGTAATACATGACCCGTTTCACTATCTAACCGAAATGTTAAAGCTTTCCCCCTAATAATCCCAAGTGCCAATCCAATTCCAAACATTGCAACGAATAGTAGTACGTGCAATATATTTAATTGTCCCATATGAATAATGGACTGGATTGTTACAAAGCACAGCAAAGCCGGAATGAGCCAAATACGATTAATATTCACTTTGTATTCCTTACCTTGCATTAATACAATTATAAGAATAACAAGTAGAATAACAAATAGAATATCCATTTAGAGTCCTCCTATATACTTGTTTACCTTTGAAAATTATATTCGTCTCTGTTCATACCATACTTGAAATACGATAGCTACTTTAATTTGTATAATATGGAATGTGATTTCCCATCAGCCTTAAGCATTATTTATAAAAGTAAAAAGACGTACTTTTTACTCGTACGTCTTCTACTACTTGTTCTTCATGTATAGCAACTAGTTCAATTGCGGGATTTTCATATTTTTCTTTCCCTCTAAGTACATTGTCATAATATGCTGTATCTAAAAAAGATAACACACGGCAACGTACCTAGCCTATTTCGTCTTCTTTTTTATATGCTCTAATTTTTATATCCATGTAATTAAAACGCTCCTTCTATTTCTACCATTAGTTTTTCAGGTCCTGCCCCTTTATTTGATGGAATAACTAATGTAATTCCTAATTCCGGGTATACGGCCGAGCGAAAACTCACGCCTGGATCATATCCCATTACATGATATTTAAAAATATTTCCTTGTCTTTTTTCAATCCATATTCCATAGCCGTAAGACTGGCTATTATTCACTAAAATATGAGGAGTTAAAAGTAACTTCGTATATTCGTGGCTTAATATTTCGTTGTTAAATAGAGCTTCCCAAAATTTCACCATGTCTGGTGCAGTAATATAAGCACCACCATCAGAACCTCCTTTTATGGGTATAGAGTATGCATTTGTTCTCCATTTTTGACTATTTCCATCCTTTATATATCCGAGAGCTGTATGTTTTGGTAAATTATCTAAAGAGAAATAGCCTGAATCATTCATACCAACTGGAACAAATATGTTTCTTTCTATATATTCCGTAAATTCAAGTCCTGTCTGCTGTTCTATAATTAATCCAAGTATAATAAAACCTGCATTGTTATAGTAAAACTTACTTCCTGGTGTAAACATCATATTACTGTTTTGGAATAATGGTAAAAAGTCTTTTAAACTTTTTAATAGATACATAGGAGTTTGTTTCCAAAGGTCTTCAAAGTTATCCATGATACTTTCATCAAAATAATCTGGAATACCTGAACTATGCGTTAAAAGTTGATGTACTGTAATATCTTCATTAAAGTTTGGAAATTTAATATGTAGACAATCTTTTAACTTTGTATGAAAAGTAATTACACCTCTTTCAACAAGTTGACAGATACTGATAGCAGTGAATAATTTGCATCCTGAGGCAATTCCAAATCTTGTTTGTAGTGTATTGTTTATACATTCACTTCGGTTAGCATATCCAAATGAATTTTCATAAATAATATCATCATCTTTTTTTATTAAGACTACCCCAGAAAAATCTATATTCTGATGTATTTCTTTTACAATTTTCTCTATTTGATCTTTTGTTTTTATCATAATAACCACCCTTGTTTATTGGTATTGTTCTTTCCCCTTATTATTTTTCCATATATAGGGGAAAGAAACCTCCTATTCAACCCCCTAAGTTTCAAATAAAAACCAAGGGAACTATTTCGAATTTATTGATTCAGCGGAATATACCTTAGACTGCGATGGTAATAAAGTAAACACGCACAATATGATAGTAATAAGTAGCATTACCAATACTCCTACAATGACTACAAGTTGTATAGAAGTGAATTGAGTTGCAACGCCGAACAGAATCGTTATAAAAATTGTTAAAACAGCTATAACGAGCCCGTATATACTCCCGATTCGTCCCATCATATGAACCGGAACGTTATTTTGATAAAATGTGTAAAATCCTGTATTTGCATATGCCATAGAGAAAGATAAAACAAAGAATCCGATAGCAGCCATTAAAAACTCATTTGAAAAAGCATAAATCAAATATCCGATTGCAATGAATAATGATCCTATCCCAATTAGAAATGAAGGTGCTAATTTTTTTGATAAAATTGTATTTGTTATTGCTCCTAAAATAAAACCCGCACCAGCGGTACTAACTAAAAAGCCATACTCACTATCTGTTAACAATAAAACTTCTTTCGCAAACGATAGTTCAAGTGAATCTATAGCGGTAGCTAAAACCATCATTCCTTGGAATAGGAAATAAACACATACTATATACACAGATTTTTTGCTGAAATTTAAAACTATGTTCCAATCTTTCTTTAATACAGTTAGTGACAATTTATCATTGGATGTATTAAAATCGTCTTTTTTATCAAGATTAGGTAAAAGTAATGTAATGAACCCTGATAGCAAAAATGCTATAGCATTCATATATATAGCAAACTCTGGTGTACCAGTAATTAATAATATCCCCGCTACTGCTGGACCGATTAAAAATGCACCAGATCCTATTAAACTACGTAGTGAGTTGAAACGTTGTCTTTGCTCTACTGGAATTAATTTCGTCATATATGTCATAGCAGTTGGTTCATAAATCGCACTGGCCATGCTTATAAAAAATACTAAGAGATAGACAATCCAAAGGGATGGAACCAAGGGTAAAATAGCGATAAATACTACTCGATATATATCGAGGTGAATCATTAACTTTCGTTTATTTAAACGATCTATCATACTTCCTGACCAAGCGTTTGTAAATAAAGTGGCTAATGGTTTTATCACATATAAAGTAGCGACAGCTAAGGCTGAGCCACCCATATTATAGACAAGTACATTCAGTGCGATTAAATAAATCCATGCACCTAAATTCGCAATACCAACTCCGGACAATAGTAATAAAGGATATTTCCAATCTTTAAGTAATTTTTTCACTTTAGGCACCCGCTTTCTAAATTGTTTTAAAACAATAAAAAAATCCCACCCCCAAGACTTAAAGTCTTAGGGACGAGATTTATCATCGCGGTGCCACCCTAGTTTGTTAATATGTCGCCATATTAACCTTATCAGGTACTGCACTATTTTCATGCTTATACCTTAGCTCTATAACGGGAGCTCCCGTCACACCATCCACTTTTAAAAGGTTCCGATGTGCTGCTCAGAGACTTGATTCAATAAAGAATTTTTGCTCCTTTTCAGCTAAATGGAGCTCTCTGTGAAAAATTCATTTTATTTACTCTTCTCTTCACTGCATTTGGTTTTTTCCATATTATCACATAGGTTTTATATTGTAAATAATTAAAAAGAATAATCAGTTTTTTTAAAAAGTGAGCATCCTTTATAATTTTGTAACTTGATTTTTTATTTATTAAAAAATACGGTGCGTGAAATTGCTTGTAACTCTAACAAAAAGAGCCTATTCTACTATAGACTCTTACAAAATTCGATATTAATTTGTACTCGCTTCTGCTAATGGTTCTAGAGGCGGTTCCAAATCTAGTTTTAAAGTATCACCTTCTTGTATATATTGTTCCTTTTCAATGCTTTGACTCGTTACATACCCTGTACCTGTTGTTTTTAAATCTAATTTCAACAACTTAGAGAAATACATAACATCACGCATTGACCAACCTTTTAGGTTAGGCATTTTCACATTACTTCCTACTAGAAATATGCGATCTCCTTCACTCATTACCTCGCCAGTCTGTGGATATTGTTTTATTATCTTTCCTTCTCCTAATAATACCGGCTGAAGTTTCTCTTTTTCTGCAATATTTTTTACGGTATCCATTGTTTGATTTACATAATTTTGTACTTTTATTTCAGATTGCTTTGTTGCATCTGCCATTTGCTTTTCTGTATATGGTTTCACTTTTAAATATTCTAGACTATTTTTCATAACTGGTTTAAAAATTTCAGCAAGAGGCTGAGCACCGTATTCATTCCCCTTTAATTTAGGTTGCTTAATGGCTAAATATACGACTAATTGCGGATCATCAATTGGAGCCATTCCTAAGAATGAAAAAATATAATTATCTTTCCCTTCCATATATCGTCCATTTTCAGGATTCGGAATTTGCGCTGTCCCTGTTTTACCACCAATCGGATAACCATCAATTTTATACATCGTTCCCGTTCCTTTAGATGATGTTATAACACGCTCCATTAAGTTCCTTACCTTATCTGCGGTTTCTTTTTTAATCGGATTCCCTATTTCTTTAGGTTGATTTTCCATAATAACTTGTTTATTTGTTGGATTTACAACCTTATCAACAATATAAGGTTGCATCATTTTCCCGTCATTTGCTATAGCTGTGGCCGCTTGTACGATTTGAATAGGAGTTACAGTTGAGCCTTGGCCGAAAGATGTAGTAACTTGTTGAATTTGAGTATTTAACAATAATGTATTTTTACTTTCTCCAGGTAAATCTATCCCTGTTTTTTGATTGAAACCAAATTTATTCATATATTGCTTGAATTTATTTGGTTTCAGTAACTGGTCTTCTAAAATAGAAAAAGCAACGTTCGATGACCTTTCAAACCCTTCATCAAATGTAATTGAGCCCCATCCATAGCCGCCATTATGATCTTTAATCTCTGCTGAACCAACTGCGTATTTTCCTGATTGGAAATATTCTTTCCCGTTATATACACCTTCATTAATTGCAGCAGCTAATGTAAAAACTTTCATTGTAGACCCTGGTTCGAATGCATTCGCAATTGGATCGTTTAAAAAATATTCAATGTCTCCCTTGTTAGGATTATAACTAGGCTTACTAGACATTGCTAAAATCTTACCTGTTTTTGGATCTGCAATAATTCCTACTAACATAGAAGGGTCATAGTGTTGCTCCGCTTTGTTCATTGCATCTTCTAAAAAACTATTAATTTGTTTATCAAGCGTAAGGTATACGTTATTTCCATTTTTAGCAGGTTCTATTTTTCCTATATCATTTGTAAGTGGGATACCATTTCGTGAACCTACATATTTTACATTTCCGTTTGTAGAGCGCAAATATTTATCAAGACTTTGTTCGAGTCCAAACTTACCTTCTGCATTTCCTTTTTCATCTGGCCTAGCAAAACCTAGGATATATGATGCAAAGTCTTCGTTTGGATATACTCTAGCTTTTTCTGTCGTAAATGACACCCCTGGTATTTTTAATTTTTTTATTTCCTCCTTCACTTCTCTAGGTAAATTCCGTCCAATTTTACCGATTTCAACTTGCGTACGTCCTTCGTGAAAATTTTTCATGATCTCCTCTTTATCAACTTCAAGCGCATCTGCTAAACGTTGTGCGGTATCTTCTTTATCTTTTAATTTATCTTTTCCTTTTAGGTTTACAACGATGCGATATGTCGTTGAGTCTTGGACTAATACTTTACCGTTTTGATCATAAATTGTCCCGCGATTTGCCTCTAAAACTCCATTTTTGTTTTGTTGTTCCTTCGCAAGATCCTTTACATTAACATTATGCACGACTCCTACCGCTTGAATATAAAATATGCGTAAAAGCATAGTAAGAAACAAAACAATAAAAGCAATCATCATATATCGAGCGCCTTTATTCGTTTGAAGTTTATGCATACTAATCTCCTTTCCTTTACAATGCATTAATGCGAAGATGCACTTTTTTATTTTAGATACTATATTTTTCGTAGTTTTTTCAGTGAATTCCTCTAAAACGATAAGAAAACAATCTAAGTTGCTATTTGTTTTTGATCGTTTATGTTTTTAAATATAAAATACGGTGAGTGAAATTTTTCGAATCTTCAAATAAAAAGAACCTACTTTTTGGTAGGTTCTTAAGTTTACGCTATGTGGTTATATTTCGCTAAAAAAGGAACTCGTTTTGCTACTAGTGCATACATTTTGAAAATAAAACTTGCTAACGGTTCAAATATACGTGCGCTTTGCATCACTAATCCACTTGTAATAAATGTTAAGAACGCAGCACCAAGTATATCTAGAGGATAATGAACGCCTACGTACATGCGTGATACACCGACTAATATTGCCCATATTAACGCGATATATTTAAGTTTTTCTCCTCTTAGAATAAATACGAAAGCAATCGAAAATACGAGTACAGAATGATCACTTACAAATGATGAATCTGCTGCATGCGGTACTAATTGATTTACATGATGTGTTATAAAAGGACGCGGATGGTAATATACCGCATGTATAAGAACATTTACTAATAATGCAATACTAACTGAAAGTGTCGTATATAACACTGTATATTGTTTTCTAATTGCATTCTCTTTCTTTCCATTATTGAACCATAGGATAAGCATGAATAGAATAGCTACATATGGAACACTATTTGTAATAGCGATCATTAGCGTATCTAATAGCTTGGATGATCCAGCAAAGTTATTAATCCATTGAAATACTGTGTAATTCATATTACTCTCTCCTTATTATTACTCATTGTACTTTAAATAAAGATACAAGTGTTCTTGATTTACACAGTATACAACATCAATATGAAAATGGGCTTAAACTTTTCTCATCTAATTCTCATTTTATTACTATTCATTTGACAATCGTGTAACTATTTACAAGAGCTAAGTATGTATACAGCTTGTAAAACATTTTAAATAGTATGGTAAACACTTTATGCATGAATATAATACTTAACATGTTCATTTAAATATAATTTCTCTGAAATCATATTTTTATTCCATACGAAGGGCAATATTACCGAATTGTTCTCCTTGCTGCATTCGATTTAAAGCTTGAATTGCTTCTTCTAATGGATATACTTTATCAATGATTGGTTTAATATTATGTTCCTCTATAAAATGAATCATCGCATTAAACTCTTCACTGCTCCCCATTGATGTTCCCATAATATCGATTTGATTATAAAATAATGCTCGTAACGGTAATTCGATTTTATCTCCTGAACTTGCACCAAAGTTAACGATTCTTCCATTTGGTTTTAATATATCAAAATATTTTAAGAAAGTCGCCGGACCTATACTATCTATAATTAAATCCACTTTTTCTCCATGTAGGCACTCGTCCCAATTACCAGAACTATTAAAAGAAAAGTCTGCTCCATATTTTTCAGCAGCCTTTCTTTTGTCCTCTATCCTTGAAGTAACACTCACCTTTGCTCCAATTGCTTTAGCAAATAACATAGCATAAGTAGCTACACCACCGCCGATTCCCGGAATTAGGACATGTTCTTCAGGTTTTAATCTACCTTTTGTAAAAAGCGCTCTATATGCAGTTAATGCCGATAAAGATAAAACGCCAGATTCTTCCCACGTAAGATATGATGGCTTTTCCACTACATTTTCTGCTGGTACAATAACATATTCAGCAAACGTTCCATCGGCTGGTCCACCTAGTACTTCAGGTAACTCTGGTATTTCATGAGTATTATTCCATCCAATACTAGGGTTAATAATAACCTCGGTATGTAGTGAAATATTTGAAACGCCTTCTCCTAGTTCTATAACAATACCTGCACCATCTGACCCTAAAACTAATGGTAGTTCCATTTCTTTTCTATTATTCATTATAAATAAATCACGATGATTTAAACCTGCTGCTCTTAATTTCACTTTAACTTCCCCCACATTAGGAGTTATCTCCGGTGATAATTTATATTCTAAACCTTCTAATCCTTTTTTATGTTGATGTACAATAGCTTTCATTAATTATTCCCCCTTAATCCTTTCAATGTACTTTAAATATCGAAATAAATAAAATAATTTGATTACTAAGCATCAAAAAAGGAGGAAATACAAAATGTATTCCTCCTTTTAAAGAGTATTTTCAAAAAGAATTTTTTACCTTTAACTATTCATGTGTAGTATCAGGAAATGTAATTGTAACAATTGTTCCTTCGTTTTCTTTACTCTCTAATTGAATAGTTCCGCTATATTTTTCTACAAGCCGTTTTGCAATAGATAGACCTAGCCCATTGCCACCTTGTTTTCGGCTTCTCGCTTTATCGACTCTATAAAAACGGTTAAGAACAAATGGTAAATCCGATTCAGGTATTCCCGCTCCATGATCTATTATGCGAATATTAATTTCCCCCGACTGTATACTTGATTCAATACAAATATACTTATTAGCTTCTTTTGTATATTTCACTGCATTATCCATTACAATAATAATAATTTGTTCTAAGTAAGATGATGGCATTGAAACATATGCATCATCTGCATCCAATTTCATATCAAATTTAAAGTCCGTTTGCAGTATTGCAAAGTTTTGTGTAACTTGTTTTAATACGCTATTAACATGGACTCGTTCGACTGCTATAGGATGCATCTGTTCTGATTCGGCTCTTGATAGCTCTAGCAGTTCTGAAACTAATTTATTTAATCGATCTACTTCTTTTAGACTGGATTGAAGAGATTTATCCAATACTGCTGAATCATTTTTTCCCCATCGATTCAGCATTGATAAGTGCCCTTGAATAATTGTTAATGGTGTTCTTAATTCATGCGATGCGTCTTCTACAAACTGTTTTTGCTGTGTAAAAGAAGTTTCTACTTCATCCATCATTTCATTAAAAAGAATCGATAATTTTGCGAGTTCATCATTATTTTCTCGTACTGGAACTCTTTCATTTAGTCCGTTTTTCTTAATACGCTTCATCGTATCCGTTATGTTTTGGACACTTGATAAAAGCTTTTTCGTTATAAGTATTCCGCCTAAAAAACTAAACACTAATCCACATATCCCTGCAAAGACCATTACCACTAAGATAATTTTTAATAAATGATCAAATGTCTCTAAGTTTTTCGTAAGTTCAATAGTTCCCGTGAATTTTTTTGTTTGAATTGGTATGCGCTCAACTAATATTCGATCTTCTATATGTCTTTTTATAAATGATTCATCTTGTGTAACATTTTTTGGTTCTATCCACGATTCATTAAAATCTCGCGAAACAGTAACAATGGGTTTTCCATCATTTCCGATAATACGAATCATTTGATGTTTATCAATCATGTTGTTAAGAAATTCATTACTGTTTTCAAATGTTTTGCTCGAGAGCGTTTCGTTTTTATCTTGAAAATATGCCGCTATTTCTGTCAATTGTCTGTTTATTTGTTTCTGTTCATAATCTATAGTCCACTTATTAATTACAATGAATTGTAACGTGCTATACAAAATAAACAAAATGAATACTAGTGTAGTGGACCAAAGTGTTAATTTCCACTTTATAGGTAAATTTCGAATTCGGTACACAATGTTTTTTATCATTTCATTATATATCCAGCACCGCGGACTGTTTGGATATACTCCTCCTTATCTAAACTATGTAACTTATTACGTAAATAACGAACATACACATCGACTATATTTGTCTCAACCATTGCATCATATCCCCATACTTGGTCCAGTAGAATATCACGGGTAAGAACTCGATTAATATTTTTCATAAACATAAGCAGTAGCTCGAATTCTTTATTTGTAAGTTCGATTTCTTCATTTCCTTTAGTTATAGTTCGAGATTCAATCTGAAGCTGTAGATCTTTAAACGAAAGAAATGATGCGTGCTTTTGCTCTGTATTTTCTTCTCTCCTAAAAATCACTCTCATACGTGCTAAAAGTTCTTCAATTGCAAACGGTTTTGGAAGATAATCATCAGCTCCACTATCTAACCCTGTCACACGGTCCATAATACTATCACGAGCAGTCAACATAATAATAGGTGTACTTTTAGTTGCTCTTAGTCGACGACATACTTCCAGTCCGTTTAATCCCGGTAACATTAAATCAAGTAATATGAGATCGTAATTCTTTTCAAGTGCTGCTTCTAATCCCTTTCTTCCATCAAGTTGTATATCTACTATATATCCTTCATACTTTAATTCTAATTCTAAAAAATCTGCTAAGCTTTCCTCATCCTCAATAATTAGTATATGTTGCAACGATACTTCCTCCTATACGATTAAATGAATAAGCAATCCTATTCCGAATATGACTGCAATAATTTGATGTGCTTTTCGATACATCTTCAATTTTGTTTTCTGATTAGATTTCTGTAAAACAAATCCCGCAACCCCTAATGTTATTAAGGTTAAAAGAGAAAATATACCACTGTATACTAGCATAATATGCCGACTTCCTTTTATTAAAAAGTAAATACCGTGAGTAGTCGCAACAGCTATTACAGCGTATCCAATTAATACGTGAAAATGTTTTATAAAAAGATATAGCTCTTTAATTATTTTAAATCCGTGAATATGTTTCTTCTTTAAAAATAACCATATATGACGTAAGGACCATAATGATGCAGCTATAATTACCCCGTATTCACCTAAAGAACCTAATTTCTTATTTAGCCATTGTACATTTAATTCATTCCCGTACAAAACATTAATAAATAGCAATTCTACACTACAAACAATAATAGTAATACCAATTATTTTAACATATATATGGAAATATTTATTTCTAAGTATTTTCTCCATTTTATATAATCTCCTTTTGACTCAAAAGCTCTATAATCAGCATTGTATCAAGTAAAAGAGAGAATAACATGAGAGAAAGATTAAAATAAAATGAGAATCTGCAAACTACTTATATTTTATTTATCTCTTTTTTGGCCAATTCTAATATGTTGCAAATAAACGGTGCTTTTGCATTTGTATATGAAACACGATCAAAAGGATAGGTAGCAGCAAGCATCTCTTTTAATACTCTATATTCTTCACGTGCCCACTCATGATTTATTAGAAAGTCTCGAAATAAAAGGTTGTTCCTCCATTCCTCGCTATTATAAATATAAATATGTAAATGGTGGGTACCAGCTCTCCATTTACCTTTTCTAAAAAAACGCCAATTAGGTGTTTTTTTAGGAACATGTTCATAGCCAATTTCTTCTAGGGCTTCCCTCCAATTCCCGGTAATTTGTAAATTTGTTACGCCGATCATCATATCAATAAGAGGTTTAGCCCCTAACCCTTCTACGGCTGTGCTTCCGATATGTTCAATAGCAATAATTTCTTCATGGAGTAACGGCACAATTTTATTTTTTTCATTTAAAAACTCTGTATGCCAATATTGTTGGTACGGTTTAATTATGATTTTTCCATCCATTTGCTTTCCTCCTTATAACTATATATTATTATATTTATAAAATTTAAATTTATAAATATAGGGATTTCACAAAATATGTCGAATACTGTAATGGACAACTTAATTATATTAAATTTGAGGTGAATTATGAAAGATATTCCAGTTAAAATTCAGTTAGATACTATAACATTCCAACTAAAAAAACATCATAATTTTGATTGGCTTACAAAACTAGGTACAGTATTTGCGGTTTTTGACCAACAAGATTCCGGTAATATAAGTTTTGGTGTTGAAAAGAATGGGAAAAAGAACTTTATAAAATATGCAGGGGCACAAACACTCTCATATAATGCTTCTACAAATGAAGCTATACAAAGATTAAAAAGCTCAGTTACTATATACAATGAATTAAAACACGTTTCTCTTATAAGTTTAATTGATCACTACCCTGTACAACATGGATATGTTTTAATTTTTGATTGGTTTGACGGTGAATGTCTTCACTCGCACTGGAGTTTCCCTCCCCCAGCAAAATATACTAATCCTAACTCACCATTTTATAAATATAAAAAATTATCCGTTAAAAATAGGCTAGTTTCATTAAATTCTATTTTTAATTTCCATACTTACGTTGAACACAAAAACTATGTAGCTATTGATTTTTATGACGGTAGTATTTTGTACAACTTTAAAACTAATGAAATAAAAATTTGTGATATTGATTTATACAGTAACAAACCGTATGTAAATAAAATGGGACGAATGTGGGGGTCATCTCGTTTTATGTCACCTGAAGAGTTTCAACTTAACTCTATAATAGACGGACAAACAAACGTATTTAATATGGGGGCTATAGCTTTTGCACTACTAGGTGGCGGGCAAAATCGTTCCTTTATGAAATGGGAAGCTAGTGAAGGCTTATATGAAGTAGCATACCGTGCTGTAAATGAAAATCGTAGTGAGCGCTATGCGTCAATGGAAGAGTTTAATAATGCATGGTTAAAAGCCTATAACACTGAAAATCTATAAAAACTACATACATTGTAAAAGTACATGTAAAACTTGCACTTTTATAATGTATAATACATATGGGATTGAAATTCAGGATAACGGGGCATGTATTATGAACTTTGTTTACATTAATCAAAATGTTTTAAATAATCTTCTTTATATTTTAAGCAGTATATTTGTTTTTTATTTTATTTATGATAGTGGGTACTTCGGGAAGAAATATAAGAAACTACTTATCATTCTTTGTACGAGTATCCCACTAATTTTATGTATGCGGTATCCCATCTATATGGATGAAAATTATATTCATGATTTAAGACAAATCCCCTTTTTAATTGGTACACTTTATGGTGGATTTCCAGTCGGTATTGCATTACTCATGATTTTATTAATAATACGTTTTATGTTTTATGGTTTTAGCCTGTTAACAATCATTGTTTATGGAACGATGTTAATCATTACAGCATTCGCATCATCAAAATTTAATACATACAATAGGAAAATAAAAGTAACTTCATCTATGTTTTTAACTTTTTTCCTTGCAATATTTACAACAGTAATTGTTTTAACTCTATCAGATTTTGAAGTGAATAATTTGTACATTATTTATTTCATTCTATTACCAACTATTTTAATATTATTTATGGTCTATTTTAATGAGGTTTTAAAAGATGCAATATTTATGCGATCAAAATTAATAAAAGTTGAAAAAATGGAGATTGTCAGCCAACTCGCTGCAAGTATTTCACATGAAGTAAGGAATCCATTGACTGTTGTAAAAGGATTTACACAACTTTTAAAAACACCCAATATAACTCAACAATCCAAAGATGAGTATATTGAACATATTCTTGAAGAGTTAAATCGTGCACAAGCAATTATTGATGATTACTTAACTTTTGCCAAACCAGCTTCAGAAAAACTAGATCATATTTCAGTGGAGCACGAGTTAAATCGAGTTATTAATATGATGTTGCCTTTTTGTAACATGAATAATATTAATATTACAAAAGAGTTCTCAGAGGGAACAATTATTGGTAATACACAGCACTTCCATCAATGTTTTTTAAATTTAATAAAAAACAGTATAGAAGCAATGCCATGTGGCGGTAATCTAATTATTTCTGCAACTGTTAGCAATAATAAGGTCATAATAAGGATTCAAGATAGTGGAGTTGGAATGTCGCAAGAGCAAATTAATCGATTTGGCGAACCATATTTTAGTACAAAAACGAAAGGTACGGGTTTAGGAACGATGGTTGCTGTTAAAATTATTGAAACGATGCGAGGCAGTTTAAAAATCCGAAGTATCGTTAATAAAGGAACTACTTTAACTATTACATTCCCAAAATATAATAATGAGAGCACGTTGCATACTAAATAAAAAAGGAGCATAATGGCTCCTTTTTTATTTCGATACAAAAAGTATCTGCTATGTTTTTTTAATTTACATTTAGAAGAGACTAATTAGAAATTAGTACCCTTAGCTCCAACAACTACATCCAACAATAATTAATAAAATAAATAACACAACTAATAAAGCGAAACCTCCACCAAAACCACAAGAACCGCCGAAACTCATATTTTCTCCTCCTTTTGGTTTGAAAACTAATAGGTAGTTGATCATTTTAACTGGTTCGTATTATACAGTATGTATATCTCCCTTTTTTGAGCATGTCTTCATAAAAATTAGTAAAAGCACTCTATTGAGAGTGCTTTAAAATGGGTACCAGAAGCTTTGGAATACATTCAGCTTTAAGTAAATTGCAATAATCAAAATGATAATACCAACAAAAAGTGTGATGTAATCCTCCTTTTGTGCGTCTTTTGCATAGTACCACGTTCGTTTATCATTTTTTCCAAAACCTCTTAAATCCATTGCATTTGAAACAGTATCAATCCTTTCTAATGAATGAATAATAAGTGGCCAAAAAATTAAAACACGGTTTTTCATACGAATCCACAAGCTCGCTTCTCCTTTTTCAAAAGGTACGCCTCTTGCTTCCTGCGCGTGTCTAATGATTATATATTCAGATTGAATGCTTGGTATATAACGCAGTGCAATATTTATTGCATATGTAATTTTATAAGGAACAGCAAATTTATTTAAGCTGCTCACAAATTCACTTGGATGAGTTGTATAAATAAAAAGAAGTGTAAATGGTAATAACGTAAAATATTTCAATGAAAGTGTAGCTGCATAAAATAAAGTTTCATATGTAATTGTTGCATAACCTATATAAAAAAAAGAGGTATACGATCCCGTTAATTCCGATCCATGGGTGGGCGTAATGAAAAGAATCATAACGGAATTTAATAAACTAAATGTAAATATAACGCTGAAAATAACTATAATTTTACGCAATTGAATTTTTGCAATTAAGAGGCCGATACATCCAACAATAAATAAAATTAGCAATATACGAAAATCAAAAAATAAAAAAGTAAGTGTCATACAAAATATAAATAAAGATAATTTAATTGCACCATCCATACGATAAAAATACGTATTATGCATATTCCTCCCTCCTATTAGCTTCAATATAAAGTTTCACAAATGTTTCTGGAGTTGGAATTCCGCTTAATTTAGCTAGTTTTATTAATGAAATCTCCCGTAGATTAGCTCTTTGTAACGTTCCTCGATCCCTTAAAACAGCAGATACAGTATTGTCCGCAATAATTTTCCCTTCATGCAGAACTACCGCTCGATCTGCATATTCTAAAGCAAGATTCATATCGTGTGTGATAATAATAAAGGATATGCCCCTTTTAGCCAGTTTTCTAATAAACGACATAAACTGTTTGTAATGGTAATAATCTTGTCCAGCTGTTGGCTCATCTAATACAATAAGTTTTGGGTTTGTTATAAGTACAGATGCAATAGTAAGCCTCTTTTTTTGTCCATAGCTTAATGCCTGAATTGGCCAGTTACGAAATGGATATAATCCACAAATTCTTAAAGCTTTTTCGACTCTTGTCTCAATCTCATCTTTAGAAACCTTTTTTAATTGTAATGAATATGAAACCTCTTCTAAAACAGTAGGCTGTGTAATCATTTGATTTGGGTTTTGCATAACATAAGAAATAACTTCCCCGCGTTTACGAATAGACCAACAATTTATATTTTCTCCATCGAATGTTATTCTCCCATTCTTTGTTTTATTTATTCCTATAAGAGTATGAGCTAATGTCGATTTCCCTGCTCCATTATGACCCAATAACGCTACTATTTCTCCCTCTCCTATTGAAAGGTTGATATCTTCTAAGGCTGTATGTTTGTTATTGTACGTAAATGATAAATTTTCTATCTTGCATAAAGCTTTTTTAATATATTTGTTTTTTGATGAAACTTGCTTATGCATCCAGTTCTTTAATAGGCTATGAACGTCTGCATTACGAAGATTTTCAATTGGAAATACCCTAACATTATTACTATCAAAATTTAATTTCTTTAGCGCCTCTATATAAATAGGTTCTCTTAGTCCGATATTTGGTAATATATCAGAATTTAAAATACTATCCGGTGAACCAACGGCAATAACTTCTCCCTCATCTATTAAAATAATTTTATCTAAATCAAGGTTTAATATTTCTTCTATTCGATGTTCAATAATTACAATTGTTTTATTATATTTCTCATGTATATTTTTAATGAGTTCTATTGTATTCAAACTACATGCAGGATCCAAATTAGCTAACGGTTCATCAAATAATAATATATCTGCATTTGTCGTTAGCAGACCTGCAAGAGAGACTGTCTGTTTTTGACCTCCTGATAATTCATGTGGACTTTGTGTATGAAAGTCCTGCATGCTTACCTTTTTTAAAGAATCCGTAACAATCTTTCTCATTTCTATTTGATTTACACAATCGTTTTCTAATGCAAATGCTACATCCTCTTCGACAGTAAGGCCTATAAATTGTGCATCTTGATCTTGTAATATTGTCCCTACGTGTTTACTCTGTTCAAAAACACTACCTTTTCTCGGATCCTTTCCAGCTATTAAAATGTTACCGGTACTTATCCCTTCGTAAGAAAATGGGATTAGCCCATTTATACAATGAGCTAATGTTGACTTACCTGAACCACTTCGTCCAGCGATAAGTACCTTTTCCCCAGGATATATTTGAAATGTAATATCTTTTAAAGTAGGCTGCGTGGTATGCCTATATTGAAAGGTAAATTGTTCAAAAGAAATAATTGGTTGCATGTATTCATCCCTACTTTTCAATTTTTAAATGTGTATGTTTCTTATTTGATTTCGCTAGACCGATCGTGATTGGTAAGCCAAGAACTAAAAATACGATAACGTCTGCAATTGTTGCGCCTAGTACTTGTATAACTATTTTGTCAAACGGTTCTCCCATCACAATAATATCGAATGCTCCAGCAAATATAATAGCTATGACAATACCAATTAACCCTGCAATTGCAAAATAAGAAATATCACGGTTATTATACGTTCCATGTTTTACACTAAAACCAATTCTTTTTTGTATGAGTCCCATTGCTAAACCAATAATACCTGAACTAATAACCCATCCCCACCAAATACCCCATCCAGCGATCGTATCTGTAACGGTATGACCGATGAGTCCTATTAAAAGTCCTGCTACTGGGCCAAATAACGCTCCAAAAACTGTTAAAATAGCCAATGCGGGTTTAATAAATGTATTCGGTGCGATAGAAAATCCCCAAAGCCCTAATACCCCGTATAAAGCTGCTCCAATTCCAATAGCTACTACTAGCTTTGTCGTTAATTTGTTCATTACAATTCCCCTCTCGTATTATTCAACTTTTAATACTCTATATTTATTTTGAAAATGAATTATGCATCGACACTTCCTTTCTATACAACAAAAAATGACCTCTTAAATAAGAGGTCATTTTCTTTCACGTACAAGAATCCCCTTATCTTTCAAAAGACACATAGTGTCCTCTGCGGAATTAGCACCTTCCTATGTAATTACATAGGGGTTGCTGAGGTTTCATAGGGCCGTTCCCTCTACCTCTCTGGATAAGTATGTAGTTGTAATCTGTATTATGGCACTAACAATAAATAATTTCAATACTTTTCTTACTATTTTTATTTTTCGATAAATAGTTCATTTAAATCATTGTATTCTTATCGGAATTATGAAATAATAAATTCAAAATTGTTACGGGAGGAATGCATGATGAAAGTAATTGGCTTAATTGGCGGACTAAGTTGGGAATCAACATCGTTATATTATAAACATATTAATACACTAACTCTCTCTCAATATAATCAAAATGCGAAGCTTGTTTTATATAGCATGGACTTTGGGGAGGTAACTACATTATTGCAAAACCATCAATATGAAGAAGTGAAAAATGAATTAGTCACGGTAGCAAAAAAGGTAGAAAACTCAGGAGCTGAATGTTTACTAATGTGTTCTAATACTGTACATCTATTTGCTGAGGAAGTAGAACAAGCAATATCAATCCCACTTCTTCATATCGGTGATGTAAGTGCTAAAGAAATGGTAGAACAGAATATAAAACGGATCGGATTATTAGGAACGAAACAAACGATGGAACAAGATTTTTATACATCACGACTAGTAAAATATAACATTGAGACAATTATCCCAAATGACGAAGAAAGAACTTTTATCCATCACGTCATATTAAATGAATTAAGTAGAGGAATTATTTCAGAAACATCAAAAGAAAAACTAATACAAATTACCAATTCATTAATTCAAAATGGTGCGGAAGGAATATTACTAGGCTGTACTGAAATACCATTGCTTATTTCCCAAAATGACCTTACTGTTCCTGTTTTTGATACTGCTTATTTACATGCAAATACTGCTGTACAATTTGCTGGATAATAATATAAAAGCATACAGGTAGAGCCTCTATGCTTTTATATTGTCCGAACTATTTATTTAAAAGAGCATCAATAACTGCAATGGCTCTTTTGGAACCACCACACCCTAAAAAACTTTCATTCAGTTTTCGAATGCCATGTTTATACTTTTCATTTGAAAGAACGTCTGTTACCGCCTTTTTTAAAGTTTGCACATTAACATGCTCTTTCAATAATCTATGTGCTGCCTCAAGCTCAGTTAATCTTTGCGCTATCATAGGTTGATCTTTATCATGCGGTATTATCACAAATGGGACATTATAATGGATTGCATCGTGCACACTATTCATTCCACCATGTGTAATAAAAACATCTGCTTCACTTAATATTTCTGATTGAGGTACGTAAGGGGTTATAATAAAGTTGTCTGGCGCTTGCTTAATTTTTGAAATATCATTTCTATCACCAATCGCCATTACTACAATCCCTTCGAAATTTGAAAAAGCATCAATACAAGTATTAAAAAATGGTTCGAGCCCTTCGAGAAGTGTTCCCATTGAAATATAAATAACTTTCTTTTTTGAAAGCAATTCAAGTGGAAACTTTACATTTGTTTTGCGCTTTATAATACTCGGTCCAATAAAAACATTGTCTTCTCCGAACGAATCGCTATTAGGTTGAAAATAACGACTTGTATACACGAGACTAATATCTCCCTTATTATGCATAAATTGAAGATTATTTTTGGGCTTTACTCCAAATTCATGTTCCATTTGATACAGTAACTTTTCAGAGAGTTCATCGGGTTGGAATTGTATTTCTGCATTTGGATGAAAAGGCAAGGTTTCCAATAATACTGGTGGAATTATAAATATAGGAGAGGAAACTATGCCTGGAACTTGTAAATATTCCTTTACTAACTCTCCAGCACCAAATATATCATAAACTACGAAATCAAAATTAATGCTTTTACATAATCGTTTCGTAATTTCTAATATGTATAAAGAAGTTTGAACATGTACATGAAAGAAAGATTTTAATCCATATGAAGTTTCATTATCAATAGAAATCTCCTTTAATAAATCCGGATGAGTATGTACAATGGCTCCCAAAACTTCAAGCCTTTCCTTAAAGCTTTCCGTTGTAATATAGTGTACGTTATCACCTCTTTCAGTAAAGGCCTTTACTAAACTTAATGTAGGATTTACATGTCCCTCTGCAGGGAAATTAACTATTAAAATGTTCATCACTTATTTCTCACTCCTTACAATTCAATGTTCTTATTAATCGTACTGTTATTATTACAAGCAATCTCCCCTTAATAGTCCCAATATACTTACTACTTTAGGTTGATAAATAATTATCAGACATTGAAAAAGGCATCTACATAAAATGTAGATGCCTAACTGTGATAAGGAGTGTTCTGTGAGGTTAGGATAAGCTTTTCTGCTTGTCCTATGCTATCAATATATGATTTATTTTGTAAAACGTGCATATCTAATAGAATTATTTTAACCATTTTATTTGATCAAATGGATAATATACCATTTTTACTTTACCTATTACATGTGACTCATTGATCAGTCCAAGTGTATTCCTACTATCCATACTATGATTACGATTATCACCGAGTACAAATAATTTATGCGAGGGAACTTTCATTTCTCTAAAGTTTGAAAAACGATTTGATACTTGTGACATATCTAACTGTATATACAACTCATCTCGCTTTTTACCGTTAATATATAACACATCGTTTCTTAATTGTACGTTATCCCCTGGTAATCCAATAATTCGCTTCACGTAGTATGTAGGCGAGTCTTCTTTTTTTATTATTACAACATCACCATGATGAAAAGAAGAAAAATAGATGCTAGCCTTATTAACTAGTATGCGATTATTCTCATTCAAAGTAGGTTGCATCGAAATTCCTTCTACCATACAAAATAAAAATAACTTATTAATAAAAATAATTCCTATTATAATTAAAATATAGCTACATATTTTTCACCAATCTTTTAGAATCAATTGCTTCATATATACCTCATTTCTAAACTATTCGTATGTAAAAAACGTCTCTAGTTCATATAATTGCTAGAGACGTTTCGTATATTTTAATTCTCTTTAGAGTCATCTATTTTTGGTGCTTCGCCAGTTAATCGCTTATTTTTTAAATCAAAATAAGCATCTAAAACTTCTTTTCCAATATCAGAGTTAATACCTGATTTATCATTTATAACCCAGGGCACAACAACAGAAAATGCTACTTCTGGATCGTCATATGGCGCATATCCTGCTAACGTTAAATTATAACATTCTCTTCGCTCACCTTTTTCATTTCTTCCAATATCACTTTCTCCACCGTATACTGTCTGTGCTGTCCCTGTTTTTCCCGCTGGTTTATACGGTGCTTTTTGGAATGCCCTTACTCCAGTTCCATCACCTTCTTGGAATACTCTCCTAAATCCTTCCTTTACTTGATTTATATAATCCTCTTTCATATCTATTTTATTTAAAACGATTGGTTCTACTGAATGCACCACTTTACCAATCTCATCTTTTTGCGCGGTTTGCTCTCTAACTTCTTGAACAATTTGTGGCTTCATTCGATATCCACCGTTTGCGATTGTTGAAATATACTGTACAAGCTGAAGCGGTGTATACGTGTCATACTGACCAATTGAGTAGTCTAATAAGAAACCTGGCTGGTTATCTTTTTTACCAATTTGTCCAGCTGTTTCATTCGGTAAATCGATACCTGTTGGAACACCTAATCCAAATTGCCTGAAATAATACCTCATTTTATCAAAGTATTCCTGTTTAATATTTAATGAGCTATTTTTCACATAATCCACACCTGCAATTTTTAATGCTGTATTAAACATATAAACGTTTGAAGAAACTTGTAACGCTCTTAAATCGTCTATATTTCCAAACTCTTTCCAAGACTTCTTCTCCTTAGTTCCTTTAAACTTCATAGGCGCATCATAAAAATAAGTACCTGGTGTTATAGCTTTCGTTTCAAAACCAGTCAATATTGTCGCACCTTTAACAGTTGATCCAAGCTCATATGAACTTGTCATCGTACCTAAAGCATAATCTTCAACTTCTGTTTTCCCATCTTTTTCTACTAATTTTTTCCCTGCCATTGATAATACTTGACCATTTTTCGGATTTATCATTACAACGAAAGCACGGTCCAACATCGATTCTGAACCTTTATAGGCCTTTAATATTTTTTCTATGCTCTCTTCTACTTTTTTCTGTAATTCCATATCTATTGTTAAAGTTAAATTCTTGCCGCTTTTTCCTTCAGAAACTGTTTCAGTTCTAATTGTATTACCTTGTTTATCAGCAATACTTCTTACTTCTTTTTTCGTACCATGAAGCACATCTTCGTATTGCTGTTCGATGTAACTTTTCCCAACACGATCATTCCGGCTATACTCACGCACTAAATAATAATCTAATCGTTCACGTGGTAATCCTTCATTAGCATTCGAAACATTTCCAAGAACTGAACGGAATAAGCCATCATTTACATAGAGCCTTTCCCAATCAACTGATGCGTCTACACCTGGGAGATTTGCTAAATTTTCACTAATCACAGTATATTCCTTTTCACTAACATCTTTTTTAATAATTTGAGGTGCCATTTGATAACCTGAAGTCATTTTACTTTTAATAGCTAACACTTCTATATCTGTGGCTGTTAATTCTTGAAGATTTTTATCTGTGATGCGCTTTCTTTTTAACTCTTCTATTTTTTTGTCTAGATCTTTTCCATTAATATCCTTTTCCCTAAACGTATCTATTTCTTTTTTAGATACTAAGTTTTGAGTAAGTTTTGGATTTAATTGCATCCAAAAATCTTTCTTATCAGTCTCGGTTAACTTATCAATATCTTCTTGCGGCATTTCAATTATTGCTGCAAGTTGTCTTGCGGTTTTTAACATTTCTTCCGCTTTTACACCTTTCACCTTTGTATATGTAATCGTACGTAAAGACTTATTGTCAACAACTGGATTACCTTCACGGTCATAAATTTTGCCGCGTGGTACTGGAAGATTAACAGTTGCATTCTCTCTTTTTTCTACTTCGTTTTTATATGTTTCTCCATCGAAAATTTGTACTTTGCCTAACTGGATTATAATTCCAGAAAATAATAAAAACACACAAAAGAATAAAATATTTAATCGTATAGGTAGTGCTCTACCACTCTTTTTCTCTTTCTTTTTCACCTTGTCATAATCTCCTCCTTACAACATTTCTAATAATTTTAAGCTTTCTATATTAAAAATAATGTACAATTTCCATACATTACTTTGTACGCATATTAATATAACGTTTAAAACTTAATAGAAATTAAAACAAACATAAAGAAAAGGTAAAGTTTACTAAATTAAATATAAAAATACCCAATAACAAAAGCTTAGCTTTGTTATTGGGTATTAAGTATTTTAGGAGTTAATATTAGAACGTATTGAAATACATCTATCATCACAATTTGATAGAGATTGTTTACTCTGAATTTTCGGCAAGTAAATAGTTACAGTTGTCCCGACGCCAACCTCACTCATTATACTTATTGTTCCTTGATGACCTTCAATTATTTTATAACTTAACATCAATCCAATACCGGTACCTTTTTCTTTCGTACTATAGAAAGGTTCACCTAATCTTTTAATTCTTTCTTCAGGTATTCCTATTCCTTCATCTATTACACTAATAATGACACCTTTTTTATGTATTTCTTTTATATGGATTGAAATTTTCCCGCCATCTAGCATTGCTTCGATTGAATTTTGCAAAATATTAATAAAGACTTGTTTCAATTGATTTTCTGAGCATTCAATGATTATCTCTTTGGAATCTGTAAATAGTTCAACTTGAATATTTGTCATGATTGCTTTTGTATTAATTAACGATACGACATTTTTAAAAATTTGATAAATATTTTTCTTTTCTGTATTTATTTCATCAGTTTTAGCAATCGACAAAAACTCTTGGAGGATTGCTTCTATTCTTTCTATTTCGGAAAGCATAAGGTCAAAATATTTTTCTTGATCTTCTCTATTAATTTGGAATAACTGTATAAATCCTTTAATTACAGTTAATGGGTTTCTCACTTCATGAGCTACACCGGCTGCTAATTGACCAATTGCCGCAAGTGTATCTGATTTATTTAGCAATTCTTCTGCCTTTTTCCGCTCTGTGATATCGCGTACAATGATCATAATTTTATCTTGTAATAATGGTAAACATCTAGCTTCAAAGAAATCGATACTTCCATTAATTGTTAGAAAATATTCTACAATTACATTCTTTCCTTCTTCTTTCAATTGGCGAATTGCTTCTTGAAATTGCTGTGCTACTGAAGACGGTAATATTTCGTAAAATTTTTTTCCCATAAAAGCTTCTGCAGGTACGTAAAATTTTGTAGGGGATCCTGCTTTATAATCTATAATTGTCCCATCATCTTCTGTTAAAAAACATAAATCTGGTAAAGCTTTAAAAATTAATTCTAATTCAGACGTTTGTTGTTTTAATTGCTCTTCTATCGCTTTTAAATGTGTAATATCTACCCCAACAGCCCAGTAACTAAATCCTGTTACAGGAAACTGCTCTGATATATTGGACCACATTATCGTTTTAATTTCACCATTTTTACATGTTAAACTCATTTCCCAATCTCTAAAATTTTTTCCACGAGTCAAAAATTTATTTTGTATTTGATTGCGATAATTATGGTCAGGATACAGTAATTGAAGAGCGTTTGGATTCCCAATTATTTCTTCAGCAGTATAACCTGTTACAATCTCGCATTCTCGATTCCACAAAACAAAATCTCCATTATAGTCAAGCGCATCAACCATAACAGGCATGTTTTGTAAGATCGTATGTAGTTCTTCCTCTTTTCGAGAAAGTAACGATGTATTTTTACTTTGAACTGCTTTTTTCATCTCAGTTATAATGAGGTTAGAAAGCATTTCAAAATATTTTTGGCAATTGAAAATTTCGCTTCGTTTGGACCATACAACAAAAGATCCTAAATATTGATTGTATAAGAAAAGGGGGATTTCAATTTTGGGAAGTTTACATACTTTCATTTCATTAATTCCAAATGAAAATATAGATTCGTTTTCAGCATCAAGAAGTTGATGTGATATGTTGGTTAATTTATAAAATTGTTCTGCCATGGTTTCTATTGTACTCACATCAATAAGTTCCATTAGCCGCGCATTCATTCCTTTTTCACCTCGATATGTAAAATTTATACAAATTAAAAATTCATACTTCTTCATTATACGAAGAAAGTGCTCCTAGGTATATAGCTGTAGAATAATTATTCGAACAAATTCTATTTTTCAATTAAAAACAGAAAATAATATGGGAGTGTTACGCGCTGCTAACAGCACTATAAAAATACAATAAACATAAAGTTCACAAATTTTTCATAACTTTCATGAAAAATATAAACATTTATTCCAATATATTCTATATAATTAGGTGTAATAAGGCTTCTATGAATCACATAGAATACCTTACCCCTAATAAAAAGAAAAAAGAATCTATTTGGATTCTTTTTTTCTTTTTTTATTACATTACATATTTATATAAAGCATGTGCGACACCATGTTCTTCATTTGTTAACGTTTCGTATTGACACATCGCTTTTATTTCTTCAACTGCATTTCCCATTGCAATTGATATATTTGCTTTCTCCATCATAGAAACATCGTTTAAGCCATCACCTATTGCTACAGTGTATTCAACTGGAATATTAAGATGTTCTGCTAAAGTATATAATCCATTTCCTTTTTGAGCATCTCGATGATTAATCTCTAAATTATGCCAATAGGAAGATGTAATAGCTAAATCTGTATTATGCAGAAACGTTTCTTTTAATTTTTTTAATTTCTCTATGTCATAAGAAAACGGTAAAAGTTTATGCACATGTATATCCATTTCTACAATTGGTTTACAACTTTCTGTACTATGAAATGCTGTATGCTCAAGGTATAATGCAGCAATCGTTTCTAACTCTTTCAAATCGAAATTCTCTTTTGCATTCCTCACATACTCGATTTCATTACGTACACTCTCTACTCCATAATCCGGTACATACACACCTTTATTAGTATAAAGCTGATAATACAAGCCATTCTCTTCAAGATATTCTACAATCTCAAGTGCCTGCATATTTTGAATTGGGTATCTCTTCATCATTTTTTTATCTTTATATATAAGTGCACCATTCTCCGCGATAATCGGACACTCCAAATCAGCTTCTAACAATAGTCGTTCAATATCCACAATAGAACGTCCAGTACAAATTGCTACAACATGGCCAGCTTCTTGACATTTCCGAATTGCTTCTGCATTCTCTTTACTAATCATTTTATTCCCTGAAAGAAGAGTTCCATCTAGATCAATTGCGATTAATTTCATTATTTCTTCACCACTTTCTATAAATACACGAGTTTTTATTAAATAAAAGGTATCGTTTTCATACGAATCTCGTGAAGCACTCCTTATTTATAATTTATGAAAAGCGTTTCAGGTCAAGAAATAATTAAAAATAAAATCCAAAGCTGTTCTTTTTAAAGAAAAGCTTTGGATTTTAAGCTACGAATTATAACTAATATATTTTGTCTCACACATGTATACGTTTTTTTCTTCTGTTGGTATATATACTTTAAACTTTTCTAAACGTTTTCCGTATATATGAATAGTGATTACGCTTTCATTTCCGGATATTTCTAGAATATGACAATCAGCTGGTGGAATTACTTTATCTGTTTCGCCTTCTCCCAAATAAAGATTTCCTGTATGTGTTAAATAAGAAAGTGAATTTCCAAGTTGCTTCGTTTGAACAAAGTTCTGCACCATTATCCTTCCTGAAAAAACGCCTTCTACTCCCCATGTGCCATCATGATCATGTAATGGTGTAGATTGTCCATCTTTCCATACGAGAGCTAATACTTCAAAACGTTTTAACGGATCTTCATACAGTAAGTGTCGTGCATATTGAGCCGAATTCACCTTCTGTTTATCTAACGGAAGCCATGTTTTCTTTTCTAAAAGTTCTTCTAGTAATGTTTCAATTTCACACACGATTTGTTCTTCCAATAAATCACCATCTATTAAATCAGTTACAGCTTTAATAAATATTTGAAACGTTTTACTCCCATCGCACGTTAACATAAGCATTCTCCTCCACTCTTCTTTCACACACTTCCATACTAAATAGACCACTAAAAATTTACAATTGAGAAATAAAAAAACAAGGTACAGTAATTTTGTACCTTGCTGAACGTTTTACCTAGTTTTCAAAAGAATAGGTAAGTATTTTAATGTTTGTTCATTTTCTAATATACATTTTTCTAAATTGAACGATGGAGATAACTCTATTTTTTCAAAGGCATTTATAAAGGTAGTTAATGCAATCTCAGCTTCTAAACGTGCAAGTGGCGCCCCTAAGCAAAAATGAGGACCTTTACCAAAGGTTAAATGCTTTTCATTTCCTATTCTGTGTAAATTAAATTTAGAAGCTTGTAAGAACTTTTTCTCATCTAAATTTGCTGCACTAACCCACGCAACAATCATTTGATCCTTTTTCATAAAAGGTCCAAATATATTTGTGTCCGCAGTAATCCTCCTAGCTAATGTAATGGGAAAACGATAGCGTAAAACTTCCTCAATCGCTTTTGAAATTAACGTAGGTTCTTTTCTTAACTCTTTATATATTCCAGGTGAATCTACTAAAAAGCAATAAAAGCTGTTAATAATTAAATTTGTAGTTGTTTCATTACCTGCCGCTAATAAACCTAAAGAAAAAGTAACTATTTCTTCATCGGTTAATCTTTCGCCTTCATATTCAGCTCGTATTAAATCTGAAATAATATCGTCGGTTAAATGATATCTTTTCTCTTGGACAATTGGAAGAAGGTATGTTTTAAATTCATTTAACGCAATTCCTTTTTCTACATCCAAATCGTTAAATTTTTCTTTACTATACGGCATAAATAAAATATCAGACCATTCTTTAATTTTTTTACGATCCGTTGTTGGTACTCCTAATAAATCGGATATGACGGTAACAGGTAAAGCTACAGCAAACTCTTCAACGATATTAACCTCACTATATTTTCTGATATGTTGTACAAGTTCATTTGCGATAGCCTGTATTCGAGGTTTCCATTGTTCTAAACTTCTTGGAGTAAATGCTTTAGAAACAATAGAACGTACATTGCGATGTTCTGGTGGATCAGTAGAATTTATATTTATTCTAGTTTCTAAAGGTGGGATTGCGAATTGTCTTCGTTCCCTTCTACTGGAAAATAAGCGATAATCCGATAAAACTCGATATACATCATCGTATAAAAAAACATTCCATACATCCTGCTCCTCATCATAATGAACCGGATGGTTATCCCTCATAAATTCATACCACTCATACGGATTCCACAATTCTTCTTTTGTTTTCAGCTTTGAAATTTCATGAACTAAAATCACATTTTCAGGCGAAGCCATAGTTCTTTCCTCCCTTTTCTTTTACAATAAAAGTCATAGGTCGGTAGTTCAAAGTTGTATAATCTAACATATGTTATTTTAACATATGTTAAAGGAGATTTTTCATTGGAGAACTTGAGAAATATATAAGGGGGATTTTTATGTACGTTGACATTTTATTACTAGCAGAATTAACGACTGGACCAAAACATGGATATGAAATAAAGAAAAATGTTCAAAATCGGTTAGGTGAGAATTTCGAATTAAATCATAATACACTGTATCCCGCTCTTCGGCGCTTCGAAAATATGGGCGCTATAACGAAAAAAATACATAAACAAGTCGGAAAGCCAAACCGAAATATGTACGACATAACTGAAACAGGAGAAGAAATTTTTTCTGAAATGTTAAGAGAGTTTCCCGAAAAGATTGCGACAAATAACGCTGAGTTCCTTGTGCGTATCGCGCTATTTGAAAAACTTGATTACGAAGCTAGAAAAGAAATTTTAACAATACGCCAAGACGTACTACATAAACAACTTACTGCTATTCAATCTTTACATGTTAGCTCATCTTTTATTACAGAAGTCATTGAATTTAGTAAATCACGTATTGAACATGAATTGCTCTGGATTGCATCACTTATGAAGAAAATATGAAAAAATAAAAAGAAAAGTTAAAAACAATGAATGAAAATGAGATTTATTATCAATACTATAATTAATAAAAGGGCAACCACGATTTGGCTACCCTTCAAAAATTTATACTTCTGGATCAAAAGTTTTGCAATCTGTTTCTTCAGTTGTAGATGCATGTTTACCTTTATGACTTACTACATAAATTGCATCTGCACTACATTTATTGCCGTTAGCCCAAAATTTACAGTTGTTTACTTCACATAAAACGTCTTGTGCCATAGTATCACACCTCCTTGTTCTATTATCATTAACAAAATTCGGAGGTATGATACTCTTTGTCATGCATTTTTTATTACCTTTTTAACTTTCTTAATGGTTCAATATCTCCTTGTACAATAGCATCTATATTTTCGGTTATTTTTTCAATGTCAAAATGCCACCATTGAATTTGCAATAATTCTTCTATTATTGTATTTGTGAATCGTTCCTTTATTTTATTTGCAGGGTTTCCGCCAACAATTGTATATGGTGCGACATCTCTAGTCACAACAGATTTAGCTGCAATGATTGCACCATCCCCTATTTTTATTCCGGGCATAATAGTTGTATCCATACCAATCCAAACGTCATTTCCTATAACTGTATCACCTTTGTAAGGTAAATCAGACAAACTAGGTGTATACTTCTCCCACCCATTTCCAAATATATTAAATGGATATGCCGAAAATCCATCCATCCGGTGATTCGCTCCGTTCATAATAAAGGTAACTCCATTTGCAATACAACAAAACTTTCCAATGGTAAGCCTATCTCCAATAAATTCATAATGATATAATACTCGATTTTCAAATGTTTCTCCATCTTTCGCGTCATAATAAGAATAGTCACCAACAAATATATTAGATTTCGTTATTGTATTTTTTATAAAATGAACGTTTTGATTTCCTTCAATAGGGTATTTAACATTTGGATTAGGATTCATGTTGCACAGCACTTCCTTTACCATTCATTTCACTTTCTACTGCTATTACTGGCTTTAAATTGTATATAGGTAAAATAAACAATAATCCAATTATAAATAGTAGAGCCGTTCCCTCATACATCGTACCTAATGAAAACATCTCCTTTAAGGAACCAGCTATACTCATCGTTACTACCATTGAACCGGTGAATAGTGGACTTAAAATGCCGTTCACGCGACCAATAAAATCGGTATCGCTATTTTGAATAATGAGCGTATTAATACCAATTTGGATACATGGAAGAGCTAAACCACTAAAAAGTTGTGCCGTAAGTGTCACCCATAAATTTGTGGAGTAGCCTATAATACCAATTCCAATTGCCTGACCGAGCATCCCTACAATTAACATCTTTTGGGGAGCAACGTTTTTCGCAAATACCATCGCTAAAGCCCCGCCAACAATCATTCCCGCACCATTTACTGTTAGTAACCATTGTAAACTCTCTTTTGATAACCCTAACTGCTCAGTCACAATAAAGATGCCTAGTGGCTGAATTAAACCTATACCTAGTCCAGCTGCCATAAAACAAAACCCTAGCAAAGTTAATGCTTTTTTCTTTTTTACATATTTAATACCATCCAGCATTTCCTGTAACAGCGTAATTTCTTTCTTCTCATTATCATTCTCAAGATCTTTCGGAAGAAATAACAACACAGCTGCTGCAAGTAAAAAAGCGATACCTGTTATGATGATTGAAATATAAATTCCAAAACTATGAAAAATAAATGTTCCAAGAATCGGTCCTAACACCATAAAAATCGCAAATATTGTTTGATATATAGACATCGCTAATTGAATTTGTTCCGTTGATAAATGCTGTTTAAACAACTTCATACCAGATGGTTGAGAAAACTGCGAAAGGATTGCAGAAATAAGCGTCACAAAAAACACGATTTTCCACGTTCCAAACATAAGAGTAATTAATACAGCGAATACGGAAATAGAACTTAACGTCTCACACCATATCATTGTCTTCTTTGGCTTCCACCTATCAGCAAAAGTTCCACCAATGAATGAGAAAATAAAAATGGGAGCAAATTCAGCAACCGAAATCATCGAAATGGCAAAAGCATCACCTTTCGTCATTTCCATAACATAAAGTAATATCGCAAAGTTACGAACCCAAATACCAACTTGTAAAAATAATGCTGATGCTAGAATCCCTTGCACAAATCGATTTTTTAATACTTGTGATACCCCATGATTTTGTTTCGTTTCTGCAGTCGTCGACATAAAAAAGCCTCCTATTTCGTGTTCTGAACAGGAGGCAGCACAAATCATATGAAAAGACTATATATTCGCAGTGCGAAACACATCCCTTTTCTATACATGCACATACTAATCCTATTCAGAAGAATATTTCGTTTTTTAACGAAGATCTCTTACAAATAGAATTAGTTGATCATTGGGATGTTTTCACCCTTCCGTTTCGAATTTAAATAACACATGCATACTCTATGTTAATCATTTGTCGTGTATGCATGTCTCAATATAACTATTCTAAAAAGACAATGGTAATTCCTCTAAAGAACGCATTAAATAATTACCTTGCCAATTAATTTTTTCACGCTCACCTTTTATTTGTAACGATGGCATCCGTTTAAACAAAGTAGTAATAGCAATCTTTGCTTCCAACCTAGCAAGTGGTGCTCCTAGGCAGAAATGACTACCATGCCCAAAGGCAATATGACGGTTATTTTCTCGTGTAATATCGAATACTTCTGGTTTTTCAAATACGGTTTCATCACGGTTTGCTGAAGCTAATGAAATAATAACCATGTCTCCCTTTTGTATTGTTTGATCGTGGATTTGAAAAGGTTCAGCCGCCCATCTTGCAGTTGTAACCTCAACTGGAGAATAATAACGCAATCCTTCTTCAATTGCAGAATCAATTAATTTTGGATTATCTTTTAATAACTGTAATTGATTTGGATTTTCAAGAAGTGCTAATACCGTATTCGTAATTAAATTCACTGTTGTCTCATGTCCTGCTACGATTAGTAACATTATCATTGAATATAACTCTCGAGCACTAAGTTTATGCCCTTCATTTTCCGCAAGGATTAGCGCACTAACCAAATCTTCTTTTGGATCTTTTCGTTTTACATCAACTATATATTTAAGATATGTAATAAACTCAGATAGTTGTTTTTCGGTTTCTTTTATTTCTCCAGGTGTTTCTGGCGATGCAATGACAGCATGAGACCAAATTCTAAATTTCGCTTGATCCTCTTTTGGAATTCCAAGCATCTCACTTATTACAATAATCGGTAATGGGAATGAATAATCATCCACAAGATTTAATGTACCTTTTCGCTCTATCTCATTTATTAAATCATCCGCTACTCTCTGAATTCTTCCGTCTAATTGTGAAATCATCTTTGGTGTAAAAGCTTTTTGAACTAAAGATCGTAAACGACTGTGGTTAGGTGGGTCCGAATTTAACATATGCGTTGTTAAATGATCACTATTGTCAACAGAAAGATACATGTTATTTGTATCTTGAGAAAACACATTTGCCATATCTTTTTTTAAACGATTATCTTTTAAAAGTGGCACAGCATCTTCATATCTTGTAATGAGCCATTCTTTACCGATTTCAACTTCATTTACAAATAATATAGGTTGCATTTTTCGTGACTCTTTATAAATTTCATATGCATCTTCTTTAAACTGAGCAGAAGCTAAATTAATGCCATCCTCTATTTTTCGGCCAACCTTATTTTTTATTGACATTACATTCCCTCACTCTCAATTATTTGTGTAAATCAACCTAACATTTGAATTATACTTCAATAAAAACTAGAAAATTGTAAATTTTTAATTAAAATCTTACTTCGTATATTGAAAAATAAAAAAGTGAGAGAGTAAAATTATTCTACTCTCTCACTTCCTATTATGCGAAGCACATAAAATTACTAATTTGTTGATATCGATAACTTACTTTACGACGACGACCACCTTGCCAAGTGTAGCCTGAAACCCCGCTTCTTCTTACCTCGGTTGGAAAGAACCATAAATCTCTTCCGAAAGGACCAGGTCGATGTAAACGTAAATAGCCCCATCTTCCTAAACAGTTACACATCCAAGATTTCATATTGCCTGCTTGTGCTGGAGAAGCAAATGTGGACGGTAACGACGGAGCTTGTGACGGTGGTGGTGATGTTGGAGCATCTTCCGCATCATCTGGTCTATAGTCTTCTTGTTCAATATCTCTCACTTCATTTGTAGATTCATAACCGTAGTTTTGTGGATTATAATACATCTCTTGATCATATGGATAGTTTTGTTGGTTATACATAATAACCCATCACCTTCTTTTCATTTGTTTCTTTTAACATTCATATGTGATACGCCATTCATAGGAAGCTTATGTATAGCCTAAATTCATCTAAAAAAAGCTCGTATTTTAAAAATACGAGCTTTTTTATAAACAAAACATATTTTTTATTTTATTAACTTCACACTATAAAAACGCATTTGATCTAACGAACCTTCATATTCAAATACTTCTTGCTTAATTAATTCTTTCAAGCGATATTCCAAAAACGTATCCCCAACCAATTGATCCGCAAGTCCAAGTGCTTCACCTATTACTCTCGGAGCTTTATGAAACTCTTTATCTGCTCCTACATTTTTCGCACACTCAATAATGAATTGATCAAAATAATCTTCTTGTACAGAATGCACTTCATCGTCTTTCCAAACTCTTAAAAACTCCGTGCTTTGCGATAATCTATCCCACTCATGTGCAAACTTCATTCGCTTCTCTTCAGTTAAATACGGAAATTCCACAAAACTTTTTTGGAAAAGAGCTAAACTTTCAGGAGATACTTCTCCAGTTCCACGGATATCATAATCTTGTTTTAATATTTCTCTACTCGCTTCAGAAGTATTCATAACACGAATATTTTTCTTATCTTTTAATTGCGCAATTGCAAAACAAAGCCCTACGTGCTCATGGGCATTATCCGCCTTCCAAACGGTAATCGGTGTTTCATTCGGAATTGAATGTAGCTCTTCTAAAGTCTCCTTAAATCTTGGTAAATACTCTTCTTCAAAATAACAATCATAAGAAGTTAAGTTATTTAATAACCACTGTGCCCTTGCTAATTGACCTTCATTCGTATGTAATTGATGTATGGGACCAATTGAAAAGAATTCAGAGTATGAAACAACACTCTCCTCGTGTAATCCTTCTTGTTTCAACATATATTTTAAACATCCGGCAGTTGAATCATCAAAGGCAATATGAATGTGTGTGCTTTCTTCTAAATTCTTTTCCTGAGTTGTATGACTCGTCAATTGCTTAGGGATACTCGTTAAATTTTTTATCATATCTTCGCTATAATTCCCGTCTAATACATCTAACTGTATTAGAATACTTTGAAGTAAATGTTTTGCTTCATCTTCATACATATCCTCTACAACATTTTTAATTTTATCTATCATATAAATCCCTCTATTCATTTCTAAAATAACGTAGATTATAGTGTATCATTTTAGCCCAGATGTTTAAAAGTCTTTTTAAAATCAAATCGTTTATTACACAGATTGCTGCAGCCATCTAAGTTTTTAACAAAAGCTTTCTCTATATTCCTCTCAATCTATAGATCTATAATATTTTTTTCTTCCTCCTTATTTATCTCCCAAAATCACATTAGTTGCTAAATAATTTTTAAACACTTTGCAAATCTGTTTATTTAAATGTATAATTATATGGAAAATAAAAAATACAGGAGCAATATTAATGGCGAAAGTACTTACTAATTATAAACATTATTAAAAAAATTGGAGATTTATATTTATTTGTATATTACCTGCTGTCGCTTTATTGTATACATTCGATGTCATCTTTGAACTACTGTGTCACCAAAATTTTTATTTGTCTAATTTAATTATTGCTATCATATTAATCTTAATATTTATTAACATTAAAGAAAACTATAATTGAAACGAAACCGTTGTGAAGATACATTTTTCATAAAAAATTAGAGCACCCTGCTATTGGATGCCCTAATGTGATTAGAGGTTTTTTCTGAGTATTTAGTAGGACACGAAGATCTTGTCCTATTACATACTATATGCTTGTACTTATTACATCGTGCACTGGAAAGCACAATGTCTAGATGCCAAATAGATACATACACATTGGAGTAACTAACACGCTAGAAAAGACCTTTCTATATCCATTCATTCTTAATAGCCTACATTATTACTAATAAAATTTTCTCATACTTTCATTGTACAATTGCTTTATTTATAAACAAAAAACATCCCCATGGATGTTTTTTATCTAATTACCTTTAAACTTCCATAAATTTAGCAGGTACACCAATTTTTTCAACTACAGAAGATATATTAGTAGGGTTAATCATTACATTTTCAATACAAACTAATTTATTTTCTAATAATCCATTCTCTGTAGTAATAAACTCTTCAAATCGTTCTAAAGTCATTGAGAATTTATGCTCACTTCCACCATTCATACTGACTTTTACATACTTCATAGTGTCACCGCCTCTCTTAATTATCTATAATTCGCTAAAAATACGCTTACATCCTTTTATTAAAACGTGGATTTATCACTTTTATCACTTCCCACTACACGTTTGAAATGATTTTGAGAAAAAAGCTACTAAACACCACCTGTTCTTTTCATTAAAATTTCAATAGAATGTTTCTAGAATTATATATCTTTGGAAAAGATTATATAATAGTACTGATTAAATATTAGGAGTGTTATTAATGGTTGATATAATCCGACTCTTAATCATCATACTTATCGCATTTTTTTTATTTTCATCAATTATTATGGAGTTTAAAAAACCTCACAAAAGTATGTTTTGGTTCTCAATTGAAGTCTTGTTTCTGCTAGGAATCGTACTTTTAATGAAAGAATTTTTCATCAAACTTTCCGCATAAGCCCTTACCTTAAGTAAAACATAATATCCCATCAATAACGCAGGATAAATTATGATTGTTATTTTTTTCACTGAAGTTAATAATTTAACTTCCGATAGTTATCTTTTATTTATAACTACTTTATAAGCTTCTGCTAATTACTCTTTTTCGTATATTATCATGAAGACTAGAGCAAGCATGCCTTGTCATATATTAGATAAGGGATGTGATAACATTGGGTAACGATAACAATCAATTTATTTTTCATGTAGTACAAAGTTCGGCAATTAAAAGATTTATAATTATCGATATAATTGCTGGAACAGGAATTTATTGGACCGTAAATTTCATTTCTTCAAATGCATTACTCGCAATTATTAGTTGTTTTTTGGGGACAAAAAAAATGAAAAAAATGCATCATTCATAGAGCAATAACTAAATCCCAATTCATTTCTTTCAAATTTGTTGCCTTTACTCTTCTTGAAGTGGGAAAGCAATTTTTCACAGTTGGCTAATTCATCCAACTTTCTGGCAGACAATACTTTTGATTGTCTGCTTTTTGTATGAGATTTTTCGTTTGACATATACTACTTTTGAACCTGTATACCAATACAAGCCATTTTGGTGTTTGGGATTTCCCTTCCTGGGATAAGTATTTTTGAACTTATCCCTTTTTTGTATAGGCATGTATATTTGGGATAAAACTAATTACAAGCAGACTTTCTGTTTATTCGTAGTTCTTAACCAAAAGACTTTTCTCCTTTAAAGGACAGTAGGTACGACTACTTGTCCTTTTTTATTAATATTTCACACACCATTTTTTGCCCCCTTCTAAGCATTCTATTACAGCTCCCAAATAGCCAATGTTTATAGTCATACAAAATAAGCAGTTGCTGATACTTTCCTTTTTGAGTTACACAACACAATAAAAATGTGTAACTATAGATTTGAATCCATGTCCTCCTATCTCAAAAGCTCTCCTAAGTAACTAAAAAAAACACCTTAAGTGGGTGTCCTTTTTTCTTTATGTAAGAGAACATACAGATAACATTAATCCTCCAAATGTCACTGTTCCTAGTAACCCTAATACAACTCCTATTAAACAAACACAATCAGCAAGACAAATTGAAGATTGCGATAATGGAACAAATGACCTACTTGTGCTCGATCCATAATGTTTTATTTTCTCATAATTTATATCCAACATTACATGTAGACATGATACACAACCCTCAATAGTTTGAAGAGATTCATTTTCTAACCGCACCAATAACTTGTTATTTAAAGCAAATGGAAGAGGGTACTGCTTATCTAATTTCATATTTTGATAAATTAATTGTAAACGAGATAGCATACTATTTTTCTTTTTTTCAGATGCAGCTGTACATTTTATATTATTAAATTCATTTAATAACAGCGTCAATTCATCTCTGTTGCCGTATAAATCCCTAGCTATTCTTCTCTTTAGTTTGTACGAATGGATAATAGATTTAATTTCAATCATTTAATTACACTTCCTAATTAAATATTATTTCCCCTTATAGATAAAAAATACTTTTAAATCCTATTAACAATACACTCAAACATCTTAATTTACTATCAATTATCATTACATTAACCTTACATAGTTGTAATAATTTCTTTAGTTACTTACCAACCAGAAGCAGTCCATCCTCATAATTAATATTGTGTATATCACTATAGAAAATGAAATCATTAATAAAAATAACTTGACTTTATTTGCTTAATTAACCCTTCTCTTTACTTTGTAATAAAGTATTAAAATATTGCTGGTTATATATTACCGCTGGATGATTAGGTATATAATTTGCTGCTAATTCATTATAATGTAACGCCTTTTCATAGTTTCCTAAATGGCTGTAGCACAAGCTTATATGGAAATATGGAACCCAATTGTAACTTGCCGGGTTATAAAGTATCGCCTCGTTAGGATATGTAATTTTCGTGGCTGCTAAATACCAACGAATTGCTTCTTTATATTTTTTTTGTTCCATCATAACATGCCCTATCCCAACACAAATTTCCCCTCTTGGATTCCCGTATTGAAAAGCCCTTGTAAAAGTTTCTAATGCTTTATCCCACTTTTGAAGTTGCATATAACAATACGCTAAGTTTCCGCACACATAAACATTTCCTTCTCCCCATTTTTCTTTACTATCTAATACTTTTTTATAAAATTGAATTGCCTGATCATACTTTTGCTGAAACATACATTCATTCGCATAATTGAACCAATCTGTAAGCGTAACTTCTTCTGTCTCAATTATGGATTGGAGAATTTTAAAATTCTGATCAATTCTTGGCTTTTCTTTACAATGAGTAATAGTTATATCCGTGTGCAACACATTTCCTTCAACTTGTATAAATTCGTGCACTTTGTTAATCCATTGAAAATTTCTTGAGCGATTAACAAGCCTATAACGTGTTGTAATATACATTAGCTCCATACTTAATCCAGTATTCAAATGATAAAACATTAATACAGCGTCAATATCATTATTCATTTCTTGTTTTAAATTTAAAAATTTCTGCTGATCCTTTTCAAATAAAACATCATCAGCATCCAACCATAAAATATAATCTTTTTTCGCTTTAGAAAATGAAAAATTTCTGGCCGCCGCAAAATTATCATTCCACTTATAATCATAAATATTAGTTGTATACTTTCGAACAATATCTTTAGTTCTATCTGTAGATCCAGTATCTACAATAACTATTTCATCAACTATGTGTTTTACTGAATCTAGACACCTTGCGATAACTTGCTCTTCATCTTTTACAATCATGCATAAACTAATTGTTATTTCGGTCAAGATAATCCCTCCTCCTAATGTATTATATGATTGAAAAAGAAATTATCTTCACAAATACATACCTCAAGATATACATGAAGTTATTATTTAATTGACTAATACTTCTAAAACTGTGCATACGCTATAATGTGTCACACTCTTTTGCAATAAAATGCAATCATACAAAATAAGCGGTTTCTGATTACACAGAAACCGCTTATCCGACATACGTATATTTATATTTTTTAAATTCACTATACAATTACCTTTTATATGTTCACGTTATTATTGCTAATAAGAAGGATAAAGATAAAAATGCACAAAGTGGTACATATAAAACAGTATCCATTCTAGCAAACTGCGTATCTTTTTTTCGTTTAAATATACCAAAATAATGAAACTCACCAATTACTCTTATGAAAAAACAACCATACAAACCCAGGGTCCTATTTGAACAAAAACATTGGGAACTGCGAAATGAACAATATTTTCTTGTTGTAATAAAATCATTGCTGCCATACTTAACGATAATGCAATGAACAATGTCATTCCTGCACCTGGTGTAAACGCCTTTTCTCCAGCTTTAGTTGGAATGAAACTATTTGTCGCCCACTTACCTCCGAAAGCCCAATAAACATGTGAAAAACTAACTAAGAATAATATGCAAACAGAAATATATGTAATAATAAGCATTTTGTCCTCCCATTATTTTACTTAAATCCTTACCTTTAAAATATGCTATGAATACTTCATACGCAACCTATATTTAATTACATAAAAACCCCTTAGTGATTTATCAATTTTACGATAAATCATTAAGGGGTTAGTGGAATTTATTATGCATTATACCTATTTTTTCGACGTTCCATCCTAGTTTGACCTTGAACAGTACTTTCTTTATATTGATCTATTTGCTCTGCCATTTCATATGTTACAACTGGTTCTTCGTTATTACGCTCATGCATTGTTTCTGGCCTTTTACGTTTAGAACCTTTTCCACCAAACTTAAATAATTTCATCTTAAATTTCGGTAATCTTGGAAAGCGGATCTTAAATGATAGCCTTTTACGTTTCTTTTTTTGTTTAAATAAATTAGTATTTTCTTTATTAGTGTATTTCTCTTTACCGTGTAATAACATCGCAAGTAATCCACCTAATATAAGTCCTCCAACTAAAAGGAGAATATATAAATAATGGCTTGTCATTAAATTCATCATACGCTCAAGTATGACTAACGACTGCACTTCTTTTATATCCCATAGTAACGCGGCCCATAATGAGAATAAGCCCAAAGTAAGCCCGTATGTACGAAACCGGAATAAACACGGAATTAACGCAATGCAAGCGGCGATTTTCGCGTTCGCTATTATTGAACTTATTGAAATATCCTGATTCCAAATAACTAACAGTAGTGTTATAAATGGTGCATAGGCTATCCAGCTACATATACGTGAATATATCTTTTTCGCAAAGTAACTACCGAAACTAGTAAAAAATAAAAGTCCTCCAATATATAAAGATTGTTCAAGAGGGATTTGCTTTAACATTCCTGCAATTGGAAAGAGGCCGCTCAGTAGCATTAATAATACATCTAATTTCTTCACAATTCCCCATTCCTTTCAAATTTTCTTTTCAATTAATAAAAATCGCTTTTCCATATGATGTAGTTTTTGTATTTCTAAAAAACATCTTAATCCTGTATGTAAATAAAGTAAATATGAAACCGAAAATATACATGACAAATCATATCTATATTTACAATGAAAAATGACAAATCCTGCTCATTATTACTAGCAGGATTTGTACACTATTATTTATATTAATATCAATGTATCTTCTTTTTCTAAAATTATTACATCTTCATCTAATTCGTCATTGAATTCTTTAAACTCCCTTGAATCAATATCGGTAGTATAATTTTTAATTAATTTAGCCATATGCATTACATGCGTATTATGAATATTTTGTTCTGAGAGCAAGGTTGATTTACAGCACATGTAATGTATCATTTTGGCGATTTCTTCTCTCTCTTCAGATTTTACACCAAGCGGGATAACTTCGAGTATGTACTGCTGTACTATCTCATTACAATCTAATTCGTATGCAGCCGTGCTATAGTAAATTCCCACTTGATCTACAAATAATCTCGTTTCATTCATAACATGTTCTTGGTCTCTAACAATATAGTTCGGTACATCTGAGTTAGTATTAATTCTAATTATGTTTATATCCTCTTTTAAATTTGGGATTATTTCAGGTGAAACCCCAATATTAACGCTTTTATTTTGCAATTCCTCTATCCAATATTTCCTCATATTGGCATCTACAATAAAATAAACTTCTTTATTTTGTTTATGTGCATCTTGTGAAATTTCAACTAATGTTTCTGACATAAATTGTTTAAAACTGACTCCTATATCATTCCTTTTTGATGGTTGTGGTAAAAACACTTTATTATTACCTATATTTAATAAAGTATGATCAATTGTGCCCCATTCTTCTTGACCATATAATTTATATAATATTTCTCTCCCATTTATTTTTGAAAAAATAGGTAAGAAATCATATTTAGACATTTTCTCAATTGATAAATTTACAATTATCCCTGGTAATTTTATCTTATTCCAACTACACTTTAAGAACCCCTTTTGTTCTAACAAACTAAGAATGGCATTAATAATTTCTTTTTTAGATACACTTTGTCCGATAAATAAATTAATAAATGCTGAAATACGTTTCGTTTGAGCGAATCCTTCCCGAATAATTTGCTTTGGATTAATTTTTTCGCGACCATCACAATTTTTTATTGCAATTAATGCTAATTTCATTTCATTTTGCTCACCTGCCGTAGCATGTACAGCTTTTACGACATCGTCTACTAGTTTCTTTTTGTTTTTATGACTATATTGCATTCTATATGGATTTTGTAACAATTTCCTAATGTTATATCTTACTATTTTTAACAACACCGGATTGTCTGCATTTAATACATAGGAGGAATCTCCGTTTTGAGCTAAAACTATTTTGCTATCTAATAACGCTTGTTCTATCTCTATTACTATATCATCTGACCATACTTCTAACGTAATTGTGTCTAATCCCTTTGGTGCAAATAAAGGTAATAACTCATTCTCATTATTAGTTAATACTTTTTTACCCTCTGGAAGTAATGTGAAGTATGGGAATATTCGTTGGAATTCATTAAAAAGTTCCTCTTTTTCTCTTACTTTTATACCAAATTTTATTTTTGTTCCTTGAACTTTATATATATTTTCGTTATATGGAAGAAGCACTCTTACATTTGTTCCTCTAATATACTCTTTCGGACATTGGAGAATGTTCTCTAATTTAACTTCTCCCCCTATCCTATAATCATCTTTTAAATTTCTAAAACGTTTAATCCACTTTATTCCTTTTACAGCTTGTTGTACTTTTAACTTTACAAATCTTTGCTTTTTATTATTTGATTCAAATTCAGGAGTTGAAATCAGTATTTGGCTCCGCTTTCGCCCTAAAAGTATAGGGATATCTTTATGATTATATTGTTGATAAAACCTCCTAATCCCTACAGATACTTTTAATAGCGGAATATTCTCACCTCCACGAGTTACGTATTCAAACCGATATACATAAGAGAAATAATCATGTGTTTCTTCATCTTTAATTGGCTCAGACATCGCTTCAGAAACATGTTGTGATCGCAGTGGTGAAAAATATATTTCTTCCTCATTTTTATTTTCCATACGTAAAGGCTGTTCGCAAAAAATATGAGTAATTAGAGCTGGTACCCATTTAGAAAACGTTTTTTTATCATGTAATACTGGTAAATTACTAATTAAATCATGCTGCCATTCTAAATGTGGTGGATCTATTAATTTATTCGGTTTCCAATCACGAATAACCTCATACCAGCTTTGGAAAATATAGTCTAACTGTTCTTGTCTCATTGGTTCCTTAGCCACAATCCAAGGTGTATCTTCCTTTAATATATATGGATTATGCTGAATGAATAATATATCAGAAAACATTTCATACAATCTTTCATTTACAAGTTTTAATTTGCTCGTTAATAAAAATGTTCTATAATGTATCTCTACAATCTCAAGCCATTCAATAGGAAAATAAATATACGATACTTTCTCATTATAGAGGGGTTCTACTATATTTTTAAATGCTAATAACTGTAATTTTTCCATATTATTAATACTTCCTCTCTTAATTTATATTGATCATGAATAATACTAGAAAAGATACCAATTTTTTAAGCATTAACGAATCAAATTTTAACCAAGCACATTAAAGGAAATAGCTAAATTACATTTAGTTATATAAATAAAACATTATTAAAATCAAATTAATATAAAATACCTATTAACATATAACTACCTCCTTATGGGACTTTATATTATAAAATCATTATAATAAATTATTATATTTTTTATCTATGATTTACAAAAAAATTACAGAAACTAAATATAATAAAAGGTATCGCCTCTTTATATAGCGATACCTTTTATATACTCTTAATTAAATAACACCTTTAACTTCTTCATTCATCGGCCATTTTTCTAATGTATATGCCATTTCCCAAAATGAATATTCATATTGACTACTAAAAATAAAATGTTGTCTCATACGATTACGGTCTGCCTCTGTTACCTTTTCAGCGATCATATCTAATCGTGTGATTTGCTCTTCTACTAGAGTACGGAACCAATCAGACCCATATGCAGAAATCCATTCTTGATAAATTGGCTCTTCTGGTTGACATTCTTTTAATCGTTCACCGATTTCATAATATAACCAATAACAAGGTAAAATAGCCGCAATAATATCTCCTAAATGCCCTTCATAAGCTGCACGATACATATGAGATGTATATGCATATGCAGTTGGCGCAGGAATGAAATTATCTTTTTCTTCTTTTGTAATCCCTAATTTTTTTGCGAAATTCTCATGTAATGATAACTCAGCTTCATACGTATTTTGTGCATGGTGTGCCATACGAGCTGTCGTTTCTAATTCAAGAGCCTTTGCAGCACCTAACGTTTGTACTCTAGCAAAATGACTCAAATAATAAGAATCTTGAAGCACATAATATCGAAAACTAGCTAAATCTAATGTTCCTTCACCTAGTTTTTTTACAAAAGGATGGTTAAAACTTGCTTCCCAAATTGAATCTACTTCTTTACGTAATGATTGTGAAAAAGTCATTTAAATCCCTCCAAATAATGTAAAAAATATACGTATTTATCCACAATTATTAAAGCTGTAAAATAAAAAAACTTTCTTTACAGGCGTAAAGAAAGTGAAATTGACAGTATTTATTCGTTAAATAGCAACGTCTTTCCCACTTCCCTACGCTGGCATTAACCAGATCAGGTACTAAGAGTCTCAAAATTTCATCTGATCTCAGCCTATAAAAGGCCCCCCTAGTGGATAAATATTTAGTTGTCGTATTGTAATTATCATAGCATAATTCATGGAACTGTCAAAAGAATTAATTATATAACTACCTTAAAAACCTTCTTCTTTCCTTACTTTTAATGAAGTTTCAATTATCATATCTAATAGTTTGCTATAATTAATTCCCGCTGCTTCCGCACTTTTTGGTAGTAAACTTGATTGTGTCATCCCTGGTAATGTATTAACTTCCATTACATATGGAAGTCCTTCCTTCACCATCATATCAACCCTTGCATAAACACTACATTTTAATGCTTTATAACAAGCCAGTGACGCTTTATTTACACGTTCCTTTATTTCAGCTGGAAGTTCAATAACTTCTTCAACTGTACTAGTATCATCATATTTTGCATTATAGTCAAAGAACACAGCAGCATGTCGAATCGAAATGATAGGTAACTGTTGCCCATCAAAAATTGAACATGTAATCTCGTCACCTTTTATATACTTCTCAATTACTACTTCAGAATCCCATTCGAATACAGTTTCCAGCATAGAGATTAATTCATTTTTATCATAGACAATCTTAACTCCAACACTTGAGCCGCCAGAGTTTGGTTTTACCACTAACGGAAATCCTAATTTATCTAACTCCTCAAACTTTAGATCCTCCATTTTTGTAAGTTCAATCCAATCTGGTGTTTCTACTCCTTCATAACGCAAAATCTTTTTCGAAATATTTTTGTCCATACATATACCGCTAGATAACATATTGCTACCGCTATAAGGAATACCTAAACTCTCTAGCGTCCCTTGAACTGTACCATCTTCTCCGTACTTTCCGTGTAATGCTAGCAATGCAAAATCAATGTCTTTCGCTTTTTCAATTAAATCCATTTTTTCATTTAACGTAATTGGAACGATTTCATATTTACTCTTATCTAAATGTGCAATCATTTCATTCCCAGTCATAATTGATACTTGTTTTTCAGAGGATACTCCTCCCATAATAACGCCAATTCTCATTTTCTCAACTCCAAGTTTCATTTTTTAAAGTTTCACCAATTATTTGAATCCCTCTAACAATTTCCTGTTCTTTCAAACGTGAAAATCCTAATCGGAATGTGTTCGCTCCTCCTCCATCAGAGTAAAAAACATCACCAGGAGAAAAGGTAACTCCTTTCTCATAACACTTTTGTAAAAGTGTGCGGGCTTGAATTTTTTCTTCCAACTCTATAAACAAATGAAGTCCACCGTCTCCAGTCATTCTTTTAAACGGAATGTACTGATTACACGCCCCAACAGCTAACTCATATTTTTTCTTATAAACAGATCTTGCTTTTTTTAAATATTTTTCAAAATATCCTTCATGTAAATATTGAAACAGAACAGCTTGATCTAACGTAGATGTGTGAATGGTTCTGGCTCTTTTAACACTTTCTAAATAATGTATCAGTTCTTTATCTGCAATGATCCAACCTACACGTAAACCAGGGAAAAGTACCTTTGAAAAGCTACTAATATAAATCACATTATTACCAGCCCCTGCAAAAGTTAATAATGGCGATAAATGTGAACCCGAATAACGTAATTCTTCATTAAACCCATCCTCTATAATAGGGATCTTGTATTTTGAAAATAACCTCATCAATTCCGTTCTTTTCTCCGAACTCGTAACAATACCAGTTGGATTATGATAAGAAGGGATTAAATACGCGAAATCAAAATCCTTTTCACGCAAACTTTTTTCTACTTCATTCGTATCAATACCATCATCATTCATATCAATTCCATGAACTTCAAGTCCATGTAAACGAAAAAGCTTCAATGCAGCATGGTGAGTTGGGTTCTCACAAATAACACGCCCTGATTTCTTCGATAAAGAAGATAACACAATATCTAATCCTTCTGTAAATCCATTTGTAATTAGAATATCTTTGTTCGAAATATCTACACCTTTCATTTCCATGTAATGAAGTAAATAATTCATTAACGGTCTATAACCTTTTGCATATCCGTAGTTCAATACGATATCCCCTTCAATGGACATACGAGTAAGAAAAGCTCTTTTGAAATTTTCAACATCAAATAGCTTTTCGTCAGGGGCTATACTATTAAAAACAATCATTCCTTTTTCCCAGCGAACTCCATGCTTCATTAAGTCTAATTCATCCGCTAATGTGGTAACTGTATTAAGTTTATTTTTCCAATCTATTTCAACAGACGAGGTGTTACTTATATCCACCTTCGCAACGAAATTTCCTTTTCCTTTAACTGCATAAATGAGTCCTTCTTGTTCCAAATCCGCATATGCAGAGAGTACTGTATTTCTGCTCACTGATAATAATTCACTCAGTTCCCTTGTTGATGGGATTTTTTGGTCCCCCAACAAATGCCCTTTCATAATCATCTTTTTTAAATAATCCTTTAATTGAATATAAACGGGACGATCTTTTACAACTTTAAAATCTTTAAACAATTTCTTACCCCCTGCAATTATTTTTGCATATTTATTTCATTCTCAAAAGGTCCACTACATATGTATTTTTTATTAATAGCGGTACGGTTATAAAGCCTATAAATCATTTCGATATAAATTGATTACATCTTTTAAAGCAGCAGCTGCAGCTCCGCGTGGATTAGAAGCTCCACCAATTGTAGTGACTTGTCCCATTGTATCTGTAAAGAACGTAATTCCTTTTTCCGTGCCATTTATATTTGCTAACGGATGTTCTTTCTCTAAATTACAAGGTTGTACACTAAGGTTTACTTTTCCATTATCATCTTTATATGCTGATGCAATTAATTTAATTGATTTATTTTGTTCCTTTGCATTTTGAATTTGTTGCGTTGTAACGTGCTCTATTCCGTTTATTTTTATATCTTTGAGTGAATAATCGTTTCCCATTAAACTATTCGTCAAAAGTAATAATTTACAAGCGCTATCCATCCCGCTTATATCTAATAACGGGTTAGTCTCCGCAATTCCTTTATTTTGTGCTTCTTGCAATGCTTCTTCAAACGTCTTATATTCTTCATGCATCTTTGTAAGAATATAATTTGTTGTCCCGTTCAATATTCCTTCTATTTTTTCAATATGGCAACCTGCTAAACTTAGTTGTCCTATGTCTAATGTCGGTAACGCAGCGGCAGTTGCACCGCTATATCGAATGCGTGAGCCTGAAATACGTGCTGCTGTATTCAGTTCACTCCAAGCTGTAACAAGTGCACCTTTTGAAATAGCTACTATATCCATTTGTTTTTCAATAGCTTGTTTCATATACTGTTTCCCTGGATTTCCATTTTTAAGATTTGTAGCAGTTGATTCAACCAATACAGTACCATTTATATTAATCGTTCCGCGTTCCTCTGGATAATGTTCGATATATTTTTCAATTGCAGCAGAACCATCACCATACGCCAATAAATCATTAATCTGCAAACCTTTCCCGTTATGTATTGCAATATTTCTTCCTATCACTCCACTAACAACTAAGTCAATTCCATATGTTTCATTTATATATAAATATTTTTCATTTAATAATTTTATAAACTCTCTTCCTACTGTCCCGTATCCTGATAATACAATTTGAATTTTCATAATATCCCCCCATATCTTTATACCAAATCCCTCTTTCAATATAATATAAAGCGCCCTCGAATTCCATCGAGAGCGCTTTATATTATCTATTTCGGTAGACGTGATAATTTTCCAACAATTGTTCTATAAAACTCTTGAATGTTAGAAAAACCTAACGTGTCTGAAACACTAAGTCCTACCATATCAAGATGGTCCCAATTTGCTTTCGTTTCAATATGATTCCATTTTCCAATTTGTAAAGACTCATTATTATTTACAAAAGTATTAGACGCAGGCGCAATCATAGAATTTGTATTTACTACACCATCGTTTTGCCACCAAGAAGTATCTATTAATGGTCGGTTTTCTTCATATCTTGCATAAGAGCCTAAGAAGAATGCATTCCCCATTAGCACTTTATTCATTGTTATATGCGGTAGATGCAAACCTGTTATAGGTGCTGCTTGCGATGCATGTCCACTATAGGATAAGTAATATACATCCGATTGCGTCTTTACCCAATTATTTAACTCCTTTGCTCCATCAGTACTTAAATCCCATTGACTAATATCTTTTGTATTCTCCCAAATTGAACTATTTAAAATACGATCAGTATATTGGAAAAAGGACTCTCCAGCATATTTTTTCATACCCCATTGATCCAATTTAAAATCATATAATGATAAATTATTGTTTCCTCCTAAACTCGCAGCTGTAATGAGAAAATCTTTAACGAATGGCAATAGAAGACTCCCGTCTGCAAGTGTTGTCCCATTATGAGGAGTTGCTAAAGTTGTAACACTATGAACATACGATTTACCGCCTTCAAATAGTGGTGATATCTTTGCGTTCGGATGATTTTTCACATGATTTTTTTCTTCATAACTGCCTTCTTTTAATAACTGCACTAATGTTCTTGTCGTTTGTCCACCCATGCTATGCCCAACTAAATGAACTTTATTTGTTTCACTCCAATGCGGTGCAAATCCACTATAAGTTCTACCAAAACGATTATGTCCATGTTTCTCAGCATGCGCCGCGCCGTAGTCTACTGTTCCACCGTTAATTTGCGCGTATAATTCACATGCACGGTCCCAGTTACTAGAAACTGGCCCAACAGCTGCAGTATGTACTGTATAACCATTTCTTTTTAAATCTTCTTGTATATCATGAACACCACCCCAATATTTTACCCCTAGCATTTCCTCTCTACCCCATCCAGCAAATCCATTCACTAAAATGATAGGATAATTATTTTGTTGTCTCTCTTCAGCGTATGTTGTTTTCGCTGCGAATGAACAAACAGTTACTAATGTAAAAAAACATACTTTTAAAAATAACTTCCCCATACTTTCTCCCCCTAATTAAACGCTTTCATTTTTCTGTGAAAAAGATTGACACAATCAGTTTTTAACTTAAACATAATGTAAAGTATTTTATATACGTTGTATATATAGACAACATACACAAATGTTGATAAATATTAATTCAAGTAAACATTTTCTTTTTACAATACAACTTGTAAATCTGATTATTTGAATTTATAATTGAATATAGTTTCCTCATGTCAAATGGATTTAATAATCATAAGAAAACTTATTTCATTACTTGAAAAGGAGGAAAAAGCATGCAAATCGAATCAAACATTCATACATTATCTCAACCTACTAAAATAACTCCATCTATTCTTGAGCATAATACTATCTCTTCTACTAAACTTGAAGGTAAGAAAGCGGATGATCCTATCAAGTTCGATATTCGTTCCTCTGAAAAAGAAATGAAACAGCCTGAGCATAAATTTAACGAATTAGATTTATGGAAGATGTTAAAGGATAAAGGTGTTCCTTTATGGATCATCCTTGAAATGCTACAAAAGTCTCGTAAAGAAAAAGAAGCTCAAAATAATTCAGTTCAAAATTCAAATACGATTGAAGAAACGAGTGAGGCTCGATTAGATGAAGTAATGTAAAGCATAATATTTGATTGGTCTATAAACTAAAAAGAGTTCAAGATTGATAAAGTTTTTATCAACCTTGAACTCTTTTTTAAGATTTTTCTCCAATCGTTACAAATTGAAAAGATACTTCTCCTTCCAAACCTTTAATTAGCCTTGTTACTTTGACATTTTCATTAACCAATGTATTATCTGTCGACATTTTAGGTTTTTCATCTCCTAAAGATTTTTTCAGATGAAGAAGGTGCATTTTCGTTTCATTTACCTTTATTTCTTTATACACACTATTTTGTGCTACAATCACATACCATTGTGTTGGATATTTACGAGTGTTACCTATCCAAGCGTCACTATCGTATAAAACTGGAATCTCTTTTCCTTCTAATTCAATACTTTTCATATTCTTTTCGTCTTCATGTGTAAACAACAGCGAACCTTCTTTTGGGAAATTCGGTAACGTATCTATAATATAATTGGAGCCATTATCTCGTTTACGAAAAACTTTTTCTTTAATCAATACTTGTGCTGTAGATTCATTTAAAATTAATACCTGTCCGTTTCCATAAGTACCTGTTTTCACAGAAAAGACTTCATTTGCTTTCGTAATTTCCTGATAACGATTAATAATTGGTGAAATTTTATTTTCATTTCCAATGATTAATAAACCGTTTGCAGGAAATGGATTCTCCTTTTTAGAACATGCACTAAAACTTATTAATAGTAGTATCGTTAACATAAAAATAGTTAAAGTTCTTTTCATCGCGTTTCCTTTCATCATACAGTTCATTTTTTCCACATACTTTAATGTAGTCTTACAAGCTAATAAACTCTATTGCTCCATAACCTTATAAAGCTTTTGCAGGTAACGCCAACGGGTTATAAAGAAATATAATACTTGTATACATATAAATGAAATTAAAATAACGATAGAGCTATTAATTATAGAAAAATCGACTAATTGCTGTAATGCCGTATAAGCGACTATAGTATGAATCACTGCAACAACAATCGGTAAGAAGAACATTAATAATAACTGTCTCGTTACAATTTTTTTTAATTCTCGTTTACTTAATCCCATTTTCGAAATCATTTTATATTGCTGTTGATCGCGATCCAAATCAGTATATAATCGGAAATAAATAAAACTAGCAGCGAATGTGAAGAAGACGATTCCGACTAAAACACTTGCCATAAGTAATAATCCATTCGTTTGCTTTGCACTTAACAAATCTATAGTTAAAGCCCGAAATTGAAAATTACCTACTCTAGTATCTTTCTCAAATCTACTAATTAATTCGTTTGAAATTCCCTTCGTTTTCATCCAATCGTCTACAACAAATCCGTAAGTACGATATTGAATGTCTTTATTAACCGGGTCACTAGTAAGAGGTATTCCATCATATACCTGATCTTTAACAGCGATATAAATAGTTCTAGAATCATGTGGTAAAACTAAATTTTCTACAGCTTTTTTCACATGAAATGTCTTTGTCCAATCTCCTTGAATGACTTCTATATTCTTTTTATACTCGCCATTTTTAAATTCTTGTTTTTGCGATACGACTCCAGGAATTAATAAAATTTCATCTTCTTTTTCGATTGTTTCTTGTTGATAGCCTAGTGCTTTAGCAAGATCGTTATATTCACTTAACTTCATTACATTTACACCATTTTCCGTGTATATATATGAAGATGAAGCCATTCGATACGGGATATTAGCATCAGAAAGGTGTTTTTTTATAATAGAAAGATTTTTATTTAATACTTTGTCGTTTTCAAAACTTCCATACAAAAATGTATACGGATTTGTCATCCTTACCAAATCCCTATTTCCAATTGCAGCTGTTGTACCAATCGCTGTAAATGCAACTGCTGAAACAATAGATACTATAAAAAACATCGTTGCATTATCTTTCATACGGTAAATTAATTCAGAAAATGTTAATATATTTGTTCTCTTTAAAAAGAAAGATTCTCTCCTTTTCGCAAGGTGCAATATATAAACGCTACACTGTGTATATAAAAAGTACGTTCCTATAATTACTAGGAGCACCCCTATCCCAAGCGTAATAAAATTAGTACTTGGGATAAAGCGAAATACTGAAAAATATCCATACCCTATACTAATTAAAGAAAGTAGCGATAATAAAATTGATGCTTTCGGTTCTGGCTTTGGCTTTTCCTCTGCTTGTATAAGTTCCACAAGTTCTGTTACTTTTATCATTTTAAATGTAACGAGCGAAACAATTAAAAATAATAAAAGAAATGTGATGACTGTTAATAATACAGCCTGCACTGGTATATAAAAAGGCAAACCATTACTAATCATTAATACACTTGCGCTTATCAATAAAACTAGTTTAGAAAATACGAGTCCAATGAGAATTCCTATACAAATTGAGCCAAGTCCAATCAACATATTTTCAATTAATAATAATTTCTTAAGCTGTCTCATTGACATACCTTGCATCATTAATATCCCAAATTCTTTCTTACGCGTTTTTAAAAATGAACTAACTGAATATAGAATGAAGAAAAATGAAAATACAAAAATCAAGCCTTGCGAAACTGAAAATCCCAATGTACCAAATGCACTTATTGTTGCACTTGTCGATTTCAACTCACCTTGTAAATCAGGATGAAATAATAAAAGAGCATACGTAAAGAAAATCATAATAGAAAATGCACTACTTAAAAAATGAGCAGCATATGTACGCTTATTGCGAAAAATATTATTAAATGCGAACTGACGAAAAGTCATGCCTTTTCCCTCCTAACAAAGAAAGGACATCCATAATCTTTTGATAAAATGCTTGCCTACTTTCACCACAATAAATTTCGTTATATAGTTGACCATCTTTAATAAATATGACTCTGCTGCAAAAACTCGCTGCATACGGATCATGTGTAACTAACATCATCGTAGCTTTTTCTTCTTTATTTAAAGTATCTAGCATCTCCATTACATCATTTGAAGATTTAGAGTCTAAATTCCCTGTTGGTTCATCTGCAAGTAATAATTGTGGCTTATGAACAATTGCACGAGCAATTGCTGTTCTTTGAGCTTGCCCCCCTGAAATTTCAAAAGTTCTTTTACTCAATATATCTGTAATATTTAATTTCTCTGCAATTTCTTCAACTCGTTTGTTCATTTCTTGTACAGAAACACCATCTAATGTCATCGGCAATACGATATTTTCCTTTACTGTAAGTGTGCTAAGTAAATTAAATGATTGAAAAACAAATCCTAATTGTTTCCTACGGAATAAAGCCAAATTATCTGATGTCAACTGGAAAGGATTTGTACCATTTATTAATATTTCTCCCGATGTTGGAGAGTCGATAGTAGATACCATATTTAATAACGTTGTTTTCCCGCTCCCTGATGGCCCCATAATCCCTATAAATTCACCTTCTTGAATTGATAAATCAATATCTGCCAATGCTTTAAAAGGTACTTTCCCTTTATATACTTTACTAATACTTTTTGCATGTAGAATTTCCATTTATATTCTCCCTTCATTTGCACTTCTCACAATATAGTGTAAATGAATTGTCTTATAGCACATATTGATTCATCTTTCATTTATCTTACACGCTTGTAAGATTTCTAAAAAAACTGATAACAAACCTATTTTCAAACTATAATTAACGATTATTCATCTTATAATATCTATATAGTAGTATGAAATACAATACTACTTATTTCTGGTTGCCAGGACACCTTGTAAACCTATTAAATATATAAATAAAAGTGAGTTTAAGAAACAATTATCATCATTAAAAGTTGCTGTATTCCTTGTATTCTTTATTAGCAACATAAAATATATTATAAAGAAAAACTATAGAACTTCAAAACGATGAATAACAACTTATAATTCACAATTAAAATCAAAAAGTAAATAGTACATAAAAAAGCTTAGAGCTTTAGCTCTAAGCTTTTTTAAAATCATTTCATTCCATTATAACTCCTTTTAAAGAGCGATATTTTTTATCCACTCTGATTTGCTCAATAAATAATGATTATATAGTTGGTTTTCTATCGTCTGTTGGCTTATATAAGTAAATCCACATTTTTCAATAACTCTATTTGATGGTGCGTTGTTTATTAATGCAATTGCGTTAAGGACATCCACATTTGTATTTTCAAACAAATAGCCGATCAAGCCTTTTGTCGCTCTCGTTGCATAGCCATTATTATGATATTCACTTGAAACAGCATACATAATTTCTCTGTTCGGTGCAGGAAGCTCATCTTTCATACCTGTGCAGCACCATCCAATAAATTCATTTGTGGTTTTCTTAAATATTCCTAGTCTTAATATGTGATCATCTATGTTAGTCGTAGTTCTCACTGCATTAAGAAATGCTTTATTTTCTGGTATTTCATAATTTGCAACCCAATTACCCCTTTGTTCTTTCGTTGATTTCCAGTCGGGTAAAAACTTTTCTATTTCTGGTTGATTTGATATTTTATAAATACTCTCTGCATCTTTGACCGTAAACTCTTGTAGGTATATATCTCCACAATCTATTCTAAATATATTAGTCAAACTCTTTTCTTCCATTTTAATCCCCCTTACTTACGTTAAAGCGCCTTAATCTGCTTCGTAAGTTCTATAAACCGTTCATCGAGTTCTTTATATTCTTTGTCTTTAGAAGTTAAAAAGCTTAATTTCCCTAATACTTCTTGTCTTTCTGTTTCTAACGTTAAACGAATCTCTTCAATTTCATCTCTTGTTTTAATAGGTTTCTCTAGCTGCTTTTGTATCGTATTATTTGAAAACACAAGTTTCGTGTTAGTTGTTTTCTCTAGAAAATATCGATCGTGAGAAACTATAACTAGTGTTCCATTATACTCCGCTAATGTATTTTCAAGCTGTTCACGCGAAGGAAGATCAAGGTGATTCGTCGGTTCATCTAAAATAAGCACATCTTTTTCATCCAAAATATAAGCCATTAGCTTACATTTTACTCGTTCACCCATGCTCATATGTTCAATCGGCTCTTTCCATTGAGAAGCTTGGAATCCTAAATGTTTCATTAAATTTTGGACTTTTCCTCTTTCTTCAAACGTCTCTTTAAAAAATAAATCTTCTGGTGTTTTATCAAGTGGTAAATCAAATACTTCTTGTGTTAAATAACCGATGTTTGCAGATGGTGAAATCCATATATCCCCTTTAGCCATTTCTGTTCCCATAATCATCTTCAATAAGGTTGTTTTCCCGCAACCGTTTGGTCCAATAATCGCAACTTTCTCACCGTGCTGGATTGTAAAATTAACGTTTTCAAATAATATTTGTTTATTAAATCCTTTCCTCAATTGTTTCACTTCTAAAAAGCGTTTTCCTACTTTTTTATTCGCTTGAATAGAAAATTCAACAGCATACTCTTCTTTAACTCGTTCTACTTTCGATTTTTCAAGCTCTTTTTCAAGACGTTTTCGTTTTGACTTAACTTGTGCATCCGTTCGCTTCGCTTTTACACGATAAAACTCTTTAAAACCTTCTTGTTTTGTAGACTGTGCATGCGCTTTTTGTGACCATGAACTTAATTCTTTTATTTGTGATTCTACAAGTTCAATACGTTTTTGTTGTTTTTCATATTCACGCTGCTGCGTCAATCTTTTTTGCTCACGAACTTTCATATAACTTGTATAGTTCCCGCTATGGTCGATTAATTTTTTATCCTCAATTGACCATATTTTTGTTGCGACAACATCTAAAAAATATCGATCATGCGATACGACGATAACGGTACCTTTCATATTTTTTATTTGTTTAATGAGAAATTCCGTACTCATCTCATCTAAATGATTTGTCGGTTCGTCTAATATTAAGACATTAGGATTTTCAGCAAATCCTTTAGCTAGTCGAACTTTCAGCTTTTCACCACCACTTAACGTAAGAAAATCGTTCGTTGGCACGCCCCATTTCGCAAGAAGTTCTGCTTCTTTTGCAATCACATCATTACTAATAAAGGATTCTATTTCTTGTTCAACATATGCTGTTGTCACATCCATTTGCTGCCATTCAACAGTACCTTTTGATGGCTCAATCTTCCCATTTATTAATTGAAGCAACGTTGATTTACCGGCACCATTTTTACCAATTAATCCGATAACATCCCCTTGTTTTACTGTAACATTCATTTTCTCTAACAAAGTATTTTCCATTATTTCAACATAAACATCATTTAATTTTAAAAGTTCTTTCATATTACCGATCCCTTTCATTAAGGGAGAACAAAAAAATCCTCCCAAAGTAATTTTGGCAGGATTAGTCGTTACATTATTTATACCCAAATAAGCTATTACGCAAATCAAATAGCAATACCGTTGAATGGAATCGGGCAGACTAATCCTATTTTTTACAAATTGAAATTTATTTAATTTCAACATTTAAAAATAAGATTAGTTAATCATCGTCCACCCATCATTCCTTTCCGTCATTAGTAACCATATTATACCATAGTGGTATTGTATACGTAAATATTATTATATGTACTGCAAAAAAACTTTTCCCTCTTTGCACTTCATATCAATAAAACACAAACTACAATTTCATGTTCTTCTTGCTTTAGATTTCCCTATCTATAAACTTCTATATACTCCTCCTTATATAATTTTTATATAAATTTATCATCAATTATATATTATACATATTGAATTTCAGTTCTTATAATAAAGATATCATTTTTAAGGGGGCATTCTACAATGGAATTTAGCAAACTAGGAAACAGTGGATTAACAGTAAGTAAGATTGCATATGGGAACTGGATAAACCATGGTGGAAAAGTAAACGAAGATACTGCAAATGATTGCGTGAAAGCCGCACTAGATGTAGGAATTACAACGTTCGATACTGCTGATGTTTATTCGGACACGATAGCCGAGAAAGTATAGAACTATGTACAAAAGTATGTCATCCGACTGGAACTGGAAAAAATGATCGTGGATTATCGCGAAAACATATTATAGAAAATTGTAATGCATCATTAAAACGGTTGCAGACAGACTACATTGATGTCTATTATGCACATAGATTTGATACAACAACTCCCCTTGAAGAAACGATGTTAGCTTTTGGTGATCTTGTAAGACAAGGTAAAGTCCTTTACTTAGGCGTAAGTGAGTGGACATCAGAACAAATTACCCGCGGTGCAGCACTTGCACGAGAATTGAACATTCCACTTATCGCTAGCCAACCTCAATATTCGATGTTGTGGCGAGTTATTGAAACTGATGTAATACCAACATGTCAACGTGAGGGACTTGGTCAAGTTGTTTGGTCTCCCCTTGCACAAGGTATTCTCACAGGAAAATATCAACCTGGTAAACCCTTGCCGAATCAATCCCGTGCTAACTCTGATGCTGGTAAACCATTTTTCCAAAAACTCGTGCAACGTTGGATGAGTGATGATGTACTCACTGCAATTCAGAAACTTAATCCCATCGCGCACGAAACTAATCTTACCTTATCTCAACTCGTTGTTGCTTGGGTACTACAAAATCCAGCTGTTTCCTCCGCGATTATCGGTGCTTCAAATCCGGAGCAAATAAGAGAAAACGTAATTGCTTCTAGTGTTAAATTGCAACCTGAAATTATGGATCAGATTGATAGTGTACTAAAAGGTTTCATTGAGTATGATCCGAGCAAAACAGGTTGAAACATCAGTGAATTCTCCCTATAAAGAAGCTTTCCTTTCCAAATCCACACTGCCCATCCTATAAAGATGGGCTTTTATCTTTTAAATTCACATTGTGAAGTCGTATAAACCTCTCTAATAACTGTTAAAAAGTTCTCTAACACAACAGACTTTTCATCTAGTCTCCATCCAACATATAAATTTATTTTCGGGGTATTTTCTTGAATTTCTTTATATATGACTCCCGATTTTTTATAACTTTCCACTGATGATGGAACGACAGAAATCCCCATTCCTGCTGCAACTAAATTCACAATCGTTTGCATTTGAATCGCTTCTTGAACAATATTTAAACTTACTCCATGTTCCCAAAAGTAACTAATAATTAAATCGTAAAAATTTGTACCAAAATGACGTGGAAATAAAATAAATGGTTCATCCACTAATGATTTGATTGGAATTTTACGTAACGAAACGAAAGGGTGCTCTTCATGCAAAACCAGTTTTAAATATTCTACAGAACAAACTTCGGAAGTTAATATTTCATTATTCTGCTTGGAACGAATAAATCCAATATGAATTTGTTTTTCATAGAGCGCTTTTATTTGTTGATCTGTTGTCATTTCGCGTAATATGAGCTGGATTCTGGGGAACCGTTCTCGAAATTTTTTTAATACATTTATAACGGTTTCTGTAGAATCGACAAAACCGATTATTAAATGTCCTATCTTCCCTTCATTCGCAAGCTGTGTTTCTTTAATGGTTCTATCTACTTGAAGTAACGTTTGTCGTGCACCTTCTAGAAATATTTTTCCAGCATCGGTAAGTTCAACCATCCTTTTCGTTCGATGAAAAAGTTGAACTCCTAATTCTTCTTCTAATTTACGAATTTCTTGACTTAAAGGTGGTTGTGCCATCATAAGACGTTCTGCTGCACGGCTAAAGTTTAATTCTTCTGCCACCGTTATAAAATATCTCATTTTCCGAATATCCATTTCAAGCCCCCTATCATTCGCAACTTATAAAGGATTCTATTTTATTATTAAAAAGCGTTTATGTATGTAGTATTTCATTTATTCTTATCGGATTCGTTTTGCTTCTCTTACGTATATAATATTTCATTCTCCAATTTTATCAAGGGTACAAAACAAGGCTAAAAAACTTATCTCAAAAGTTTTTTAGCCTTGTTTACTTTTTACACATTACAAAATTTAATTCGTACAACGGTACCTTTATCAACTTCTGAATGGATTTCTACACTATGTCCTAATTGTTTTGTAATTTCATATACAAGATATAGCCCCATTCCAGTTGATTCTTTAAAATCTCTACCATTTTCTCCTGTAAAGAAAGGTTTAAATACTCTTGGCAAATCTTGCTTCGGTATCCCTACGCCACTATCAATAATTTCAAGTACAACTGTATTACCTTCCCTACCTGCTTTCACTTTAATCTTTTCTCTACTACCTGATGAGTATTTAATCGCATTCGATATAATTTGTCCAATTAAAAATTGCAACCATTTCGCATCACTTTCTACAGTAATACCTTTATCAATTTCAAGCTCTGGATATACAAAATTCCGGATAAAGAAGCGTTTATGTTCATGCACGGAATCATTTACTACTTTATGTAGTTGTACTCTTTCTACATAAAAATCTTGTGTGAATGCTTCTAAACGTGCGACATATAATGCCATCTCTAATCCCTTTTTCAACCGATCTGTTTCCTCATTAATACTTTCAAAACGTGAATCCACTTCATCCTGTGTAATTAATTCTATTACAGATAGAGGTGTTTTCATTTGATGAATCCACTGATTCATAAAGGTTAAATGATCATTATTTTTTCTCTCTTGTAATTGCAGCTGATTTTGATAATGACGATATTGTGCATCAAGCAGATCTTGAAGTGCAGTAGATAAAACTGCAAAATCAGATTTTTGAACAGATTCATCCAAAGATTGCAATGGATTTGCTAAACGTTCATAAAAAGAACGATGTGTAAAATAACGAAAAACTAAATAACTTACCATAAAAAAAGCACCTAAAAACATTGCATATAATGCCGTTGAAATATGATTATGCCCATCAAACCAATAAACTAGGAATATGGCTAGTAGTTGGATCGCTGTAAAACAAATGAGTGGTATATGATCACGTATAAACAGCTTTATCATTTTTCCATACCAGTATCCCAAGTAATATGCAACCTATATCCAACACTACGAATCGTTTCAATTGCTCCTTCAATTTGTAACGTTTTTAACTTTTTACGCACACGTGTGGTATTTACACTTAATGTATTGTCATCAACATAGGATTCACTATCCCATAATTTATTTAATAATACTTCTCTACTCACAACACGTGGATAATTTTTCATTAGCGTCTCTAATAAAATAGCTTCGTTTCTCGTTATATCAATCTCTTGACCCCTAAGTTTTAACACAAGTCTTTCTGGATATAAACAAAGACCTTGTTGCTCAACCATTCGTTCTTCTAGTTTCGGTGCATAGTCTCCGTAAGCACGTCTTAAATGACTACGAATTTTTGCCATTACAACTTCATAATGAAAAGGCTTCGGAATAAAATCATCGCCACCATTTTCTAACGCCATAACTTGATCCATCGTACCTTCACGGGCCGAGATAAATAAAATTGGACATGTGGAAACCGCACGAATTTGACGACACCAATAGTAACCGTCAAAGCTTGGTAAATTAATATCTAATAAAACTAGCTCTGGTTGTTCTTCTAAAAATATGTCTAACACATTTTGAAAATCCGATATAACAATTCCTTGGTAACCGTATTTCGCAACATAAGTTGATAATAGCTCCGCAATTTTCATATCATCTTCTACAATCATAATTTTAACCATTTCTGAACTCCTTTTTGATCCACAATCTCAAATATACTTATATAAATAAATACTACCTCTTTTCACAAAATCCGTAAAATAGAAAAAGAATACTTTTATACAAAAGTATCCTTTTTCTATTTTTTTTATTTAATATGAAATTGACTTAGAGAAAACCCTAACTTCTCCACATATTCCCTTCCTAGTTCCATCCGCGCTGTTTTCAGTGGATCCACAACTTGGCATACTTTTAAATTACCTGCTGCTGATAATAAAAGAGTTGCATCAGCTTTAGACATTTCTAATTCTTCATGTAAAAATGTCACCATATTACGTACAGCACGATTCGCTGCATTATCTAACAATTTCTCTGAAGCAATTGTCATTATTTTTTCTTTTTGGATCGCCATCGGTAGTGGCCATTTCTTTTCTTTTATAATTTGAACAGTTACAGTTACCTCACCAGCAACCTCTACTCCACTAACACCAATTTCACCATCACCCATCGCAGCGTGTAAATCACCTAATGCTAAAAGAGCACCAGGAACATTTACAGGTAATAATAACGTTGTTCCTTCTTTAATCTCTTTACAATCCATATTCCCGCCATGATCATGCGGTGTGCCACATGAAATACTCTCTTCTTTCGGTGCAGTACCAATCACACCAATCATTGGATTAATCGGAATTTGCAGTTCTTTTGAAAATGAAACATGTCCATTATGTATTGGGACAATTTTCACTATATTTTCATTTAACTTATCACCCATTACACCAAGGTTCGCACCTGTCGTTAAAACGCCTTGCCCTGCAATTTTAATTTTTTCAATCATTACGACTAAAATATCGCCAGGTTCTGCACCTTTAATATATACAGGTCCAGTTGCTGGATTAATTCGATTCCAATCTAACTCTTGAAACACAACATCTTCAGAATCAATTTGATTTTCAAAGCAATCATATGTTTCAAATACAAGACGGCTCCCAATTTCTACTTCAATACATGGATTATTTTCTGGTGACATTGCGTAAATGATATGTTCTTTATGAATACGATGCATAATACCTCTCCTTTTTCGTTTTTATCTTCTATATAATAGTTAGCTTTTATCTGTATAAGCTCCTTTTTAAAATTAGTAGTTATTTTCAAGAAAAATGCACTTAGCTCATTTTGAAACATACACTCTTTACTATAACAGGTAAAGAAAGGTGGTATTACAATGCCCCTTATTCCATACAACGAAAGTGACGTTGATTTATTAGCACGTTTAATCCGTGCTGAAGCTGAGGGTGAAGGCCGACAAGGTGAACAACTTGTTGGCTGCGTTGTCGTAAATCGTGTGTTTTGTGATTGTTTAGATTTTAAAGAGCTTCGATCTGTGCGTGATGCAGTATATCAAAGCCCTGGCGGATTCGAAGCTGTTCAATACGGTTACTTTTATCAACGTGCCCGTGAATCAGAAAAAGAAATCGCAAGAAAAGTTTTACAAGGTGAATGGCGCTGGCCAGCACGATGGGCTCTTTGGTATTTTCGTCCAGTTGGAGCTTGTCCACCCGAATGGTATAACCAGCCGTTTGCAGGACAATTTAAAAGCCATTGTTTTTATGAACCACGTGGTGATGAATGTCCGAAAATGTATTCAAGATAACTAAACTTAAACAACGCAAGTACTTATTTTTTTGAGTACTTGCGTTGTTTTACTGTAGTTTAGAAATCTAATAATGTGATGAATCTTCTGATGCCTACCACATGTATTAATAACGGTATACGTGGACCACTTGATTGATTCATAACGAGCCTATAAATAATGGTAAATAATTGTTTTTGATTTTCTTTCATTATTTTTTTATTTTCATGATGACAAATCGTATACAATTGCTCCATTAGTTTAGAATGATCGTTATTAGAACGAAGTATTTTACAAACTTCTACTAGCCATTTTTTCTGCCTTTCATCCAATGTGTTATAAAACTCCGTATTTTTCTCTTTATTTACCGCAATTAATTTTTTAGATTGAAAGTTTCTTATCCAATACTCAGCACGATTACTTATCGCTATCATTTCAGGTAATGCATAGCTCCTATCTATTTTCTCTAATATATCTTGTAAAATAGATGAATCAAAATTTAATAACGGTAAAGTTCCTGCTACTTGATTAAACTTTGGATATTCTTTAAATCGGCTATCTAGTCTAGAAAGTTTAATTGCATCAAATAAATCTTCATTTTTGAGTGTTTTATTTTCATAACTATCCTTCAATCTCTCATACTCTGTATAATTGCGAATTACATCTTCATCAAGTCCAATGTGAAAAGCTGCGCCGGGCCTATATTTTGCAAACATAAAAAGAATTACTTCTGGTACATACACTTTTAATAAGTCGCTAGGTGTAATACTATTCCCTGAAGAACTGGACATTTTTTCATGATGCCCTTTAATTCCAATAAAATCATAAGCAACGTATTGAGGGGCTTCACAATTGAATATTTTCCTTGCAATTTCTTTTGATACATTATAACTACCGGTTTCCGATGAATGATCTCTTCCGCCCGGTTCGAAAATAACATCCTCTATCATCCATCTCATCGGCCAATCGATTTTCCAATTCAGTTTCATTTGACTTGTATTTAATACGGATAATTTATTTTGATTTCCACATTCACAGTCATACCGAACTGTTTTTAATACTTCATCAAAATGGGTAATAGTTGTTGCATCTTTCCCGCAGCTCTCACAATATAACGTAACGGGATAAAAGTTTTCTCTATCTTCTTCTCGGTGTATTCCTGTTTTAAAACCCATTAAAATATCATATATTTCTTTTCTTTTATACAAAGACTCTAATATGTTTTCGTTATACCTTCCGCTTCCATATTCAGCATGTTGATATATGAATTCCACTTCAATCCCAAATGCTTGTAGCGATTTCTCAAACTCTTTTTCAAAATGCTCTGCATATGAGTTATGACACCCATGCGGATCAGGAATATCACAGTACGGCATACCAATGTATTGTGCAAAAGATAGATCAATATTTTTGGGAACTTTTCTAAACCTGTCGTAATCATCCCACGAAAAGATAAAACGAGTCTTCTTCCCTAAATCTTGAAGCGCCCTTACAACAAAATAAGTCGTTAATATTTCACGGAAATTCCCTATATGAACAGAACCAGATGGACTAATTCCAGATGCACAAACAAAGGTTTCTTTGTTTGGATTTTTTCTAATCAATTCATGTGCTACTTCATACGCCCAATGCATATGTTACTCACCTCAATTGTATTTTTGTTTTCACATTTTCAGTTTTATGCAATAAAAAAACTCCCACCCCCAAGATTATTCATCTTGAGGACGAGAGTTATTAACTTCGCGGTACCACCTCAGTTTGTTAATACGTCACCATATTAACCTCTTCAGGTACGGCAAAACATGCTTATACCCTATCTCTATAACGGGAGAACCCGTCGCACCATCCCTAAATGAATTAGTTCCTTGCGCAGCTCTAAGTCTTTTTTCATTAAGATTTTCACCTCTCCTTCTCAGCTACCGGAGCTCTCTGTATGTATTCATTCTTAACTACTCTTCTCTTCAATGCCATTTTGAATATTGATTTTTACATATGATAATTTATAACAAATACTTTGTCAAATTTTTCTGAACGAAAACAAATAGCATATAACTATCTAAAAAAATGTTTTATCGCTTCCAGTTGAATTTTATGACTACATTCATCACAACAATATTTCCCCTCCGGATCTCTCTTGAATTCCCTATATTTTCCGCTTCCTTCGTATACGCGAAATACATTTTTACATGAAAAATAGACAATTTCATAAAACATCATATGCATTTTCCTACCCATGGCTATACGCTATTTTCGAATTACTTGATAAGGCCCTCTTTTCTTACACTGGAAATCTTAATTTCATTTCAGTGAAAGGTTTACCTCTCTTCTTATCGAACTTTATATATAGCTTTAATGAATAGAGGTGAAACATATTGCACGGAAATATAGAATTAGTCGTTGATGCTAAGGCGAATTTAGGGGAAGGTCCTTGCTGGGATGAGAAGAAACAATTATTATACTGGGTTGATATTATCGGGAAAAAATTATGTCTTTATAATCCTGTTAAAAAAACAAACCGAGTGATCACTCTCGACCAACAAATCGGTTGTGTTGTTCCATATACGAACGATGAAGTTTTAGTAGCAATGGAACAAGGCTTTTATTCTCTTAATCTTGACACAAAAATACTTACACATATTTATGACCCTGAACCAGATTTATTAGAAAACCGCTTTAACGATGGAAAATGCGATCCGGCTGGCCGCTTTTGGGCAGGCACTACAGACTTATACGGTATTAATGCTGCTGGTTCCTTGTATTGTTTAAACAATAATTTCAACGTAGATAAAAAAGTTGCACATGTAAATACATCAAACGGCATAGCATGGTCTCCTGACGATACATACCTTTATTTTATTGATACACCTACCAAAAAAGTAGTCCGTTTTCATTATGATATACATACTGGTGTAATTAGCAATCCAACAGATGTTATCATCTTCCCTGAAAATGAAGGTATACCCGATGGTATGACAATTGATGTAGAAGGTTGTTTATGGATTACACATTGGGGAGGCTCGAAGATTAATAGATGGAATCCCTTTACTGGAAAACAGATTTTAAGTATTCCGATTCCTGCTTTATATGTAACGTCGTGTACATTTGGAGGATCTAATTTGACCGATTTATATATCACAACAGCCAGAACAAGAATGACGGATGCGGAATTAAAACTGTACCCACATGCTGGTGGTATATTTCGAATTCAAATGAATGTTAAAGGTTGTCCAACCTATTCATTTCGCCATGAAACTATTGGAGCTGAAACACTATGAACAGAATCGATTACATAAGACGAGAAGAGAAAAAGTATCACGATCTTTGCTATGAACAATATAAATTATTCGAAGCGGGATCTTGGCTTTATAAACCTGTTAAAACAGTTATGGACATGCTGAACTATTTTGAAGGACAGAAAGACCTACAAATACTTGACCTTGGCTCTGGTGTCGGTAGAAACAGTATTCCGATTGCACAAAAAATCACGAATAGTGGCGGCACTGTTACTTGTGTTGATCTACTCGATTCGGCTTTAATGAAGTTACAAGTTTATAGCAAAGAATATGGTGTATTTGAATACATAAAAACGGAACAAGCAGCAATTGAAAACTACTATATTGCTCCTAATACTTATGACTACATCGTTGCAGTATCAAGTTTAGAACATGTCAGATCAATAGACGATTTTAAAAAAGTGCTTCACTCTATGAAAAATGGGACAAAGAGTGGTGATATCAATTGTTTAATAGTTAACTCTAACATTCAAGAAATTGACTTGGAAACGAATCAAGAATTAGATGCCTTAATTGAAATTAACCTTTCTATGGAAGAAATGATACGGACACTAAAAGGCGTTTATACCGAATGGCAAGAAGTAAAAGTTGAAATAAAAAATTTAGCGTATAATATTGTACGAAACGGTACACACATTCAATTAAATACGAATGCGATTACTTTTGTCATGCAAAAATTGTAGTTTATATGAGTGGTGACAATTTTTTTAAGTCACCACTCGTATATTTATGTAAACATCATTCCATCGTAATTACAATTTTCCCTCTAGTATGCTGACTTTCACTCAAAATATGAGCTTCTCTAACTCCTTGTTCACTAAACGGAACAACCTTACTAATAATCGGTTTTATCTTTTCATCCTGGATCAAACTAGTTAATTCTTCTAATTGCTTTCCACTTGGTTTTAACCATAAGAACCCTGATTTTATGCCCTTTACTTCATGAAATGGTTCATGAACGATAGAAACTAGAACACCACCATATTTAATAATTTGAAAACTTTTTTCTTGTACTTCTCCGCCGATTGTATCTAACACAATATCATAATCTGATAGCAGCTCTTCAAATTTCTCTTTTTTATAATCAATAATGAGGTCAGCACCTAAAGACTTTAAAAACTCTTCATTTTTACTACTTGCAGTTGTAGCGACAAAGGCGCCAAATGATTTTGCGATTTGAATTGCAAAACTACCTACTCCGCCCGCTCCAGCATGAATTAATACTCGATCATTTTCTTTTATTTGTGCGTAATCAACAAGACTTTGCCAAGCTGTTAGTCCTGCAAGAGGTATAGACGCAGCTTCTTCAAAACTAATATTATTTGGCATATGTGCTACTAAATCTGATTTCACTGTAATGTATTCAGCATAGGAGCCTTTCCCTATATTTTCTGGTTTCGTAAACACTTTATCTCCTATTTTGAAATGGTCCACATCTTCTCCAACTTCTTCAATTACTCCAGCAACATCTAAACCTAATATTATTGGAAATGAAAATTGCAGCTTCTCTTGTAATTCTCCCTTTCTTATTTTCCAATCAACAGGATTGACAGATGTTGCTTGTATACGTATTAATACTTCATTACATTTAACAACTGGTTTAGGAACTTGTCTTTCTTGTAATTCTTCAACACTACCATATTGATCAATAACAATTGCTTTCATTTCCTCTCCCCCTTGTTGTTTATTGTAATAACAAACAATTATTTTTCAAAATTTTCCGCCTTGGATGACAATAAATATGTTAGGAGGTGATATTTATGCTACTCTACTAATTAAGCATCATGAGTGCAAAAAACATTTATTTCACTTAAATACAATCTAATTTACGCCTAAGAAACACCCAAAGTTATATTTCTCTTTATTTATTAATGACCTTTAAATGAAACGGAGAGTGTGCTATGAGTGAACAAGTTTTCAAAGTAAACGGTATCGATATATGTACAGAAAGCTTTGGCAATCCTAATAACCCAGCAATATTATTAATTATGGGAGCTACGTGTTCAATGGTTTATTGGGATGAAGAATTTTGTGAAAGGTTAGCTAGCACAGGAAGATTTGTCATTCGCTATGATAACCGTGATGTTGGTCGCTCTATTACATATGAGCCTGGGACTTTCAATTACACTGTAGCAGACATGGCTGAAGATGCAATCGGAGTACTCGATGCGTATCATATTGACAAGGCACACCTTTTTGGCATGTCATTAGGAGGTATGATTGCTCAAATTGCTGCAGTAAAACACCCAGAAAGAATTTTGACCTTAACATTACTAGCAACAAGCGTTATTGGATCTGATAACAATACTCGTGATTTGCCTCCAATGGATGAAAGAATTTTGACACATCATGCTAATGGTGCAAATTTAGATTGGACAAATAAAGATATTATAGCGAAATATTTAATTACAGGATCACGTCTACTCTGTGGATCAAAGCGTATATTTGATGAAGCAAGAACTTTAAAACAAGTAAAGCAAGAAATAGAACGTGCTAACAATCTATTAAGTATGTTTAATCACGCCCTCCTTACAGGTGATGATTCTTATGAAGGTATACTAAAGTCGTTACTAGTACCTACTTTAGTAATTCACGGTACGGACGATACAGCTCTTCCACTTGAACATGGACTCGCACTTATTGATGAAATTCCGAACTCAAAGCTATTATCCCTTGAAGGTACAGGGCACGAGATTCATCCCGATGACTGGGATAAAATTATTAAAGCAGTTTCAGAACATATATCCCGTATAAGATAAGAACAACTATTAGAAGGGGCACAAATTGTTTTGCCCCTTCTATTTATCCCGCTATTTGTGGGCAGTAAACACCCGATTGGTGAAGGCTAATAATCAGTGGGGGATGAACAAAACCCCCACTGATTATAGTTTCACTTTATAAAGATTACGATACAATATCAAAAACCCATCACTGCATTCGTATGTATAGTGATGGGCTCTACCTATATTTTTCTATGCTTAAAAAAATGGACAATCTAACTGGTCAACAGATTCCCACGATTTTTTTTTTACATTTTCGGTGGATTTACTATTTTCTAGTGGTACGTGTTTAAATGGATTCATTTCAACTTTTAATAGAGATGATGGTTCTATATATAAAGAAAAAACATGGCTATTTGGCAAGGTTTTTGATACATCAATATCTCCTACTTGTTTAAATAATTGCTGGGCCGCAAAGAAAAAGAAATTAGTTGGATTAGATTGTTTATTAAGCCAAGCAATCATTTCAGGCGATACTGATTTATTAATATTAATTTTCACTCGATCACCACGTTTATATCGCCTAGATCGCATACTTCCACCAACTAACTTATCGTTAAGTTTGTAAACCCTAACTCTTTTTGCTTATGCTCTCTATATTTTGGCGAACATGTATATACTAATAACCCGCGAGCATTGGTGAATAACGGGTTATCTACAAAGATCACATTTTTCAAGCGTCCTTTTTGTTTCAAAATCATTTTTAAGCTATTTTTAATAATAACTGCGCCCCCACCATAAATAAATACATATGGATCGTCTTTCATATCATCAATTTTGTTAATAATATCCGTTGCGACACGTGCTGCTAAACCTAAAAATGCTGGCTGCGATTCCTCAACTAACAATGCATTTCTTGGGTGCTTTTCATTTAAATAAATTTGGTTAAATTCTGTAATGCTATCAATTGTTTTCGTAGGATATTTCCGATTCCATCTCGTAATAATTTGTAGTAACGTTTCTTTTACACCGTACGATAATCCTTTACTTAATTGCGGACGGAAATTTACCCCTAATGAAACAACTTCTTCCGTTGTCCCCGCGCCAATATCAAAAGACAATAAAGTTTTATCTACAAAATCAATTTCTGAAACTTGATTTTGTTCACATTCTATTTTATGTTTCACAACATTTCCTTCCTCATCATATACAATCCCCCACGTCCCAGAAGCGCCTTCAGGTAGACATTTACAAAACTCAATAGAAACATTAATCGTAACATCGCGTCCATTTGGATAATGGAATATGACCTTGTGATTACCCATATACCGTTTCGCATTTTCAGCAGCAATTTCCTGTGTAATAAGTTGCATTGGAAGAGCAACAGATAAATCATAACGAATATTAATATGACTTGAAGTTGGACTTTGACGCATAGCACTTATCGCTAAACCTGAAAGGATTGTAATGACCATTAATTCATCAGTAGATTTATTTGATTTCTTCTCCACTTCAGTACCTTTTAATTGATCTTGAATCACTTTTTCTCCAACGATGTATCGTACATTATTTAACATTAGCGATGGAGAACTAATGGTCACATCAATGTGATTCTCTAATTCTGACGATGAAACTTCACCCTCATCTAACAACCCCGTAGACTCACCTATATATAAAGAATAAATACTCGGAATAAAAATAGGTTCCTGCCCTTTCACCATTAACTTCAAACCATTATTTCCTGCATCTGCACCCGCTTTTAAAAGAATAGACATAACTACCCCCTAAATTAATCTGACATCCCTTCCAAATATATGCGAGCCCATTCTTTTACATTCAAATGTATTGTAATTTTTTATTTATCTCAAAAATAAAACATCCTAAACATTCACTTCATATGTAAAAAACGTTTGACATGAAGCTTTTCCAATTTTATACTATGGATGTAAATAGTTTTTTACAAAAGTGGAGGTGCAATTATATATTGAATACTAAAAAAATTATTTTTGTAATCATAACTTTATCTTTAATCGTTATACTTGTACATGGCACATACAAATACATAACTGAAGGTTCAATTTTGGGCGGGACTATTTTCGCTGCTTCTTTAATACTTAGTAATTTAATAAATCATATTACATGGGGAGATCCAAACGGAGTATCGGAAGAAAGTCAAGATGAGATGGGACAACAAATTACCTATAAAAGCTTTAAAATCGCGTATTTTGTGCTTGTAGGTGTTATGTTCCTTATATTACTCTGCTCGGAAGGATTTTCTATGGGTTCCAATTTGGATGGTGTAAAAAACCTTCCACTCTTTATTGCACTCTGTTCTTCCTTTCTTATTTTCCCTATTGTTGAACTCATTGTCGCCAAACAATATAAATAAAAAAAGTGGTTTTCTGCATTTAGAAAACCACTTTTTTATGTTTAAATACCTTCTGTTATTGCTTTCAGCTTATTCACAGTCCGCCAGTTCCTTACTGTAGCTGGCGTATGTAATTTTTGAAACTGGTTCATTAGTTTAGAATTCCGAATACTTTTTTTGAAAAATAAATACACTACTCTTCCTTCGATATGGCAGTCTTCTATGTCACTTTTGTACATAAGTAACCGCTTACTGTCTTCTTCAGAAAGTGGATTAGCTAAAAAGGCCACATGTACACTTTCTCCTTCTAATAACGAATGGGTCTCGTAAGGACGCTTTTTAATAATATTAATAAATTCATCATTTGCTCGTAACATGACTGGAACATTGAAATCAAAAACGTTCTTAATTTCACATTCAATTCGTTCCTTTAAAAAACTTATCTCTTCTTCTGACTCAAACACTACATTTCCACTTTGAATATATGTTTTCACTCTTTTTAACCCTATTGATTCAAACACTATTTTCAAATCTGCCATTTTGATTACTTTATGTCCACCTACATTAATTCCCCGTAGTAGTGCAATATAAATTGTCATATGCTTACCCCTCACGTATTTACATGCTTAACAATCGAATTGTTTTGCACCTTCATGATTCTCGAATACTTACTTTAATACATCTAACATATCATGTACGGAAAATATCTCAAATTAAAAAACTTACTACATGATTTTTTTCAAGAGTAAGCTTTGTTATCTCATTATCTCGTTATAGGCAAATGTAATATGAATTGTTGTCCAATTGGTCCCATTCTTCTAAACCCTTTATCTTGAAATCCAACTTTCTCATATAACTTTTGTGCCGGAATGTTTTTTTCATTTACAGCAAGAATCACTTCATTTTTTACTGGATAATAATATTTTACAAAGTCTTGTAATAACGCCAATGATTTTTTAGCATATCCTTTATTTTGTTTATTGTGATTAACGGAAAAAGAAGTTAAAAGTAGGGCATCCTTATTTTCTGTAAACTCCTGTACCCTATCACCTGTTTGTAATATAAATACACCGACAGGTACTCCGTTATAGTCTAAAATAACAACTACATTTTTCGTTCGATCATTTTTCGCTTTCTCCAGTAATTCACCTGGATTCGCCGTAAATTGAACTTGTTCACTTGGTAAAGTAAATGATTGTATTATCTCTTTATATTGCTCCTTATACGGCACTAATTGTATTTCCCCTGTATGTATGTTCATGCTTAACTCTCCCATTCCTTCAAGTTATTAACTTAAACCTTGCTGTGTTTTAGAATGCACTTTTCCATCCAAAAATGTTATTTTAGCAAATGATTTTGGATCGTTTCCTTTCCAAGCAAAAATTTGCTTAATTCGTGTAGAATGTTCTTCCCCTTCTTCTATGAGTAAATCCCCTTCAAAACCGATTAAATCTTTCACTTCTAAATAAGTCATTCCTTCATTAATATTTGAGAAATGATTTATATTAATGGTCTCTTGCTTTTTATTTTCCGTTATAGTAGAAGACATAGCTGTTTTCTTCTTCACTTCTTTCCTCTGGTCACACGCTGTCATACTAAAACCTATGCATAAACTACCTAATATGAGTGCGCTTTTTTTAATCATAACGGCTGTCCCTCCCCTCATTATTAAACCATATATTCCCTTGAAAATAAACTGAATATTTAATCTTACAGAAAAACCCCGTACAATTTAGTACGGGGTTTTCACTATTTTTTCAAATGGTTATTTGACTGATCTTCTTGTTCTTTTCGTAGTTCTTGTTCTTCATCTTTTGGTAATTGTTTATCATTATCTTTAATCGGATTCGTTTCTCTATTTTCAATCATATCATTTGGAACTTGCGGCATTACTCGGCCAACAATTGCTGCTAATTCATCAAGTATACCTTCACCAGTTTTACCTTTTTTAATTTGCTTCCCTATTTGTTTTAGTCGTTCATACGTATCGAGATCTGCAACAACGACTGCATTTGCACCGTTTGGGTCATTCTTCAAACTCTCTGCAACAGAATACTTAATTGACTCAACGCGAGTTCGATCAAGTTTCGCTTTCACATCAATACCTACAACAGCATACTTCCCAACTACTACTGCTGTCGCATCGTTTACACCAGGTATACTTGCAGCTAAAGATGCCAGATGATCAGCTGCTTTTTCATTTGGCTTATTTGATTTATTTGTATACGTAACATTTTTCATCGAGACATTTTTTTGTTCTGGCTTTTCATTAGGATTGTCTTTTTTTCCAATGCTACATCCAGTAATAACGAAACAAAGCATTAACATATATATAATGATTTTCATTATTTTCACCACTTTATCATTGATGTTTAATCATAAATTTTCTCAACAGCTTGCATCTTCTTCACTTTTTCTTCTGCACCGCTATTTGCGTTAATAAAAATTTGGTACGTATCTTTCCCTAAAGTACCAATATATTCATAACAAAGTACTTCATTATGCAAGTCATTTACTACTACAGCTTTACGTTCTTCCATAACTTTTACATCGGGGTTAATTTTCTTTCTCGCCTCAGCAGCGGTTAGCTTCGCACTCGGAATCGTTCGTTTTTGATGTGATGCTAAATATTCCTTTGCGGAAAAACCAACAATCGACCCATCATCTAAAGCAATTTTCATTTGGATTGCTTCTGGATAAATACGCACTCCATTTTCACTTGCAACGTACGTAAACACACCGATATTATCATATTGAGAGCTATCAAACAGCTCCATATTTGTAAACTTGTGATCCTTTAAAAATGTTAATCCTTTACTTCCTGCATCATTTAAACTAATTTTTTGCTCTTTAATTTCTCGGTTGTTCATTACCCAAATTGGATATCCGCCTTTTCCAGTAATATCCATATAATACTCATTGTTCGTTGCTGGATCTTGAATTTTCACACTGTAAAATGATTCTTTTGCACCTTTTCCACTTTTCTCAACTTCTACTTTTTCATTCCCTTTTAAGTTTAAAAATGATTTCGCGATTTTTTCCGCTTCCTCTTTCGAAATCGCCTTTCCTTTTGCCTCAAATCCGCCTTTTTTATTCTTTTGTGCACTTGTAAAAGTCGGTCCAAAGTTTGTGGACGAGTATGAGGTTACATTCTTTTCTACCGTCTTTAATCCATCGATAATTGTGTTATCTGCTGGGTCTTGGTTTGACGCAAGAGCCATTTCTACATCCATCCAGCGAAGATTATTTTTCAATACAAGATGCTGCACTTTTCTCAGTTCATCTTGTATATTTGCTGCATTTGAATATAAACCTTGTAACGTTTTATATTCTTGATCATTTAACGGATCTTTTTCTAAATCACGAACCGCTGCACGATAACTAAAATCACCGATATTCGCAAGGAACTCTTCCGTTTTATTAAATGGCATTAATGTTAAAGGTAATTGTCCTACATCAGAACGAGCCTCTGCTGTTAAACGCCATACATCTACTAAAGCTGGCGATAATGAGGAACGTGAATTCATCGCCAGTGTTGTTCCAATTTTATCGTGTAATAAATCAACTTCATATGCTAAATCATGAAACGCACGCTGATAACTATTTTCCGCTCGAATTAATACTGCATTTTTCTCTTGATGCTCTTTATAGCCCCAATACCCTGTTCCGACTACACCTACTGTTAACAATACGATGATAATACCTCGTAACATGTTTCCACCTCCGCTCTATTTACAGAAAATATGCTTACCAATTTTTTTAATTTGTGGACGAGTCCAAATCCATTTACTTGTCGCAGTATCTGGGTTGAAATAATATAATGCATTCCCAGTTGGGTCCCATCCATTGATCGCATCTAATACGGCTTTTTTCGCATTTTCATTTGGCGTTAAATATATTTGTCCATCTGCTACTGCTGTAAATGCTCTCGGCTCAAAGATTACTCCTGAAACAGTATTTGGAAATGATGCACTTGTGACACGGTTTAAAATAACCGCAGCTACTGCAACTTGTCCTAAATACGGCTCACCACGGGATTCTCCGTATACAGCGTTTGCCATTAACTGAATGTCATTTTGAGAATAACCGTTTGGAACATTTGTCCCTGTACTTTTTGGCGGCTTATTTTCCTGTGTACCTCCACCACTGTTCCCTTTATTAGTTGTAGTATCTTTATTAGCGGTCGACTTATCATACTTCGTTGCCTTTACAAGCATTTGCTTCGTTTTAGCACCCGCTAAACCATCAACTGGTAATCCGAATTTTTGCTGAAAGTTTCGAAGTGCCCAATATGTACCCCATCCGAAAACACCATCAACTTTCCCCGTATAAAATCCGTTATATTTCAAACGAGTTTGCAGTTCAATGACATCTTCTCCAGAAGCTCCCCTTTGAATCACTTGATTAGAAAAGGCTTCTACATTTTTGGTTTGTATACTACTGACCATCAAAGATAGTCCCACAAATACAAGCAAAATCGCTATCTTGAAAACAGCTTTTTGACGCATGTATTTCCCTCCTTAATTACGGAAATGATTTCATGGTTATGTTTTGTAAAACCCTCGTTTTTATGTAAAGAAGACAAAAAAATCCAAACTTATATGCTTAAAGAAATATGTAAATAATATAAAAAAAGACAAAAGGAGCTTATTATGAGGCATTTCTTCGCACGCACAGCATTTATAATTTTTTTAATAACAACATGTTCAACTATATATACTGGTCCATCTATAGTTCACGCACAGCCACCCTATGCAAAATGGGGTAAACTGGCCGTTGAAAAAACGAAAGAACAATATCCGAAAGCAGAGATTATTGATTACCTTCATATAGGTAGAAAACCAAAAACTGTTCAAATAACAGTTGAAAAATTTAAGCTGTGGCTGCGTGAAGGTGGGAAAGAATATGGTGTTTTTGTTGATGTAGAATTCGATACGAAAACAGAGAAATTTTTAAAGATGTCCTTTCACAAAACAAATCGGTAGAACAAATAAACCCCTCTGTTTTACTTAAAACAGAGGGGTTTATTCATACACATTTAATAATGAAAGTTATTGTTTTAAACTTAAAGATCGATTCCCTAACATTTTCACCAATCCACAAATACCTCCAATAACAACTGCTATCCCTATACTATATAAAAACACTCTACCATATCCCCCTATTCTCGGATCTAAAAACGGATATGGGTACCAATTAACGAATGGACCTCGTATTAAGCTATAGACAACATATAAAAGCGGGAAAACAAGCCAACTCGCAGCCTGTTTCCATGTAATGGTCTTCGTAGGTGGATTTATAACCCAATCTAAAATCATCGCTAATGGCATGATGTAATGAAGCACAGTATTTACCCACGGTATTGGTGTTTGAAGTGACTCTTCTAATCCCCTTAATAACAAAAAATAAATAAGCCCTGTAGTCAGTATGTATACTGTAGCTGCACCTCGAAGAACTCCAAACTGCTCCGAACGTCCAAATAGGGTTGTCCCTAAACTACTTAATAGAAGAATTACCGCCACTAAAATGTTGCTTTCAATTGTGAAGTAACTAAAAAAATTAACTGGATTGAACGGTTTCACTTGTGCTCTTGTAACAAATTGAGTAACAAGTGCACTAAACGCTAAAAGACTTAAAAACAATCTTAATATCGCTATCATTTTTGCACTTCTCATAAAACACCTCCTGTCTCTTCTTATTTATGATTGGAATTCTCTTTTATATGCTCTATAAATAACTTTAATGGTACGAGGCCACGTTTAGGCATGTGACTACTAATTACTGCTACGATCTCTAACTGTGGAATGATAATAATGTATTGCCCTCCGTATCCCATAGCAAAATACACACAATACGGTATGTGAAATCTTTCGTTATTTAACACCCACCAGTGATATCCATATGCCCCGACATGTTCATACGTTTCAAATAGAGCTGTACTTGATTGCTCTAACCATTTCGATGATATAATTTCATTTCCCTTCGAATATCCATTCTGCAAACATAATTTTCCTAACTTTAATAAATCTATAGATTTCATTTTCATACCGAATCCCCCGACATATACACCTTGCGGGTCTTGTTGCCATTCATATTCCGTAATGTTTAATGGATCAAATAAATACTTTTTCGCGAACTGCTCCGTCGACATTCCAGTTGATTCTTGAATGATGTAACTAAGTAAGTGAGAAGAACCTGAATTATAATTCATTTTCGTACCCATTTCTTCAATGAACGGCTTTTCTAAAATGTATTGCACCCAATTGTCTGATTCCACAAAGTCATTTGGGAAAACAACCCCATTGCCGAATTCTTGCCAATCTTCTCCTGTTGTCATCGTTAATAAATGATACAGTGTTAATTCCTTTTTTTTCTCCGGTACATTGGGAATCCATGTTGTGATTGGTGTATGTATATTATTTATAAATCCTTTATCAATTGCGATACCAATTAATATAGATACGATACTTTTTGTAATCGAATTAATTTTAAATAAGTCATTTGCACAGTCTATCGTTTTATAGTACTCAGTCGTTAATTCCCCCTTTTGATAAACAAGAAATGTATTAACCTTTTTCTTTTCAAATTTATTTTGTAATTGCTCGAAATTCAAGAAATCTTCCTCCATCTAAACGGTTATGTAATATTTGTAGTTCATCTCGTTCTCTCTATTAAATCATATTTGTTATTAAAACAAAAAAATAAACTTGCCAGCATTTAATAGCTGACAAGTTTATTTTTATAATTTCGTTCGAACGTTCCAAAGCTCTGGGAAGAAGCATTGATCAAGCACTCGCTTTAAATAAGATACGCCAGAAGAGCCACCTGTTCCCATTTTATGACCAATAATTCGTTCTACCGTTTTCATATGACGGAAACGCCATTGTTGTAGCCAGTCTTCAATATCGATTAATTTCTCTGCAAGCTGATATAAATCCCAATATTTCTGCACGTCCGCATATACTTCTATCCAAGCCGCTTCTACAGTTGCATCCTCTTCGTAAGGCTGCGTAACATCACGATTTAACACATCTTTATGAATTGGAAATCCTTCTTTAACAAGGGCTTGTATCGCCACATCATACAAACTTGGTGCATGAAGTGCTTTATGAAGACGAGCATGTAATTCTGGGTCCTTTTCATAAATTTTTAATGCATGTGGTGTTTTATAACCAAGTGCATATTCAATCATTCGATATTGATACGATTGAAAACCTGAAGCCTGACCAAGTGAATCGCGGAACTCAATATATTCTGATGGCGTTAATGTCGCAAGAATATCCCAAGATTGAATAATTTGCGACTGAATTTTTGATACACGTGCTAACATTTTAAAGGCTGGTGGTAATTTATCTTGTTTAATAGATTCAATCGCTGCATTCAATTCATGTAAAATTAGTTTCATCCAAAGCTCACTCGCTTGATGGATGACGATAAATAACATTTCATCATGATGATCTGATAATCTTTGTTGACTAGATAATAAGCTATCTAGCTGTAAATACTCTCCGTACGTCATATTCTCCTTAAAATCCGTATGAATCCCTTTTTCCATAATTACCTTTTCATTTTCTTTCATATTAGCCAAACGCCCCTTTGTGTTCATTTCTACTTATATTGGTCTAATAACAGCTCGAACTGGACTCCCATCCGCATCTGTTAATGCAAGTGGTAATGCAATAAGTTCGTAATCGCCGTCTACTACGTGATCTAGTACGACATTTTCTAAAATATGAATTCCATGTTTAAATAATTGATGATGCGCTGCTAGTTCTTTATCATCTAAAGGATCAACAGATGGTACGTCCACCCCGATTAAACGAATTCCCTTTTCAGAAAGAAAGGCTGCAATATCTGCGCGTAAATGCGGGATTACATCTGGGAATTCATTTGCTTTACCATGTGAAGATGTACGTAATAACAATCGTTCTACACCTTCTAAATGAAAGTTTTCTAATTCCTTTTTCCCGATGCTTTCAAGATTAGAAACGTCAATGATCCGTGCTGGACCAACATAAACTTGAATATCTAAATCCAACACCTTCTTACCGTCATTATCAAAATGAAAAGGTGCATCAATATGAGTACCTGTATGGATACTCATCGTTAACTTTCCGACATTTACTGAACCACTGTCTTCTTTTGACCATGAAACTTCATACGAGAACGGTGTATCCCCTGGCCATGTCGCGATATCATTATTTAGCGGTTGTGAAATATCAATCCACTGCGATGTTTTCATGCTTACGCCACAACCTCTCGCTTATTTTCAAAGTTTTTATATTCTTCATTTTTCATAATGTTCTTTAAGATTTGTACAGAATTCCATACTTCCTCATACGTATTGTATAAAGCAACAGGCGCAAGTCTAACTCCATTTGGAGCTCTAAAGTCTGGAATAACCCCATTTGCTTTTAACGCTTTACATATACGTGCCGCCTCGGCATGTTCTAAATAAATATGCCCGCCTCGTTTTTCATCCTCTAATGGATTTCCAATTGTAAATTCAAAGCCTTTTAATTCATGTTCAATTAAATCAAGCATATATCTCGTAATATGTAATGATTTTTCACGTAACTTTTCAATACCAGCTTCTTTAAAAATTTCAAGAGAACCGATTAATGGTGCAGTACTTAATACGTGAGGTGTCCCTATTTGATAAGCTCCAGCATGGTCAGCCGCAGTTAATGAATGCTCCATATCAAATTGCTTATCTTTTCTAGAACTAAACCAACCAGATAATCCTGGGAGTCTATTAAAGTGTTTATTATTTACATAAAGGCCTGCAACACCACCAGGACCTGCATTTAAATATTTATAATTACACCATATAGCGAAATCAACATCCCACTCTTTGAAATGATGTGGAATAGATCCAATTGAATGACATAAATCAAATCCAATATGAATACCACGTTTATGGGCTTCAGTTGTTAATCGCTTCATATCAAGAATCTGTCCGCTTCTATATAGTACAGAAGGCAATAAAATTAAAGCGATATCATCAGTCATCGCATGAATGATATCTTCCTCATTTAATGTTCTACCATCTCTGCTCTTTACTCTCATTAGGTGCTCATCTGGATCTAATCCTTTTAAACGAATTTGACTTTGGAGCGCATATATATCTGACGGGAACGTTAATTCATCCGCAAGAATCTTTGTCCGAATCCCTTTTGGTTCATAAAAAGTTGCGATTACTTGATGAATATTCGTTGTCGTGGAGCCGGTTACAATCGTCTCTTCTGACAAAGCTCCAATAAGAGGTGCAGTCAATTCCCCTAGCTTTTCTGATAGGAAGAACCAAGGATGTTCTCCTTCAGTCCATCCATCAATTCCATACTCTTTCCATGAATCTAGCAATGTAAGTAACGATTTCTCTGCTCTTTTTGAAAGCAACCCTAAAGAGTTACCATCTAAATATATTGTTCCTTCTTTTTTATAAAATTCAGATTGAAAATCTTTCAGTTCATCATGTTTATCACATTCAAGCGCATACTCATAAGTTGGTTGAAATGGTTCTTTATACATGGTGTCACCTTCTTTTAATTTTCTTTTTATTCTAACTAATTGAAATATATCACTTGAATTGATATAACGTCAATGATATTATGTCAGTTGACTTTATATACGAACTTCTTTTACAATACAATTATATTTTCAGATATTTCAGTATAAAGAGGTGATTCCTTGAAAAATTCTACTCTTTCAACAAGAAAATACCGCTCCTTAGAAACAAAAAAGAAACTATTACAATCCGGTTATACTATTTTTATAAAAAACGGATTTCAGAAAACTACAATCACGCAAATTATTAAACATGCAGAAACTGGTTATGGAACAGCATATGTATATTTTAAAAACAAAGATGCTCTCCTCATCGTTTTGATGGAAGATGTTATGAATCGCTTTTATGATATTGCTGATCGCTCTTTTTTACCTCAAACAAAGGCCGAAGCACGAGATATGATTCAGAATCAAGTGCGCGCTTTTTTACAGTTAGCACAAGAAGAAAGAGCTATATTACAAGTTGTTGAAGAAGCAATAAGAACCTCAAAAGAAATACGTCAAAAATGGGATGAGATTCGCGAACGCTTTGTAACACGGATTATACAAGACATTACTCATTCCCAGGAAAATGAATTAGTACGAACTAAGTTAAATAAAGAGATTGTCGCATGCGGCTGGTTCTCTATGAATGAAACGTTTCTTTGGACAATCGTGCAAAATGATAAAGAACTAGAATTAGAAGAAATTGTACATACTTTAACGGTAATGTATACGACGGGGTTATATAAATAGCACATTATAACCTCAAAAAACCGTTACTCAATATGCTTAGTAACGGTTTATTTAAAATATTTTATTAACGATACAATAATACAAAAAAGTGATGTAAGTAATAGCAGAATCCCCATATTCTTATTCTCTTTTTCATCCTTCTTAACGTTGTGTATCCCCATACCGGCAAGCATAAAACCTAAAAGTAATTGTAAAATGAGCATACTTTGCTTCGAATCATCATTCCAACTGTAAATAGAATAGCCCATTATAATAAAAGCGAGTATGAATGTGATAATTCTAATCATAAAAACACCCCCTGTTTGATTCTATTGTTTTAACCTACTCACCATCCCAACAATAAACTTATACTCAGCTCTACTTTTTCTTACTTTCTTAAAGCCCTCTTTCGTATCAAAAATAAAACACGTTTTCCGAAACCAAATCCGTACATATAAAGACTCAAAATAAATTGGTTTAATAATTCCTCGTTCCTCGAATTCAGTTCCATCTTTATTTTCGGTTTCCGTTCGAATGAACCACCTATTCCCGATTCCAATTTCAATATACTTCACATGCTAACCCCCTTCAGGAAATCTTCTTTCTAATTATTCTATTATTTCCCTGGCAAGCGCACATTCCGACAGAACGTGAGCCCATAAAGAAAAAGTAGATTACAAAAATCTACTTTTATAGCCTAAATTTTTGCATTCGTTTATAAAACGTACTGCGCGGCACAGCTAATAGTTTTGCAGCTAATGAAACATTTCCGTTCGTCTTTTCTAGCGCTTCAATCATGCTATCACGCTGTATTTTTTCACGGAAATTTAATGTATGCTCCGTTTTATTTTCTGCTTGCAATTCAAGTTGATGTTGATTTCCCATCATTGTTTGTAATAAAAAAGAGATTTGTTTTTCGCATATTTCCCGTCCTTGCGACAAAATGTATATGCGTTCTAATACATTTAATAATTCTCGAATATTTCCGGGCCATGTATGCTGTGAAAATTGATTACAAATACTCTTTGGAAATACAACATTCCAATCCTTTCGTTCACAAAAATGTTGTATGAAGTACGGAATATCTTCTTTTCTTTCTATTAACGACGGAACATATAACGGATAAACATGTAAACGATAATATAAATCTTGACGGAATTTCCCTTCTTCTACTAATCTTAGTAAATCTTTATGTGTCGCAGTAATAATACGAATATTTACTGGTACCTCTTTTGAACTACCAATTGGGGTTACTGTTCGTTCTTGCAAAACACGCAATAATGCCACTTGCATCTCTGGCGGCACTTCACCAATTTCATCTAAAAATATTGTTCCTCCGTCTGCTTGTTCGAATTTCCCTTTATATCCTTGGCGCCGCGCACCTGTAAACGCACCTTCAGCATAACCGAATAATTCACTTTCCATTAATTCTTTCGGTAATGAACCGCAGTTAACAGCTATAAAAGGACCATTTTTTCTTGGACTATTTTCATGAATCGCTCTCGCTACATATTCTTTCCCTACACCTGTTTCACCACATACATATACACTAGCGTCAGTTGGTGAAACAAGCTTAATTTCTTCTAAAGTATGTTGAAATACGCTGCTTGTCCCAATAACTCCAGGGAAAGTAATTCCGTTTATAAACGGGTAAGTAGAAAATAAATTTTCTTGTTTATTTTCCTTTAAGTAAATACATTTCCCGATCATTCTATCATTACTATATACCGGTACCTCTAATTTAGGTTTCAATCCATTGTGCATTAAATCTTCAAGTTTCATTCGTGACCAATTACATACTCGTTCACGAACCCTCTTGCTCGCAGAAACGATAACATCACGATGGTTACAAATAACAACTTGTTCATCACTGTCAATTACATCTAAAAAACGATGGATTAAATGCAGTTCATTTTGATGTACTCGAATACTACATTCACGTTCAATCGCATGCGCGATCGAAGTTACCATTCCGAGCATATATGGATGTGAAAACTCAATTGGACAAGAGAAATCTAGAACACCAATTAATTTCCCGTCATCATTATGAATCGGAGAGGCCGCACAGCTCCAGCTATGAGATGCGACAGAATAATGCTCTGTACCACTTATCATAATAGCCTCTTCAATCTGTAACGCTGTTCCTATCGCATTTGTACCAACAGCTGCTTCCGTCCATTTCACACCTTCAATAAAATTAATATGTTTCGCTCGTTTCAACGTTTGCTGATTTCCACTTAATGATAGAACATAACCATCTGGATCAATTAATAATGCCATCATTTGCAGTTCATCAATGGTTTTTCTCATATTTTGTATTTGAGGTATTGCTATATCAAGGAAGATTTCACTCTTTTTCTTTTGATCCTGAAAAATATCAGAAGACAAAATTTTCTGACCTTTATTCATATGAGGATTCACATTTGCTTGTTTACATCGATGCCATGACTCTGAAATTCTTTCGTTTATACGGTTCGAATCAAGGACTCCTTCATCCATAAACTTTTTCCATGTATGTAAGTAAAACGGTGAAGCTAACATTGTATCATCTCCCCTATTAATTGTTTTGGAGATTTATAAAACATACTTTTATTATAAAACTGAATAAAAGCGTTTTCAATACAACTAGAAAGATGACACAAATATGTTAATAATTTGAATATCTTAATGAACTTCTTTATTCTTTTTTAGTAGAACTATATTTTGTATAATGGACGCAAAGAAAATACATAACCAAAACCACTTTTGTGGATTGCCGTTTATAAAGAAAACTATCACCGCTATTGCAAATAAAATGGTGGATGCTAAACTAAAATATAATTTTGTTTTAATTCCCATTATTCCTCACCCCTCTATCACTTTACAGTACATACTAACTCTTCATTTTTTAACTCTAATATGTACTCCTGTAAAACATATTCTTTCCCGCCATGTTTTTCATACCAATCATGTATTCTTTTAACATGTATCTTGTCGCTTCTAATTTTTGATTCAATTTCTTTATACTGTTCATAACTATCATATTCCCATATTGCAAATACTTCAGTCGTACCATCATTATTATCTTTCATCCAGCGTCCTATTAAACGAGAACCATATTTTATTTGATTAGGTAAATTAGTATCATTGAAATGATCATTAAATATTTCTATGAATTCATTTTTTACTACATAGTATTTCCTTCTGTAAAACATACTTCTTCAACTCTTTTATGAAAAGTATCAGTAAACCTTCCCATTACTACCGTATTATAATACTTACCATCCGACAGTTTTTTATCATTTTTTAGAATACCTTCTACCTCCAAACCTAATTTTTTATAAAGTTGGATGGCTTTTTCATTTGTCTCTAACACTTGCAATGATATCTTTTTCACTTCATTTTCATCAGCCCACTGAATAGATTGTTGCAATAGACTCTTACCCATTCCATATCCCCAAAACTCTCTTAAAATACAAACACCAAACTCTACTTTATGGGATAATCTCTTCAAATTTGATCCTTCACATCTCGAAAATCCTACGATTCGGTTGTGCACTTCTGCAACTAAAAAAAGATTCTTCATCTCTTCACTATCTGTTTTTACTATTTTTTGGAACCCTATCTTATCAATAAACCCCTCTCCAGCTTCTCTATCCATATTTTCAGTTTCGCCATCGATCTGAACTCTAATTTCTGATAACTGCTCAGCATCCGTTTGAACTGCAGAACGAACTGTATAAGTTAATCCATTTATATGAAACTCTTGTCCTTTTATAATCATTTCAAACTCCTTTTAAATGAGGTCTATTGACGCTATTACAATTTCTTTACCTTGTTTCTCAAATTGTTGAATCGTTTCTTTACTAGCCCCTTCATCTGTTATTATAAGGTCAATTTCTAACAGTGACTCTCCTTTTATAAAGCAGTCTATTCCAAGTTTATTATGAGGAGCTAAACAAATATTTCTTCTAGCAATTTTACTTACTGTTTTTCCAAAATAAGCAACTTCCGGTGTCGCAGTACTTATACCATTCAATGAAATACCGCCACCTGTAGAGAAATAAAGATCAATAGAGAATCTACTTATCAATTCAGAGGCCAGTGTATCTGTCATATTTCCTGATGGTTTCACTTTTCCACCAATTAAGTACGTATCAATGTTCTTATATTCTCGTAACTTACTAGCAATTTCTAAAGCATTCGTAATAACTATAAATGATGTTTCAGGTAAATACTTTAACATGGCATAATGAATGGAAGCCCCGCCAATAAAAACGGAATCTCCTTCTTGTATGTAGGATACAGCAACTTTCGCAATCGCATCTTCATCTATTGAACCATCACGATAACGTTTCGATGGTTCGGCAACTAAGTTTCTCACTCGCGTAAGTTCAACTGCACCTCCGTGCGTTCTTTTTAATAAACCATCCTTCTCCATAATAGACAAATCTCTTCTTATAGAATCAATAGACATATCAAAACTTTCCGCAAGATCCTTTGCGATTACTCTTCCATCTTTCTTAAGTAACTCTAAAATTTTCTCTCTACGCTCTTCAGTAAACATGTTCCCACCACCGTTATTGAAGATTCAGAAATTTAATCCTTCTCATTCAATTATATGCATGTTTTTTCTGTTTTACAATATTTTCAATTCTTATTTCTTCAGCTTTATACAGTTTTTCTCTCTATTTTTATCCCATTAACTTGAAAACGAAATAAATGTATATTTGCATATTCCACAAACATACTTCCATTTATCTTCCTATTGATGTAAAATTATTCCTATGTTTTACTTTTTAATACAGAAAGGGATTACTATGAAATCTATAATTAAAGTAACTTGTACAGCATTATTATTTACAGGAATAATGGCAGGATGTAGTGGAAATACTGCACCAAAACAAGAAAAGAGCGCTTTTGAAAAGAATGCAATGCACTATGGGGAAATATTTAAAAACGAATACTATAGAGCAACTGTTGAAAATGCTAAATTCGATAAAATAGACAAAGAGTGGCGTCTCACAGCTCGCGTTACTATAAATAATGCTCGTGCTGACGGACAAACGATAGATCTTTCAGAAATAAAATATTTCATAAAAGATGAAAAAACGGGTGAAAAATACGAAGGTGAATTTATACAAAATGAAAATGCTAAAAAGGTTCCATCTGAGTTTTCTTTAACTACCGACATTGTATTTAATATGAAAACTTCTCCAAAAGATTTAAATAATATGTATTTATACATAGATAGCAAAGCTGCGCCGTTAACAGATACATATTGGAAACTTGATAATTTAGCATCTAAATAAAAAACAGTCATATAAGACTGTTTTTTTGTTTGTAAAGTTATAAAGTTTACTAGTTACCTTTCTCAAACAATATATCTTTTGCACAAATCGTCACTTCTTCAAATGGGCAATCAAATAAAACACCCAATTCGAAACCTTCATTAGTAAGATCTATTTCATGATATAACCACCAAGCACCTTCAAAATTTTCCGGAATAGAACATTTCGTTACGCCTGTAAAAGTTACTTCCAGTTTGTCAAATTCACTGAAAGTACCACTGCAATCTAAAGTTATAATTAGCGTATCTTTTGATCTTCTCTCTACTGATTTGACTACACTGTCATGTAGTGAGTATTCATGTAGTTGAACGACATTCTGCGCGAGCTTCTCTTTTATAGCATTATAATTATCTATATAAGCTTGTTCTAAATCATTCATTCTTTTCTCATAATCTTCTGTCCAATCAAGCATAAGTTTCTTTAACTTTTCTGATGGGTATTCTGACTTAATTGTATTATCATGAATGTATGGATGTAGTGACTTAGGTAGAAACTTTAATAAATCTTCTTTCTTTTCTTCCACGTCTTCTCTCAAACTTTTCTTATAATCCATTCCTACCTTTTCGCTCTCTCGCAAAATCTCTTCCCATTCTTCTAATGTTTCTGAGAAAATTAAAAATCCAGATACTTGCATTTCTTTATACCAATCTTTATTGAAATACTGCAATGGCTTTCCTCCTAAAACATTTTAACATCCAACAAAAGCAATATATCTATTTATTATATCATTCCAATAGCTATTTTTTCTAAAGAATAAATGCAAAACTGTAAATATTCCGCCTATTATTTCTAAAACTTCAGAATATTTATAAAAATTCGAAATTAGAATACATTTTACATGTACAAAAATCTAAACAAAAAGGGATGGTTATATGTTGAAGAAATTAGTAGCAGGGACATTAGTAGCAGGTTTTGCATTAACTGGAGGATTAGGAGTAGTAAGTGCTGCAGAAAAAGATAATACAATTAAATCATTTGATTATTTAAAAGTTGATGAAAAGAATGTTAATTCATTCACAAAATTAAGCGATCAATCAAAAAAAGACATCCAAATTACTATGGTACTACCTAAGCAAAATGAAAATGGAGATTGGTTAGCTTATGGCTTTACTAGCAGAGAAACATTGAATGCTTTTATTGAAAAGGATAAAAAGGCACTTAAAAATCAAATTAACCCTTTAGGTAGTGGTGCTGGTAGTACCGATTTTTATGAGCATCAAAATAAAGGTGGACAGTATATTTATTGGAGCAGTGGCTTTAAAAACCTACCTTCTAGCTGGAACGACAGAATTTCTTCTGTAAGTACAGCTTCACCTTCTGCAAGTTATTCAACAACACTATGGGAACATTCTTCAACTCAAGGATATGGAAAAGGTGTCTCCTTTAGACACTCTGATTGGTATGGTCAAACTGCTAATTTAGCTGCAGATTGGAACGATATAACTTCAGCTATTGAAATTAAATAGTAACAGCGCATTTCAATTAAATAAGTGAAGAAGTTTCAAAATCACTATACTCTCATCGATTAAAAAAACATGAGAGTATAGTGATTTTTCTAGTATCTTTTTATACATATTGCTACTTAAATATTATTTACTAAAAAGACCAGTCATATTAGACTGGTCTTTTTACCTTCAAGCATGTACAGCATGTCCTACTGCCTGCAATAATGCCTCATGAATCGCTTCAGATAAAGTGGGATGCGCTGCAATATAATCTCGCATTATATCAGCTGTAACTTCTGTATGAATCATCACCGTTCCTTGTCCGATTAGTTCGGTTGCACGAGGACCGATAATAGAAATCCCTACAATTTCTTGATATTTAGGTTCCACAATAACTTTTACTTTCCCCGTTTGTTCTCCAATAATAAGCGCTTTTCCGTTCGCTGTAAATGCGAATTCTCCGATGAGGATGTCACCGTATTGCTCTCTTGCTCCTTTTTCTGTTAAACCGACACTAGCAATTTCTGGAGCTGTATAAATACAGCGAGGTACAGCATGATAGTTTACTTTCACATCTTCTCCGCTCGCGTGTAATGCCGCTGTCGTTCCTTCATGGAAGGCAACGTGAGCAAGCTGTATTCCACCAATCACATCACCCGCTGCGTAAATATGTGATCTGTTTGTTTGCATATGTTCATTCACAGAAATTCCTTTATTTGAAAATTGAATGCCTGCTTTTTCTAAAGCTAATTCTTGTACACGTGGTTTTCGACCTACAGAAACGAGAATGAATTCCGGGTTGGCTTCTTGGATACTTCCTTCATATTCAAATGAAGTCTGCTTCTTATAATTATTTAATCCTTTTAAAGCCGCTCCTGTAAATATTTTTACGCCATCATTTTCTAGTTTCTCCCTTAAAATTTGTGCGATATCTTCATCTTCACCAGGTAATAATTGCGATGCCATTTCAACAATCGTAACTTTTGTTCCAAGACGACTATAAATGCTTGCAAACTCGCAACCTATTACACCACCACCAACGATTAATAATGATTTTGGTATATTTTCTAGGGACATTGCATGACTACTATTTAAAATCCACTTCCCATCAAATGGAGCAAAAGGTAATTCAGTTGGTTCTGATCCTGCCGCTATAATAAACTGGTCTCCAACTACTACATCTTCTTTATCACCATGTGTAACTCGTACACGGTGATCCGTTTCAAATTTCGCTTTACCTTGTATAACTTTTATTTTATTTTTCTTCATTAAATATTGTATACCTTGTACGAGTTGCGTAACAATTTGTGATTTTTTCGTCTGTATTTGTTTCCAATCAATTGATATATTCTGCTTATCTACTAATACTCCAAAACGATTCGCATGATTAACAATATCGTATACTTCCGCACTTTCTAACAATGATTTCGTAGGCATACAACCGACATTTAAACAAGTCCCGCCAAGATCAGCTTTATCAATAAGAGTGACATCTTTTCCATTTTGAGCCGCGGTAATTGCCGCTACATAACCAGCAGGTCCGCCCCCAATAACAACTAAATTACTCATTTTCTCACCTTCTCTTTATAAAAGAATTGTTACAGGCTCTTCTAAATAACGTTTAATTGTGCGTAAAAATGCAGCTGCTGGTGCACCGTCTAGTACACGATGATCAAATGTTAAACTTAAAGGTAACATACTTCCTTTTCTTAATTTTTTCCCTTTATATACAGGAACATGTTCAATTGCACCTACACCTAAAATACCAGTTTCAGGTGTATTTAATACTGGCGTAAAATATTCAATACCGAAGCTACCTAAATTACTAATTGTAAATGTTGTCCCTTGCATATCATCACTACTTAAACTGCCTGCTCGTGCCTTTTGTGCCACATTTTTAATCTCTTTAGATAACTCTACTAAAGATAGATTATTAGCAAAGCGAATAGCTGGAACGACTAATCCTTTTTCTAACGCGACCGCCATACCTAAATGAACATGTTCAAATTGATGAATGGCATCATTTATATACGCGCTGTTCATTTCTTTATGCTCTCTAAGCGCTAATACAACAGCACGAGAAACGAAATCAGTAATAGTTAGTTTGTTATCGTATCGTTTTTGTACAACTTCCGCTATTTCTTTATGTAAAGCAACTAAATCTGTAACATTTACTTTCATCGTTAATGTTAATTGCGCACTATTTTGTAGGCTTGCATGCATACGGTTCGCAATTGCTTTTCGCATACCAGTAATAGGAATGACTTTACTTTCTTCTTGTTCAAGTACTTCTGGAATTGCTACTCTTTCTTCAAGCGCCTTTAATACATCTACCTTTGTAATTCTTCCGCCAGGTCCTGTACCAATTAATGATCTAATATCGAGATTTTCAGTTTTTGCAATTTTCTTTGCTACTGGAGATATTTTAACTCTTTGCTTCGTCACATCTATCGCATATGGTTCTGGATGTTGTACCTTTTTAGGTTCTGGATTAGATGCTTTTTCTTCTACAACATGTATGTTTTCATGAGCTTCTACTTTTTCGTTCGGTTTACCGATGTAGCAAATTACAGTACCTGGCGGCACTCCCTCATCTTCACTTACAGCTATATCAAGAACAGTTCCATCAGCTGGTGCTTCTATTTCAGTTTCGATTTTTTCCGAGTTAATACTAGCAATTAGTTCACCTTTTTCTACATTATCACCTGCTTTAATATTCCAACTCGTAATAATACCTTCTTTCATCGCCATACCTAACTTCGGCATTACAACTTCTACAGCCATGTTTCTCTCTCCCTTCTCATCGTTTCATTACACATGTAATAAAGATTGGTCTCCGATCATTTCTGATACAGTTTCAATTACTTTCTCCGGCGTTGGTAAATATAACTTTTCAAGTGGTGGCGAAAACGGAACTGGTGTATGTGGTGCTGTAATTCGTTTAATAGGTGCATCTAACAAATCGAATCCTTTATCCGCTACAATTGCCGCAATATCTGTTGCGATACTACATCTTGGATTTGCTTCGTCAATAACAATCAGGCGATTCGTTTTTTCAACAGATGCTAAAATCGTATCTTCATCCAGCGGTGATAAAGAACGTGGATCGATTACTTCTACTTCGAGTCCTTTTTCCGATAATTGCTTTGCAGCTGCAAGTGCTGTATGAACTTGTTTTCCAATTGCAACGATTGTTACATCGGAACCTTCACGTTTAATATCTGCTTTTCCTAAAGGAATTGTATAGTACCCTTCTGGTACTTCGCCTTTCATATTGTAAAGTGTTTTATCTTCAAAGAAGATTACTGGATCGTCATCTTCAATTGCCGCTAATAATAAGCCTTTTGCGTCATAAGGAGTGGAAGGAACGACAACTTTTATACCTGGAATGCTCGTAAATAACGCATATAAACTTTGTGAATGCTGTGCCGCTGCGCTAAATCCAGCACCGTGCATCGTACGTACTGTAACTGGCACTTTCGCTTTTCCACCGAACATATAGCGGAACTTTGCACCTTGGTTTAATACTTGATCAAGACAACTACCGATAAAATCATTAAACATTAATTCAGCTATCGGACGTAAACCTGTTGCAGCAGCTGCCATCGCCGCTCCCATATAACCCGCTTCTGAAATTGGAGTATCTAAAATACGATTTCGACCAAATTCTTGCACAAGTCCTTTCGTAACACCGAGTACACCGCCCCATGCTTCATCATCTTGCAAGTGATCCACTTGTGCACCGCCTGCAACATCTTCTCCGATTAAAATTACGTTTTCATCACGACGCATTGATATTTTCATCGCTTCATTAATTGCAGTTGACATACTTACTGTTCTAGTCATTATTTTTCACCCTCCTCTTATTTGTAAGAAACGTATACATCTTTTAATAATTCTTCATCTTCCGGATATGGACTGTTTTCACTAAATTCAATTGATTTTTGTACTGCTTCATCTACTGCCTTTTCCATATCCACAAGTTCGGATTCCGTTAATAAAGCTTCATGAATTAAATGCTTGCGGAAATGCACAATCGCATCTTTTTCATTTAAATGTTCTTCTTTTTCTTCTGAAGTTTTATATGTTTGCGCTTCACCTTCGAAATGACCGTAATTACGATATGTCATACATTCAATTATTGTTGGGCCACCGCCATTACGCGCACGTTCTACTGCTTCTTCCGCCGCTTTATACACTGCAAGTAAATCTTTTCCATCCACTTGAACACCTGGAATATTGTAAGCTTTCGCTCGATCTGCAATGGAATCACAACTTGACGCATATTCAAATGTTGTTGCTTCACCGTAACCGTTATTTTCTGCGATAAAAATAACTGGTAACTTCCAAATCGCTGCTAAATTAACCCCTTCATGGAATGTTCCTTCATTATTTGCTCCGTCACCGAAGAAGCAAACACTTACATCTTTCGTTCCTTTATATTTAGCTGTTAATGCCGAACCGCAAGCAAGTGGAAAACCTCCGCCTACAATCCCATTTGCACCCAGCATTCCTTTATCTAAATCGGCAATATGCATTGAACCACCTTTACCTTTACATAACCCTGTCGCTTTCCCAAAAAGTTCGGCCATCATGCCATTTAAATCACAACCTTTTGCGATACAATGGCCGTGACCTCTATGCGTACTTGTAATACTGTCACTATCTGTTAAGTGGGCACATACACCAACTGCTACTGCTTCTTCACCAGCGTATAAATGAACGAAACCTGGCAGAACGCCTTGCGCGAACAATTCATGCACCTTGTCTTCAAACTTACGAATCTCTAACATTTTTTCATACATCCAACGAGCTTGTTCTTTCGTAATTTCATTCCCTTTACTTTCAGTTGTTTTTAACATGTTCAGCCCTCCTATTTTCTTGTTCATCTTTTATATTGCAAGTACTGTGCCAAATTCTAATCCCTGATTTAATAGGTTTTCTCTTTTCTTTCATAATAAAAAAGTGGACAAAATGAGACATCTGTCTCGTTTTGTCCACTTTTGTTCACCTAATTTGAGAATTATTATCTTATTCATTATCAAAACTCTTCTGTAATTTCCGAATGTAAATAATTTGACCAATGTGATACGCGTTATGAGTCGTTACATTAGCTAATACTTCCCACCACTTCGCAGATACAGGAAATCCAATTACATCACTTTCAACCTTGTCTTCATTTATGAGACTTTGCCATTGTAACAGTTTCTCTAATAGTTTTTCTCTTAACTCTTCAAATGTTTGATTATCTGAAAGCATAAAACTTTTGTTATTATCACCAATAGCGGGCACAGCATTAACATTTGATTCTTTGTACCTAGTTTGCCACGTCGTATTCCAATACAGTAAATGTTGTACAATTTCAGCTATACTATTACACTCTTCATTCGGTTTCCAGAAAGCTTCTCTCTCAGATAAATCCTTAACTGCATCTGAAAATGGAATATACCAACTGGGATCATTCGCATTTGCTAATAACTGATCTGCTAATACGTCTTTAACATGGAACACTTTGCTTCCCCCCATTAAAAAGATTCATTTCAAGACAATACTCACTTCTCTATATACGCTGAGTTTGCCAGATCCCCTCTTTTTAGCCTTAATCCCAAACATATGCACATAAAGAAACCGAAAGCACCTAATCCATAAGCTGTTGTATATCCACTTTCCCCGATAATCCATCCTGCAAGTCCTGGTCCAAACATTTGACCAACTGCATAGAAAACGGATATAAAACTAATTGCCATTGAGACATATTTCGGAGATACTTGCTTTGAAGCAGCAACTTGAATTAATAAAAGGATACCTCCGAGGCTGGAACCCCAAATAATTGCCGACATGATAAAGCCAATGGTATGTCCAAATATAATTGGAATCATATCACCTATTACAGCTAATAAAAGTGCAATACATAACGTCTTCTTTATACCAATCCGATCCGAAATCACTCCCCAGACAGGAGCTCCTACAATTGAAAACATTCCTGCAATCGCATAAACAGTTCCCGAAATTGATGCCGAAATACCATTATTAATCATAAAACTAGTTTGATATAAATTTGGAATTAAATAAACAACGCCCACAATAAAATACATCCATGCAATGATGTATAACTCTTTCGTTTTCCATAAAAACGACTTATTATTCCTTTCCCCCTCATCTTCAGTAACTTCTGGATTTTTCAAAACAATTGAGGCAACGAATACAACAATACATGTAATAACGCCAAACAAAAGCCATGAACCACGCCAACTATACTCTGGAAATGTACGTACTATATAAGGAACAATTATTCCACTAAATAGCATGCCTATGCCAGCACCGCTTAATAACAGCCCCATTGCAGTTCCTCTTTTTTCTGGAAAACATCCTACTGTTATTGACATGAGTGGTGTATATACAAGGGCACTACCAGCTCCAGCACATAACATACAAATAGAGGCTATCCAAAATGAGGAGACAAATGCTAATCCTATTAAACTTATAACGACGAGCCAACTCCCTATTAATAAAACTGATTTTGCTCCAAAACGGATAGTAAGTATTCCAGATGTTCCGACTGTTAATAAATACCCTAAAAAGAGTATAGTTCCTAACATACCTGCTTGAGCTGTAGATAAATGGAGTCCTTCCTGCATAAACGGCAATATAATTCCATATGCCATACGTGCAAAACCCGTCGTTGTTATAATAAGAAACATTCCTGTTAATACAAATATCCAAAAATGACTTTCATTCCGTTCTTTCATTTAAATTCCTCCATAAAAAGTTATTTCCAATTGGATGTTGTTTGTAATTATAATGACCATTACAAAAAGCAACTACCAAATGACGGAGGAATTTACGGTATAGCGGATTATTCCTGTTTTACGTTAATAAATACGTAAAAGTTCTGATGGATTCATTCCATACTTTTTACGAAATAACTCTGAAAAATGACTGACATTATTGTATCCAACTGCAAATGCCGTTTCGGTCACATTACTATTTCCCGAACGCAGTAAATCTATCGCATGTTCCATACGCTTTTCTCGTAAATATGCAAATGTGGACATCCCAAATAATTCTTTAAACCCAATTTTTAATTTATAATCATTTAACTCTACTATTTTAGCTAATTCTAATAATGATGGGGGTGATTCCATTCGTTGAAGTAAAATTTCTTCAGCCTGTTTTATTTTATTCAAATCCTGTTTTGATAATTGACTCCTTTTATTTGCGTCACAATCATTAAGCAACACTCTCCCCAAATGTATAGAAAGCAATTCGAGCGCTTTACTTTCTAATTCTAGTTGACTAATACGATCCTTTTGGGGATGCTCTATCATTCTCTTAATAAGATTAGATGTTATAGAATCAATTGGATTTTGAAACTTTTTAAAAGATTGATTTCCTAATATAGAATGAAAATCAAGACTTTTTTCAATAGCATTATTCATCATGAAATGATTAAACAATTGTACAGGAATCCCAATCGCTAATGAATATAGAGGCGTTTCTTTTTCATATTCAAATACTACATCAAAATCATTCATAAAATATAAATAGCTATTTCCAGTCATTAATTCATACGAAGAATGACCAACTTGCACTTCTCCGAACCCTTGTAAACAAAAATTAAGCTCCACCATTGCTGCGTCCGATGCAAACTGAATGCGATGGTTATTATGAAATTGATAATTTGATAACACAATTTCCATACCTGAAAATGAAGTCCATCTTCGTATTTCACCCATACCTATTGTTTTGGGCATATTCATATGTTTTTCCTCTACAACTTGTAAACCATGAAAGTATTTATGAAAAATATCATGAAAACCGTTAGTCTTCATGAAATCCACACTCCTTTTATATAAAACTAAAATTTAATTGATAATTATTTTCAATTATAACAAATATCTTTATACAATAAATAGATTTTATTCCCATAACTCGTTATGATAAAAGAAAAAGAAAGCGAGCGAACAATGAATAAAAAAATCGCGATTATTACAGGGGCATCAAGTGGATTCGGACTTTTAACGACACTTGAACTTGCGAAAAAAGACTATTTTGTCATTGCTACAATGCGAAATCTTGAAAAACAAGTAGACTTAATATCTCAAGCTACTAAACTCCACTTACAACAAAATATAAAAGTTCAACAATTAGATGTAACAGATCAAAGTTCTATACATAACTTCCAATTATTTTTAAACGAAATAAACAGAATAGACATTCTCATAAATAATGCAGGATATGCAAATGGGGGCTTTATCGAAGAAATCCCAGTGGAGGAATACCGAAAACAATTTGAAACAAATCTTTTTGGAGCTATATCCATCACGCAACTTGTCTTACCATATATGAGAAAGCAGAAAAGCGGAAAAATCATTAATATAAGCAGTATTAGCGGGCAAGTAGGATTCCCTGGTTTATCCCCTTACGTTTCTTCAAAGTATGCATTAGAAGGCTGGAGTGAATCCCTTCGCTTAGAAGTAAAGCCTTTCGGAATAGACGTTGCCTTACTTGAACCTGGTTCTTATAACACGAACATATGGGAAGTTGGTAAACAATTAGCTGAAAACCAATCTGATACAACCTCTCCTTACAAAGAATATATGGATAAAATACAAAAGCACATAAACAATGGCAACGATACACTTGGTAATCCGATGGATGTTGCAAATAAAATCGTAGAAATTGCTGAAGCAAGGCGTACTACATTACGATACCCAATTGGGAAAGGTGTAAAATTTATGATCTTTGCGAAGAAGGTTCTTCCTTGGAGATTGTGGGAGTTTCTTGTATTGAGGAGCTTTAAGAAAATGTAAGTAACTTTATTTAAAAAATATGTAAGGGGTGCTAATTAAATGCTAGGTTTACCCTATGGTAAAGTGTTTTTAGTTCCGTGGTCCGAAGAGTGGGAATTTGAGTTTTCAAAAGAAAAACAATTAATTGAGGAACACATTGGAAAATATATTTTAGCGATACACCATATTGGAAGTACTTCCATCCCGCATTTAAGCGCAAAACCTATTATTGATATTGCGATGGAATTAAGAGATTCCAAAAGTGGTCTAAAATGTATTACAAACCTAGAACAATTAAATTATAAATATAGAAAAGATGTATTACCAGAAAGGTATTATTTCAATAAAGGTGAGCCAAGAACCCATCAAATTCATATGTATGAACAAGGGAATCCATATTTAATAGAACAATTAAAATTCAGAGATTACTTAATAGACAATAAAACCTCTCGTATGCAGTATGAACAGTTAAAGATTCAACTTTCAAAAGCTAACCCAAATGATAAGCATAAATATGCAGAGGATAAAACAAATTTCATTAAATCCATCTTGACTAAAATAAATGATTAAATTGCGAAGACCGAACTTCGTACACATAATAAGAAACCATTCATGTATAGATAAATGGTTTCTTATTAATTAGTTATTTCATTATTTATACCTTCAAAAATCATTTTATTATGCAGCAGATGGAAAGAAGTAAAATAGTATTGAAGTCATAAAAATAAACGTGAATATCCCAATTATCGAAAATATATATTCTTTCGATTCTCTATCATACTTCCATTCCATCAATGCTCTTAAGATTATCGTCCCCCCTAAATAAGTAAAAATGACATAAGCAATATTTACACGTTCGAATTTAAAGATAAATATAAAGCTAGTTATTAAATAAATAAAAAGTAGTCCTATTTCCAATTTTTTATGTAAACTATTTACATGTTTCTTATATCCCCAAAATCCGCTCTTTGGCATATTCAATTTTTTTCTTAAAAATCGATCCAAAAAGTAGCCCGCTATACAAAAAACAAAAATTATAATCCAAAATGTATAGGTTCTCAATATCATTCCTCCTATTACTTCATTGAATTGTTTAAAATAAAGTGGACTATATTAACGGTTATTGAACGAGTATTCTTGAATGATCTTCATTAAAAATGATCGCTTCTGCACGTAAGAAAGGTCTTTTCATTTCTTCTCTCCCTCTTACTTTAAATTTATACTATATTAAAGGAAGAAATATAGTATGAACCCTGTTATTATTAATGCTACAACTCCTAATAATGAAATCAAAAACTCACGCGATTCCTTATCATACTTCCACTCCATATATGATTGAAATCCATATAACGTAATAAAAAACAAAAGAGGTACATAGCCCATAAATATACGATTTGGAAGAAAAGTGCTTATAGCAATAACAACTATATAAGAGGAAATAATAATTCTATTTCCCCATTTATGTGTATCATTCACATATTGGTTATTCCATCCTTTTTGTTTCGGTATATTTAACTGTCTTCTCGCTATTCTTTCAAAAACCAATAAAGATAGCACCCATAAAATTAATAAGGATATTTTTGTAACTGACAGAAAACCCTCTCCTTTTTATTTTTTAACTTTAATTTTCTCCGGCTGATCACTCGGATACGTAGCATATGCATCATTTTCATAATCCCAACTAATAATGGTCGCACTATCTCGTCCTAATTGATGATGAACGTGTTCTAAAATATTGTGAACATTTTCTTTAAGATCTATATTATTTTTATTCATATCACTGTATAGGTTTAATGGCGTTTCATAACGGCGTTCCCCGCATTCTAATATCCCATCTGTCACCATTACAATTCGATTCTTTCCAGTACGTAGTTCACGAATTCCTGAAGAATAGCATGGAACGGGTAAATCAAACGTGTTTACATTACCAATCCATTCATAAAATTGACGTTGGTTTAATGTATATTGTCCTAATTTATGTAATTCATCATGAAATACATAAACTAGGCAATCACCAATAGATAGCCACCATATGTAATTTTCTTTTCTTACACATATTAAGCAAGCTGTTTCACCTTTTACTCTTTTGCACTTTTCTTTAAATGAGGAGGATTGAAAAATTGTAAGTATATGATTTTCAACAGATCGAAATACTGTTTCAATCGGTTCATTCATAATTACTTTTATATTTTCATATTCTGCTTGAATCGTACTTACTACTAAATCAACACTTTCTGCACTATTATGTCCGTCTAATATAACGGTGAATTCCCAATCACCATTCGACCAAACTAATGCACCGTCTTCATTCTTTTTTGCTCCGGCACTTATATTTCCGCCGTATTTACCAAGTACGATATCACCATATTGCTTGACTGAAACTTCGTCTAAACACATTTCTCTACTTCCAACCCATGAATATTGTGTATTATTTGTTGTATGCATACTCATTCACCATATACTTTCGTATTCTTTCGCATAGTTTTTTTATTTTCTCTGAATCTCCATAGGGTGCACCAGTCCAATTTGCTACTTCAGTCGGTGACCAAAACTCTTTTGGTGTATTTGGATAACGCGGTATAATGTGCATATGCATATGCGGTACACCATTTCCTGAAACGAAAGTGTAAATATGTTCTGCACCTTCGCTTTCTTTTAACGCTTTACTTATTCTACTTGTTATAAGTCCGAATGCTTTTGCCTCATTTTCAGTTAATTCAGCGAGACCAGGTACATGTCTTTTTATATCTATCATTACATAACCAAGATATATTTCTTCTGCATCCCAATGGACATGTCCAACGTAAACGAGTTCATCTTCGTAAATAGCTCCACCCGGAACTGTAATATTCCCTTTATGTTTTTCACAAATGAAGCAGTTTTGTTCTGCTTGATTGTTTATTGGCATATTCATCACCATCCTTTGCATATATAATATCATAAAAAAAGGAGAAATAGGTTTTATATTCCGAAAATTCAATCTCTTTAAATGAGAATTTTCACATTAAAATAATTTACAACTCATTATTTCTTCAAAAGCGTAATCCCCATTCCAACTGCAATCCCAATCGCTATTCCGATTGCTATATTATCAGTAAATACACCAGGAATTACACCGATTACAACACCTATAGCGACACCAATTGTCATAGCATCATTTCTTTTTTTATGTTTAGACAAAATTGCATCTCCTCTCATCATTTCTCCCTATATAATATCTATTTACATGAACGTTGCTGTTTCCTAATATATTTACTATTCCGCTTAAAAATTTCCAAAAAATGTACTTTATTACTTTTCCATTCCCCCTACATAATCCTCTTCGTTTGAAAGAATTTTCAAGTCACCATTACATATACATAGGCATTTACTATAAGAAAGATCAGTAATTTATTGAAGGAGGAACGATTCAAATGTATCCTCATTGGAATCCAAATATAAATCAACAATATGCTTACTCCCCCCATCCAGTAAGGAATACACTGCATTATGATTCGCAATACATGATGCAGCGCATCGCAAGCCTTGAAAGCCAATTAGCTAAATTAATCTCATTAATCGAAGAAAATAATCATTTAATTAAATCAATGGAACAACAGCAAAACCAAGTTTGTGCACCAGCTGGAGGTTCTGTTATTGTTCGGATGTAATTCGAATTCAAAAAACACACTTTGTAGTATAAAGTGTGTTTTTTGAATTATTTTCTTTTTGTATAAAACCCTTGCGTAATTCGATCTAATATAATCGCAATCACGACGATAGCTAGTCCAGCTTCAAATCCCATTCCGATATTTACTTGTGTTACAGAGCGATACACATCGACGCCAAGTCCTGGCGCTCCTACAAGTGAAGCTGTTACAACCATTGATAACGAAAGCATAATACTTTGATTCACGCCAGCCATGATCGTTCCGGTTGCGAGCGGTAATTGTACTTTAAATAATTTTTGTGATGCGGTAGAGCCAAATGCATTCGCAGCTTCAATTAAATCTTCTGGAACTTGTCTAATTCCTAAGTCTGTAAATCTGATTGTCGGTGGCATAGCAAAAATAACGGAAGCAATAATGCCTGGTACGACGCCTACTCCAAAAAATGTTATCGCGGGAATGAGATAGACGAATGCCGGCATTGTTTGCATAAAATCTAATGTCGGCTTTAAAAATTTTGAGAAACGTTCATTTTGAGATGCTAAAATGCCAATGGGAATTCCGATAATAATTGAAATAATAACTGACGTAAGTACGAGCGCTAATGTTTGCATCGTTTGTGCCCAGTAGTTAATATTTAAAATAAATAATAATCCGATGAGCGTAAAAATGACTAAAGATAATTTCCTCGTTGTGTACCAAATGAGGAAACATAAGATGATAATCATCACTATGGCTGGTATTATTGTTAAAAAATTAGTGAGTAAATCAACGAATCCACCGATAATATAGGAGAATCCTCGGAACAAGCCTTCAAAGTGCTCATATAAACTTGCAACAAATGAATCAACCCATTCGCCTAATGGAATGCGCGGAATATTATTCATCGTCTTTCACCTCTTCCTCGATGTTTCCTGCAAGAGCTTGAATGACACTTTCACGTTTAATAATTCCTCTTAACCTTTTCTTTTCATCAATTACCGGTAATGGATATTTCATCTCCGCCATTTTTGCATACGTTTCTTCCAGTAATGTATCTAAATACACGTGCGGGATATCGTTAAGTAATAAATCAGCAATTGGCCATTGTTTTTGTACCGCTTTACTTGCATCATCCGCAGTTAATATACCTAGAAATTCATACTTTTTGTTTACAACATATACCGTAGAAACACCTGCATTCCTCATAATTTGAAGTGCTACACGTGGTCCACGATCAATTAATAAAGTCTCCGGTCGTTTCAATATAGATTCCGCCGTAATTACTTTTCCTAAATTCACGTCCGCCACGAATTTCTCTACAAATTCATTGGCAGGACTCATCATAATTTCTTCCGGTGTTCCAATTTGGACAATTTCTCCATCTTTCATTAATGCGATACGATCACCAATTCGAAGAGCTTCATCTAAATCATGTGTAATAAATATAATTGTTTTTTCCATTTTATCTTGTAACTCTAACAATTCATCTTGCATTTCTTTTCGAATTAGTGGATCTAATGCACTAAATGACTCGTCCATTAGTAATACATCTGGATTATTCGTTAGTGCCCTTGCGATTCCAACACGCTGCTGCATACCACCACTAAGTTGGCTTGGGTAATTATCTTTATGATGATCTAGCCCTACTAACTGTAGCGATTCTAACGCCTTATTTTCTCTTTCCTCTACTGGAACTCCTTGAATTTCTAACCCGTACGCAACGTTTTGTATCACTGTACGGTGCGGAAATAAAGCGAACTTTTGAAACACCATGCTCATCTTCGTTCTTCTTACTCTTCGCAACTCTTCTTTTCCCATCGTCGCGATATCTTCACCATCTATGTATATATGCCCCGCTGTCGGTTTAATTAATTGATTTAGCATTCGAACCAATGTAGATTTCCCACTACCAGACAAACCCATAATAACGAAAATTTCTCCAGTGTATACTTCAAACGTTGCCTTTTTCACACCAACGTTCATTCCTGTCTCCTTTAAAATTTCCGATTTGCTTTTTCCTTCTTTTAATAAGGTAAGCGCTCGTTGCGGATGTTTCCCAAAAACTTTTGTTACATTTTCAACACGTACCTTTGTATTATCCATGTCACTACTCCTTTTCTACCCATCTATTTACATAGTGTTGCGATTTTACAGAGAAATATTACATAAAAATGACATATATAAGATTTCTTTAAAAATTCTTGTTTCCGTTCATAATAAGAAGGTTCACTTATAGATTAATTTATGAAAAGCAAAAGCTTCACAGGAGGTTTTGAATGCGAAAAAAAATATGGATTATAAGTCTGTTACTATTTATTAGTATGATTTTCACTTCTTGTAATGCAACAAATGCAAATTCGAAAGGAAAAATTAAACTTGGTGTAACAAGTTGGAAAGAAAATATCGCAACCGCAAATATGTGGAAAGTTTTATTAGAAGAAAAAGGCTATAAAGTTGAACTCATGTATTTAGAAAAAGCTGCGATATGGACTGGCGTCGCACGTGGTGATGTTGATGCGAATCTAGAAGTATGGCTTCCTGTTACGGATAAACCATTAAATGCCCGTTACAAAGATGACTTCGTCTTAAAATCAAAATGGTATGAAGGTACCGGGCTTGGTTTAGTCGTCCCTTCTTATGTGAAAAACGTTAACAGTATTGAAGATTTAAATGCACATAAAGATGAGCTAGATAATAAAATTGTTGGGATTGAACCTGGTAGTAGCCTAATGAATTTAACGAATAAAGCAATGAAGGCATATGATATAAAATTAAAACTTGTCCAATCTTCAGAAGCTGCGATGATGAGCGAACTCAAGAAGGCATATACGAAAAAGAAACCAATCGCTGTTACGCTTTGGAATCCGCATTGGGGCTTTTCAGAATTTGACTTAAAATATTTAAAAGACCCTAAGAAAGTATATGGTGAAAAAGATGACATTTATTACTCCGTTCGCAAAGGTTTCGAAAAAGATCATCCGGATATTGTGAAATACTTTGATCAATGGAAAATGAACGATGAACAACTAGGTACTTTAATGGTCATGCTAAATAAAACGAAAGATCCGGAAGAAGCCGCGCGAAAATGGATTAAAAAAAATCAAGCTTTAGTTGATGAATGGGTAAAAGAATGACAAAAACAGGCTAGGGAATTTATCATATTCTCTAGCCTGTTTCATGTTATTTTTTCTCAATAACTGCATCAACAATTCCATATTCCTTCGCTTCTACTGCCGTCATAAAATAATCTCTTTCTGTATCATGAGCTACCTTTTCTACTGGTTGCCCTGTTCGATCAGATATGATTTTGTTAATATCATGTTTTAACTTTAATATTCTTTTTGCTGTAATTTCAATCTCTGTTGCTTGCCCTTTTACACCGCCGAGCGGTTGATGAATCATGATTTCACTGTTAGGTAGCGCAAATCTTTTTCCCTTTGCGCCAGCTAATAGTAAAAGCGCACCAAATGATGCCGCAAAGCCCATACAAAGTGTTTGCACATCTGGTTTAATAAGGTTCATCGTATCTAATATTGCAAATCCCGCTGTCGTTGAACCGCCTGGACTATTGATATACAGGAATATATCTTTTCCTGCATCTTCCGCTTCTAAAAATAATAATTGTGCTACTACACTGCTTGCAACTTGATCGTTAATTTCTGAACCAATCATAATAATTCGGTCTTTTAATAATCTTGAATATATATCATAGGAGCGTTCTCCTAATTTCGTTTGTTCTACTACGTAAGGAATTGTATTCATATTAAATCCCTCCATCTATTTTATGCCGCACTAAGCATACAACTGTAAGAAGAAGGTTTTTTCATACTGAATAATAACACCGGTTGTATTGATGGTAACTTAGTAAAGTCTATTGTTGGGAGCAGTTTCGTCAACAATTCAGGTCTTTCTTCACGAATAGAAGTTACAACGATTTCAATATCATCCGTGTACTCCACTATTTCAATGCCTTCTTCACTTACAGTTTTCAGCCTATTTCTACTCCTAAATAACGATGCTTTCACTGCACCTTCTGATACCGAACATACTTTAGCAATATCCGCGATACTATACTGAAAAACATCCTTCAATAATAAAATTACAGATTGTTGCACATTTAACGAAGACAATACTTTCCCTACCATTTCATGCAAATCTGCAATTTTCCCATGTGGTTCTTCAAATGTATTTTGCTGTTCTAACTTTTCTTGAACGGATTTTGATTTCATTTGATCTAACCATTGATTTCGAGCAATTTTATACAGAAGCGTTATACAAATTTCCTTCTCACTATACTTTTGAAGAACTTTGCAAATTGCTTCTTGGGCAAGGTCTTCCCCATCCCATTTGTTTTTTGTCAAAAACGTACAGTATCTTTTTACCTCTGCATAATGTTCAATTAAAAAATTTATATTTGAATGATTCATATCGATATGATCCTTTAAAACTGGAGTTACTTTTGTGCACAAAATAACCACTCCTTTTCAGCGCTTACTTATTAAACGATTGAACAAAGAAAAAAGTTACGGGGCTTATAATTAATTTTATGTTTATGTTCATGAATACGGGTCATAAATATGTTATATAGCATTTTACATGAGGAGGAATCAATTTGCCAAAATTAACAGTTGAAGGTACCGGAACTTTTGATGTTGAAGAAGGGACAAAATTAGTATTAGCACTTGAAGATAACGGTGTACACATTCTTCATCGTTGCGGTGGTAAAGCAAGATGTACAACTTGTAGAGTTGAAGTCATTGCAGGTGATTTTTGTGAAGCTACAAATGATGAAAAACAAGCTATTACGGAAAAAGGAATTGAAGACCACTTACGATTATCGTGCCAAATGCGTGTACATAAAGATATTACTGTGCGCCCAATACTTACAGTTGAAAGTTCCGGTTTAGATGCTGGACCACGTCCGGCGGAGTAAAAGGATGAATTTAAAACAGCTAGCCGGTGAATATGCTGCTGGCTTTGTAAAAGATGGAATGAAGGTTGGACTTGGTACGGGTTCAACTGTATATTGGACAATACAAAAGTTAGGTGAACGTGTGCAAGAAGGTTTATCCATTCAAGCTGTACCAACGTCAAAAGAAACTGAAGTATTAGCTAAACAACTAGCTATTCCTTTAATCTCTTTAAATGAAATCGACATACTCGATCTTACAATCGATGGTGCAGATGAAATCAATAATGATTTACAATTAATAAAAGGTGGCGGTGGTGCATTACTTCGCGAAAAAATTGTCGCTACCTCCTCTGAAAAGCTTATAATTATTGCAGATGAATCCAAACTCGTTTCACATTTAGGTACCTTTCCACTTCCTATTGAAATCATCCCCTTCTCTTGGAAGCAAACTGAAAAGAGAATTCAATCTTTAGGATGCGAAACACGTTTACGTATGAAAGATGGCGGACCATTTATAACTGATAACGGCAATTTAATTATTGATTGTATTTTTCCAAACAAAATATTGAATCCAAATGATACACATACAGAGTTAAAGATGATTACCGGTGTAGTTGAAACAGGATTATTTATCAATATGACGAGCAAAGCGATCATCGGAACAAAAAACGGTATAAAAGAATATTAAGCATTTTAAAGGCTGACTTTTGCAAGTCAGTTTTTTCTTTTATAGTATTACATTATGATATACTATGAAAACACATTCATATCACACTAGAAAGGGCTGAACAATTTGCAATCCAAACTTATAACAGAACTTACAGATTTAGAAACTGCCTTTCACATTCGAAAAGAAGTATTCGTAAAAGAACAAGGTGTCCCACTTGAAGATGAATTCGATACATATGACCAAATTGGCGAGGCATGCAAACATATATTAGTTTATTATAATGAACTTCCTGTAGGAACTGGCCGTATACGATTCGTTGACGGAATGGGTAAACTAGAAAGAATTTGTATTTTAAAAGACTATCGCAAATACGGATTAGGCAAAGTAATCATTCAAAAGTTAGAAGAGATTGCTCGTAACAAAGAAGCAAACAAAGTTAAACTACACGGTCAAACACAAGCTGAAGGGTTTTATGAAAAATTAGGCTATCAAACTTCTTCCGACCTATTTATGGAAGATGGAATTCCACATATTCTTATGACGAAAGTGTTATCATAATAGAAAGGTTACTATATGATTCTACATTATGTATTCGTATAGTAACCTTTCTGTAGCGTATTCGTTTGAAAGTCTCTTTGATGAATATTCTAGATTAATACAAAAAGACGACGCTGAATACGTCGTCTTTTTTATAAGCAGAAAAGTTAATTCTCAAGCTTCCTTTTTTTGTATCAAAGCCCATCATCTTTCATTTCATTTTGAGGTAAAGCTTACACTGTTTTCCATAAGGATAAAGCAAAAATCCAGTTTGGATCCCCATGTCCTTCATAATTCTGGACTGCCTCATACACTTTTCCCTCGTGTAAAACTCTATCTCCCTTTTTATATGCTTTCTTTGCATTCCACGCTTCATATGAAGCGCTTTCAGTTTTTGTAGTAATTGTGAACGTATCACTTTGTACGGATTCATTTCCAACTACATCCACTGCTTTCACTGCATATTTATAAGTAGTATTAGCGAGTAAATTTTTATCCATATAAGAAGTCGTATTGGATGTTGCAATTTTTTTCATTGTTCCTTCTATTTCTCTATAAATATCGTAATAGTCTACACCAACGTTATCATCAGATGGACTCCACATTAGATCCACACTTGACGCTGTTGTTCCCATGCTATGTAATCCTTTTGGTTGTGTTGGTGCTTCTGTATCAGGAGCCTCAACTGTCGTTTTCACTGTAAGCGCTGTACTTTCTTTCGATACATTGCCAGCCGCGTCAATTGCTTTTACAGTATAAGTGTATTCTGTACTTGGTTTTAATTGTTTATTAATAAAATGAGTGCCTAGTACAGTGTCAATCATCTCTCCGTTACGGAAAACTTGATATCCTTTCACCCCTACATTATCCGTAGAAGTGTTCCATGTTAGTTCTATACTATTTGCTGTTACTTTTTGCGTCTGAAGTCCATTTGGAATACTTGGAGCTTCTGTGTCTGGTTTCACATCGTTGATGAGGTTAACATCAATTACATTATAGAATGCATTTACTGTATCAGCTATATCCCATACTGCTAAAATCACATGATATCCACTACGGTCAGTAGGTACATTGATTTTGTGAGTTAAATTATTTGAAGCTGCAGAACCATCATGTTGTACAGTGCCAATCGGCTCAAAGTCTGCTCTTGTTAGTGCTTTATTTGGATTCCATCCTTTTTTTGTAATATAGTAATGCCATTTGCTTGTTAAGTGAGGCGCTGTATACTTCCAAGTAAATGTATTTTCCCCACCAGTGATTGTATTTTTAAACCAACGATCCGCTGCTTGTTGATCTAAAATACCGCCAAATTTGCCACCTGCAGAAGCGATTTGCCCATCAACTGGGCCACCTTGTGGGAATCCTTTTGGAGCTTCTAAACTTTGTGGTTCATACATAACACTTCCGCAGTTTACATTTAGAGCACCATAAGTTGGACTACATAAAGCGGAACGGCTACCAGGCTTTTCAACAAAGCCGTGCGCGTATGCATTTTGAGGAATAAGTGTCGTGCCGATAATTCCAGCTGTTAATGCAACAGCTCCTATACTTTTTTTGTTCATTTTCAAGTTTTGTAGTTGTTTTAAAAATCGATTATTCATGTTCCTGTCCCCTTCTTGTTATACTTCGTAGTGTAATGTGGGCTTTGATGTAAAAGAATAACAAGAGTCAACCTTATTTCGTGTATACGTAAATATGCATACACCGTCGTAAAGAAACATTTCATTTCTTGTGATATATTTCACTTACTGAATATATCATGACATAGAAATCACCTAAATGTGTGCAGAAGTTGTGCAGAAACAGTGAAATTACTACTAACACGTAAAACTACATCCTAAATTTATAAAGTAAAAGTGAGCAATAGAAATTGTAGTACTTGTAATGAAAAATTTTAGGTATATATATGGATGAATTGCACCAAGTCGTCTTGAACCCTTCATCGTTAACTTAAAACGCATGGCAATGTGAGATCACATTATTTTAAAACAACGTGCCATCTCCATTTTCCATATATCTTTCTATCAATACTTTGAAATTACTTATCACTTGTAAACATTTCCGAATCCGTCAATATAGTTTCATAAAACTTATCATATTCTTCACTGTATTGAAGTTTTAACTTTTCTATTAAACTTGTATCTGGTGAAACAATGTCAATAACGTCTGTACTTATATACAATAAATAAGTATCGTTATAAAAAGAAATATACGCTTGCTGACCACCATTAACGACATACTTGCAATACTTATATACTTCATCTTCATGTACACCTTTAATCGTAGTAAATATGATTGTACTTTCAAGATCATCAACGTCTACTTTCGTTTCTGCCCAATTCTTAATCTTCATGAACCTTCCAATTTTTGTTTTCTCATTTATTCTCTTACTTTTACCATATGTTATGTAACCGGAAATAAATGAAACATCAATTGCATCAGGACTTTTAAAAAGTTCAGTCAAAATCCCTCTTAATCCTCTCAAATTACCCTCAAATAATTCTATATCGAATCTAATTCTATTTTTCGCCTCCACTTGAAAAAATGGTGTAGCTGTCATGTCAGCAAAATTTACATCTAGTATTTTCATTCTTTCCATTTCATCAATTCCTCGCTTCATATAACATAAAAGTGTCTATATCATTTAATATAGACACCCTTTCACATGTATAGTTTTAATAACAGCCTGTAAATTTAAAAATTTCATCAACTGCTTGCTTATACCCACCTGATTTTCGGAGAGACTCCTTCAAATTCAAAGTAGCTTCTTTACATGACGGATTATTTAATACTATTTCTACACTTTCACTTAGTTGATCCGCAGTTAATCCTTGCATTTGCAATTTAACTCCTGCCCCGAGACTCTCCACTTGCTTTGCGATTACTGGCTGATCTGCACTTTGCGGAATTACAACGAGTGGAACACCGTTATATATCCCTTCATGCGTACTGTTCATACCGCCGTGTGTAATAAATAGTTTCGTATATTTGAGAAGTTCAGTTTGTGGTACATAGTTTTTCACAATGAAGTTTTTAGGGATATTACCTACATCACTTATTTCCATTTTGTTGCCAATAGACATAACAATTGTATGCTTACTATTCTCGAACGCCTTCATACAAAGTTTATAAAAATCAAGCGCTTCATTAAAAACAGTACCTAATGAAATGTAAATCAGGCTTTTTTCTTCAATTGAAGTGTAATCAAAACCTTCATTTTTCACTTGTGTAGAGATAGATGGACCCACAAATTTGAATGTTTCATTAAATGTATCCCCAAAAGGTTGGAACTCCTTAATTGTATACACAATAGTAAGTGAAGCTGGATTACAGAAAACTTCATACGGTGAGTTTATATCAACACCATATTTTTCTGTAATTCCATTAGTTAAGTTTTCAAAATCATTATGTATTCTATCCTGAAATTCCAGTGGGATATTTTTAGAAAGATGGTCTAACATTTGTTTAAATGATTTTTCATCTTGTGCAAAAGATGTGCATGAATTTATGGCTGGAAGATTAAGAATTTGGGCAATTAAGCGTCCACAGCCAAACATCGAATCATGAATAATATAATCAAAATGTTCTCCTTCAATTTGTTCTAGAACACTCGGTATAATAACATCTGCTGTATGTAAAAGACCATTTATTCTTTCCTGTAAATAATTCCGACCACCGGAAAGAAATGCTTGTATAAATTTTTGATCATCAATCGTTCGTACAGTAGCACCTGTCTTCTCAATACGCTCCCTGAAAGCCTCTATTGAAAAATAAACTACCTCTTCACCGCGAGAAATCAGTTCTTCTACAACATGTAATGTTGGATTTATATGTCCTTCTGATCCAGCGTTAATGAATAAAACACGTGCCATTCAAAACACTCCTTAAATTTTAAAATTTCTATGTTGTAAAGAGTATGGATACTTTCCATACTCTTTACGGTGTTATATGTATCATTTTCCTGCTAAATTGACCTAGCAAGCCTAAAACCGAGATCATCTATATGAAACGTAGGATGACTACGACGGCGACAAGTGGCACCGCAACCTCTAGCTGCTTCAGCCCAACTACCACCACGAAAAATGCGGTATGACCCGTACACTGTTTCATCATACAAATCATAGCACCATTCCCAAACGTTCCCTAACATATCATAAAGTCCCCATGCATTCGGCTCTTTTTTACCGACGTCATGAATTTGCCCACTTGAATTTTCATTATACCACGCTATTTTCTGAAGTTCCCCATACGTATATCCCGTCGTACCTGCTTTACATGCATATTGCCACTCTGCCTCAGACGGTAATCGATAGCCATTTGAATGCAAGTTACAACTAACCTTTTTCCCATCATCTTGTATAGAATAATACTCTGTAAACCCTGCTATTTTAGACAGTAAATTACAAAAAGCAATTGCATCATGCCATGAAATATTTACAACAGGTTTATTACCATTTTCATTACCATTTAGTGCACGATTCGTAATTGCGTAATATAATTCCGCTGTTACAACATACTTTGCAAGAAGAAATGGTTTTATTTGAACTTGCCATTCTTTTTTTATTCGATCATCTCTTAATTCTACTTTTCCTGTTGGAATTTTCACCATATTAGAGTCAACCGGGCCAATGAATCTATTCAATCCTATCCCCCCATGTTACTTCTTTTTATAATCTAACTATTTATGGTATCGTGCTTCTCTAAAAATAGTCTTACTTCATTTGAAGATTTTAAAATAATAACATCTTTATCCTTACTCAATTGATTTAGCCCCTTTAAAATTGAAGGTCGTTTCGTTTTAGGATATTCCCATATCCATTTGAAAAATTGCAAGTCAAATCTTTCTTCACATCCAGCCCCCATATCCGGTCTTGTTTTATTCCGATATTGCACAATTCTTTTAAAAGCACGATAAACACAAATTGTTCTATGAATATCAAGAAAGATAATTGTATCAGCTGCGTTAATTCTTATGTCCATTGTCCCGCCATAATTCCCATCAATAATCCACTTTTCCCCTTTAACTAATTCATTTTGAACCGTTCTTTGCTCCTCTTTCGGTACACCCTCCCAATTTGGTTTCCAAAATAGTGCATCAAGATGATGCACCTTAATATTTAGCTTATTACCTAACTGCCTTGCTAATGTGGATTTTCCTGAACCACCAGAACCAATTAATATAATTTTTTTCATAAATACCCCTTTTTACATCTTTTATTTCTTCCGTAGCATAAACTCACAAAACATTCCAATCCCAACACCAATTGTATAAGCAACTAGATCACTCCATAAAAATCCGTAACCTAATACGAGTCCACCTAAAGTCGTTGCTCGAATGCTATCTATCCATTCCGCATGGTACAATTGACTAATTTCAATCCCGTAGCAAAATATCAAACTAATAAAAGCTAATTTCTTCGTTTCTATTTTAGGAAACAAAAATCCGAATCCAACGAAAATCATTAACGCCCATAAAGCATCACCTAAGTAATCATTTAATAAATCAGGTAACGCAAAAGCAAACTTTCTTGAACTAAGGCCTAAAATAATAACAACTATAGTAAACATTGCATATAGTAATCTATTTCGTTTCGTATTCATTTCAAAATCTCCTAATATATAATGTAAAACTGCAAATAGCTAGTAAAATATAATCATTTTACTAGCTATTTATATACGGTTTCACTTTGTATTCTTCGCTTTTATAATAAGGAAATGCGGGTTAGTGTTTAAATAATAATATGATTTCTCATCTACTTCCTTCATCTTTTCAATCGGTTTCGGCTCGACTAACTCTTCTAATACAAAATTACTCGTTGTTTCATTTATAATATCTTGAAGTGACCTTCTAAAGAAACTTACTTCAATTGTAATATTAGGTTTCCGCCAAGTATCTACTAACAATTGCGTTTTAAAATAATCTTCACACGGAAACTTTGTAAAATCCATAAATGGGTGATGAACGGAATACACAAATAAACCACCTGGTTTAAGGACGCGATGAAACTCTTGAAATACATTACTCCAATTTTGCAAGTAATGAAGAGTAAGCGAACTTACAATCATATCAAAAGAATTATCTTCAAATGGTAATGTTTCTTGAAGGTCATGACAAAGAAATGTTGCTTTATCACCTGTACTTTCCTTTGCGGCTTTTACCATTTCAGAACTTACATCAATTGCTGTAACGTTTGCTCCTCTTCCTACGAATTGAGAAGTATACCATCCAGCTGCACATCCAGCATCTAGTATTCTCTTCCCTTCTAGTTTCTTTGGAATAATCTCCATCATCGCTGGTCTTTCATAATAACTGTTATATGGATTTGCCAAATCTAGATTTTCTTTATATGTACTCGCTAATTTATCATACGTATCTTTGATTGAGTCTTTCATTACATCCACTCCTAATACATATTAATCCAATAACTCTTGCTGCTTTTTCTTTGAAAATGATTGCAGTACTAAATCATACGACCAATCTATCATCTTATTAATTTGTTCTTGTCCTACATCTTTATGTATGTACACTGTATTCCAATGCTTTTTGTTCATATGATATCCAGGAATTATTGTTTCTGGGTAATCTTCTCTTATTCTTAATGCGAGTTCTGGATCACATTTTAATGTAATTGCAGCTTTTTCACCTTCTTCATGGTTCACTATCGCAAATATTTTATTATTGAGCCTCATACATGTTGCACTCCAGCCATCCGGAGAATCTTCTGTCGCTTTTCTTTTCGATAAACAATACTCTCTCGTTGCATTCATTCTTCTGGCACCTCTTATTCTTCCACTATTTGATTACGATGCATCACAATTTGCTTCGTCGCTTTAAATTGCTGTTCACCATAAAACTTTATTAGTTTCTCTCCGCAAAATAGACTAACAATATCAATATGAGATATCTCTTCCAGTAATATTGTAAGCATATTCTCTCCAATACCTTTATTTCTTACACTTTCATGTACGACAACATCTTCTATGTACGCTCGAAAAACACCATCTGAAACGACTCTAGCAAATCCAATTAATTCATTTTCTTCCCATACTCCAATTGCTATACTATTCTTTAACATTTTTTCAATATCAATTTCTTTTCTTTCCGGCCACCAGCCGACTGAATCATAAAGCTTCTTTATTTTCTCTGCACAGATTGGTTGTTCATGTTGTAATTTATACGTGTACATTTTCTTTCTCCTGTCAAACAGTTTACATAACATTATTATAATCTCTTTTCTAAAAAGTGCTGACTATGCCCTTTCGGGTGATCTTCAACGACACCATACTCTCGGTAGCCGTGCTTTTTATAAAATTCTGGTGCTTGGAAACTAAATGAATCTAGTAATATGAGTCTACATCCTTTTTCCTTCGCAATGTCTTCGATTTTATGTATCAGTTGACTTCCATAACCATCATGACGAACCGATTCATCAACCCATAAAAAATCGATATGAAGATGATAAAAATACATCGTTCCTGTAACGCCGCCAAAGATTTTCCCTTCCTCATCTTTCACTACAAAGCTTACTTGTTCCATCGGCTGTTTTACTTCATCTGTTAAGATGGACATATTATATTGAATTACTTTATTTTTAATGTATTCTCCTTCAGTGCGTGTACCGTTCTCTATATGTTTCATATACATTGCTTCCTTTCAACTTAGTAAGTTACATTTAATTTTTATTTCGTCTCTTTAAAATACTAATGAACACAAATCCACCATATGTAACAAAGCACGAAAAACCAATTATCCCAGGTACAGAGACATAGCCTATTCTTACATAACTTATAACTGCAAAACTAGTAATTAATATTAAAATAGATGGCCAAAATATAAGAGCCGTTTTTCTTCGTCTCTGTTTCGATGTACTTTCTTTCTCTTCAGAAACACGTGTGCCAAAAAGCAATACAATACAAATAAGAATCGCTGCAAAGTAAATTGTATCTAATGACAAAGTGTGATCGTATAGTGCAATTCCAACTTCAAGAGCAATAATCGTTACAATTAGAATAATAATTGTTGAAGTCTTTAAGTTTCGTTTCAATCGCTCACTCCTAGCATGCTTTCACTATATTCTTTGTATATGTATTTCAAAGCTGTTGTAATAGTTTCATCAACCTCTATATTATGAACTCGCTCGGGTAAATCTTCTCCTCCAATTACATAAAGAAACGGGAGTTCATTAAACATTCCCATTATACCAATATTTATTGTAGCTGTGGGCAATCCACCTGTCATATATATTCATCTCTATTTCTATATTGTTTTATCACCTCTGAAAATTCGATATAAAATGTAAAAAACCTTTTTTTGTTTAATTATGTTGGTGAATATAAAAAGATAGCATGAGATTTCTTCATACTATCTTTTGAAATATATACAATTTCTTTTTAAATTTATTTGTACCGTAATAAATATCTCTATTCTTCTATAGGATTCTCAGGCCCGTTAAGCTCCAATTGATAAAAGGCTAAATCCAGCCATCTATTAAACTTATAACCAGCTTTTTGTATTGTTCCGGCATGAACAAATCCATAATTTTGATGCAAGGCAATACTTTTCTCATTTTCCGCATCAATTCCAGCAATTAAGGTCATATATTCTCTTTCTTTTGCAAATGTGATTAATTCTTCCATCAAAGAGGACCCAATACCATTTTTTCTATATTCCTTATCAACATACACAGAATGTTCAATTGAATATTTGTAGGCAGGCCACGCTCTAAATGGGCCGAATGTCGCAAATCCTACTACTTTATTATCTAGTTCGTATACGAAAATTGGATAGCCATCAGCCTTTTTTTGTTCATACCAATCTATTCTATTTTCAAGGGTTACAGGTTTATACGCATATACAGCTGTTGTATAAACTATCGCATCATTATAAATATCTAAAATACATGCTAAATCTTTTTTTGTTGCTTCCCTTATCATTGTTTTCTTCCTTTCATAATGGTTATCTTCTAAATGGTTTCATATTATCGGAATTTCTGATTCATTTCCACATACGAATACTAGCTTTTCGGAAACCATCAAATATATTAATCGCAGCGGACAACGTATAAATGATAATTCCACCACCAACTAACCACGTTTTAAATCCCTCTGGGGAAATCGTAAACACATTTGCCACATACGTAATGAATCCTTCGTTAAATAAATGAGGATTTACTACAATTATAATGAATACTATTGTTCCGGTTATTTGAAGAATTGTATTTCCAATTGCCAATCTTGTCGTCCATTGTCCCTGTACTAACTTATAAAGAGATATAGCTACTTCGAAAACGATCATAACCACAACGATTGGCCAGTATTGAAGTAAAACATCTTGATTAAACGTTGGCACTACAAATTTCAGGCCATTTTCAGTACCTTCATATACACCAACAAGGTGATTTGCATAAAAATAAAATGTCGCCCATATTGCTGTCCACATCAAACCTCCAAAAACTTCAAACTTTGAGATTGACTTTTTCTTTGGAACATACGAGATATTTTTCAAATCATCAGGAGTCCATTTTTTTAAACTTGTCGTCAACGGTTGGGTACCTTTGTCTTTATCTGTTCTTTCTAAAATAGCAAATACAAGTGTCAACCAGAAAAATACATGGAGGCCTACTTCGATAATTTCCCCAATGCCTTTACCTATCAATTGTAAAATAACATTTAATACTGCTTGATCACCAGTATAGCCTATAAAATTTTCTGCAATCATTGCAATGAGTGCGATAACAGCTGCAATTGGTATAATCATTTTTAATAACGTCGTATATACATCAAAATAGCGTGGTCCAATTAAATGCATCGGTCTATCCAAATACCCATTAGCCAATGAAACTGGGCTCCCCAATTTTTCAAGGACACTCTTTACATCTTCCTCATTGTATTCATCAGGTAACATATCCTCTATAGTTGACCGAAGTTCTAGTGTAATATCTTCACGATTTTTTTCAGGTAATCTCTTCGCAACCTCCTGAATATAAACCTCAATTAAATTCATTCTCGTTCTCGTCCTCCTCCTTTAATAAGTTATAAAGTTCTTTCGAATCCTTTATCCACTCCTTTTTCAATTGTAAAAATATCTCTAATCCATATTCACTTAAAATATAATACTTACGAGGTCTACTCTCCGTTTTATCCCAACTACTCGTCACTAGCTCCTGCTTTTCTAATCGGCGAAGTAGTGGATATAAAGTACTTTGATCTATCATGATTCCTGATTGCTCCAATAATTGGACAAGTGAATAACCATACTGCGGTGTTCTTAATTGGCTTAAAACTGCTAATGTCAACGTCCCTCTTCTTAGCTCAGTAATTAATGAATTTAATAAAGTATCCATTTACCCACCTCATTTGCATTACTATATGTCATACAGTATATGTTTTATACTATGTATCGTATAGTATAGTTGTGACAAAAACAATCTTTTTTTATAAAAATCAGAAAATAAGAACACAAACTATATAATTTGTGTTCTTATTTTCTTGCAGCTTACTAACAAACTTAAATACCATTAATACTTTTAACGATGTACCTCTGGTAATATAAACACTCCTTTTTCTTTAGAAAATGGGACAACTTCTACAATCGCCTCAACATTAATTACTCCATATACATGCGGGTATTCTTGACCGTTTGAAGCAAGTTCATATTTTATTTCTGCTTTTACAAGAGATGGATCTATTGTAAGTAATAAAACATCTTTTTCATGATTGAAATGTTTTTGAGCAACTTTTAAAGCTTGGTCTAATAATGAACAATGAATAAATCCCTCTTCTTTAAGTGAAGCTTCATTAATCTCTCCAATGTTTTTCGTGATTCTCCAATTTCTTTTTGTTATTACTTTTGTAATCATAGTTACTCTCCTTTTTTAATATATGTAATGATATAATAATACTAAAATTTTCAACACATGATTAATAGATTGGAGACTTATAATGGATAAAAAATTAGAAGAGATCATTGTAAAATCATTTTTTACTAAACGACTTCAAGGTAGAATCATGTTTGAGCTTTCTTCTACTAAGAAACGTAAAGATGCGATAGGTCGACTTTGCCATAATTACAGAACTACGTTACGTGAAGAATATATGATTGAAATTCCTAAACCTAATTCGTGTCCAATTGATATAGGTCGTCTGTTAAAAAAACATGGGGCCGATGATTCTTGCTACGCCATATCATGGGACAGAAAAATTGATGGGAAAACCCTCCCTTTGCTAGACGCATTAGAGGCTGCTGTTGGAATGGGAATGCCTTCTATTCTATACTCAATTACAAATCAAGTTGCGTATTTTGAAGCAGAACAAGAAACACTTCCATCACCAAGATTTATACTCAAGAGGCAATGATACATCTTGTTTCTTACTATATAAATAGCTTAGAGTTTGGTACGCATGAATTTCCATCAGGTTATTGCGGAGATTTAAACGAATGTAAAGAAAAACTTCCATATATGATTCAATTAATTGAGAGAATTCGGGATGAGAACATAAAAGAACAAATAATATGGCAAATACAAGAACAACTAGACTTAATTCTAGATTGGTTAAAGAATACACAAAATCCGGTAGATGCTGTTCGTCTATGGGAAAAAGAGCAAATTAAAGAATTTGAGAATATGATATTTTATTATTTAAAAAACAGCTTAGATCGTTAATTCATATACCTTTTAACTATAAAAAGAGGATTTTCATGAACTACTAGAAAATCCTCTTTTTTATTTATTTTAATCCCTTAATTAAAGGTGATACTTCCCCGCTATAGAAAATCCATAAATCATGAAGCGATCTCGTACATCCGACATACAATAATTTCGCATCATGTTTTGTATTTTTGTAATGTTCCTCATCAACGTCGATTAGAAGTACGGCATCAAATTCTAATCCTTTCGCCAAATATACAGGTACTACCGAAATACCACCTTCATATTTGCTTTGATCTGCTTCAATGACATTAACAGTCAACCCTACATTTGTTAACTTCTCATATATATCACGGCATTCATCGTCTGTTCTTCCAATTACCGCGATTGTTTTCACATCTTCAGTTTGCAAATGCTGTAATGTCTTTAAAACTTCAGTAAATTGGTCCTCTGCCCGGATTACTTTCACGTCTTCACCGCTACGGAAAACTGGTGTTGCGAGTCCTACTGGAATCTCTGCATTTTTAATTATTTCATTCGCGAATTCAATAATTTCTTTTGTAGAACGATAACTTCTCGTCAGTTCATAATAACCTGTTTCTTGGAATACTTCCTTAAAAGCATTCCAGTCTTCAATTCCTTGATAATCATAAATCGCTTGAGATAAATCACCTAATATGGTGAAAGAATTACCTAGTGTAATTTCTTTTAATACATACACTTGGAATGGTGAAAAATCTTGTGCTTCATCAATAACGATGTGATGAAACTTCTGTCCGATTTCAATTCCATTTATGCGATGGTGTATGTAAATTAAAGCTGGTAAATCTTCTACATATACTTCTTTTTTACGGCAATTCTTTTCTGTTTCTTGAACAAGTTCTTCAGGTAATACTTCGAGTATTTCTTTACTCTTCATCATCGAACTATATAGTGAAAGTGGGCTCATTTTTGGCCAAAAATTCATATATGTGTTTAATCTCTTTGTTGCTTCTTTTTTTAGTAACTTTTTCTCGTTTGTTTCTCCAAACTTTTTAAGTTCAATTTCAATCCAGCGCTTCATTCGGCCGACTAAACGTTCTCTTCTTTTCTTTAATGGATAATGTTTATATTCAACTTGCATCCATTTTTTAACGTCTTCCACTGGAATAACTGCTTTATCCCATGCCTCAAAATCTTTTGTCGGTACTAATTCTTTTTCAAATTGAATCATTCTTTCTTCAATAAACGACTTAAATTCCAGCGTGCCTTTCAATTTACCTAGCATAACCTTTTTTTCATCGCGATTAATTGAGAAAGCTTCTTTCAATTTTTCTTCTGTCTGCTTCAGTTTCACCGAACCATCTAACAGACGCAATGCCCAATCTGGAAACGTTGTTTGACTAATATTTCCTACCCCTAACTCAGGAAGTACACTTGAAATATAGTCTAAAAACAAACTGTTTGGAGCGAATACGATCATTCTCTCCGCTTCAAGTTGTTCACGATATTCATAAATTAAAAAAGCAAGGCGATGTAAAGCGATCGTTGTTTTTCCGCTCCCTGCAACCCCTTGAATTAATAATGGTAAGTTTCTTTCCGCACGTATAATATCATTTTGCTCCGATTGTATAGTCGAAACGATATCTTTTAATTTATTATCTTTATTCTCACCTAATCGATATAGAAGAAAATCATCAGCATGTGAGACATCTTCATTTCCTTTCACATATGTATCAACAACACGTTCTAGTTCTCTCTTTCGAATCGAAATGTTTCGTTTTAAATAAACATCGCCTTCTACTAATCCGTCTGGTGAATGATAAAATGCTAATTCTTCACCACCGGTAAATGAATAAAACATACTTGCGACAGGTGCACGCCAATCAATTACAATTGGTTTCATCGTATCTTTATCTGAAACACCTACTTTACCGATGTAAATCGGCATTACGTCTTCCTTGCCATCCTCCTGAAAGTCTAATCTTCCAAAATACGGCTCATGTACACCAATACGTAAGCTTTGTCTATTAGACTCCCTCATACTTTCAAGAATTTGCTCTTTAAAATCTTCTCCATAATAAACCGGGATTTTTTCAAGCTGTTCTAATTGATCATCCATCGTACTTAAAGTATCTTTCATTTTTTGTAACTCTTCGTCAAAAATGTTGTTCATTTGATGATTCCCTCCTGTCCGTTCCAATTTTTTCAGTCGAAATATAATTGTATTAAAAATCCATTCATAAAGTCAATAGTTTTAGTAAGAATTTTCTAAATTAAAAAAGAGTAGAGATTAATCCCTACTCTTCCTTACTTTAATTCGATATGCCAAACATTCATTTAATGTTGCCAATTCTTTATATTTTCGTTTTTCAAAATCATATGCTCCCCCAGGGAAGACTCCCATAATACTTAAACCAGCTTCAGCACATAGATTGCTAATCTCATCTACCGTATAACATCGTAAAGACTGTGTTACTACATCATTTGGATAATTAGGGTCCCGCCAATGATCTAACATTCTTTCATTTATACTATCATATTCGTATTTTCGCATAGCTGCGCTTAAGGACATTTCTTGTCCACTTACTTTTTTCCAATACAATGGTTGATAAATATCAATAAGTGCACATCCATCATCCTTCATCCAATTTTTAATCCGTTTTAATAGAATCAATTGCTCATCATCTGTTCCTACACCAAATCCGTCTAAATAACTAACAACATCAAACTTTTCTTCAAAGTTAATTTTATAAAAATCAGCGCAATGAATATCTATATTATTAGTAGAATGTTCTTTTGCAAACATAACTAACTCTGGTACAAGTTCAACCGTAGTCATTTTCACTTGTAACCTAGACATCGCCCTTGCAAATCTGCCATTTCCTGCTCCTAGTTCTAACATCGTTTGAAATGGATGACCAACTTGTTCTTGAACTTCTTTAGCAACCTGCTCTAACCAGCTTTCTGTATTGATATCGTAATTCGACAGTTCGAATTGTTTTTGGTAAAATTCCTTCACATTTAATTCGTTCATTATTATTCTCCTCCTGCACTAGATTTTTCTGCTACAGGTGAGAAACTAAATTTCTGACATCCATGAAAAAAAACCATTCTTATTTCTCTACATTTACAATTTATCAAAATAATAAGAATTTTGAAAGTACCAATATAAAAAGCAGATAACGGTCGATTCCACTATCTGCTCTATAGCTGCTTTTATTTTCCTTGTTGATACTCCACCCAATCACCAGAAATGATAACTTTCTTTAGCATCTCTTTATCTTGAGCAATATACACAAATGCACGTATTTCTCTATCACCTAAATAAATCGTTTCGGTGATTCGGTCATATAAATCACTCTCTGCATTACCTGTGTATTCTTCAAGTTCATCTAACTTTTGCAGAACATCATCATTTACTTCATAAACTTCTCCGTATACCTTTTCCCCATTTGAACAAATCATTGCAGGATACCCTTCGTATGTATCAAATAATTTACCATACGTCCATGCTTCGTCTGCGATGCATATTGCAACTTGCATAAAATGAGCATTCGTTTGCTCTTTTCTTAACGTGCCATACACGAAAACGTGATGCATAAATCCCTATCCCCTTTATATGTCTCTACTTTCTAATTTGTAAATAAGCACGAATCATAAAGTAACTCACTTCATTTGGAAGTTGGTCCTTAATCGATTTCAGACCACCCTCTGCATTTTGCACGGCAGTTTCAATCAGTGATTCATATTCTGCAGGAACAAAACTGTTCCATTCTACTTCCATTCCATCTTCAAAGCAGCGAATTAAATGATTTTCAATTGTTTGTCTTGATAAGCTACGTTCTTTCGCAATTTCATCTAGATCAATGCCTTGTTTATACATTTCATACGTTTCTAAATGAGAATTCACTGACGCTTTTCCTGATTTTTTACTCTCTGAAACAACTTCAGTCTTAATTGTTTCCGCATAGTTTGGGTTATCCTCAATAAAGTGCTGAACTGCTTGTAAGAAGTGAGACCCGTACTTCACGAGTTTGTGTTCTCCGATTCCTTTTACAGTTAGGAGTTCGGAGTCACTTTGTGGCATTTTCGCACACATATCTTTTAACGTTTGGTCAGAGAAAATAACGAACGGCGGTACACCTTCTCCTTGTGCAATTTCTTTACGCACTTCACGAAGCACTTCAAATAAAGGATGGTCTTGAACAATTTGTCTCGTTTCTACTCGTTCTTTGCGTAAAACATTCTCTTTACCAAGTAATACTTCTTTTCCTTTTTCCGTTACTTTTAATGTTGGATACGTACCATGTTCAACTGCAATTAACTCATCTGAAATTAAAAACTCAATAAACTCACTGACTTCTTTTACACTACGGTTTGATAAAAGACCGTACGTTGGCAAAGTATGAAAATTAAATTCAATGACTTTCTTATTTTTAGATCCAGTTAATACTTGTGCAATCATTTGCTTTCCGAATCGTTGGTTCGTCCTAATCATACAAGATAGTACCATTTGGGATTCTCTCGTCACATCGATACTTTCACGGTCGTCCGTACAATTACCGCAGCGACCACAATCTTCCTTCGGCTCTTCTCCGAAGTATTGCAAAATAAATGATTGTAAACATTGTTCTGTATGACAATAATCGGTCATATTTTGGAGTTTTTCAAGCTCATTTGAAAAACGTGATTCTCCAGTTGATTGATCGATTAAAAAGCGTTGTACTTGCACATCTTGAGAAGAATATAACAAAATACATTCACTATCTAATCCATCACGACCAGCACGTCCTGCTTCTTGATAGTAACTTTCCATATTTTTTGGAAGTTGATAATGGATAACGTAACGTATATTCGATTTATCTATACCCATTCCAAATGCAGATGTTGCCACCATAACACTTATTTCATCTCGTAAAAAGAGTTCTTGCTGTTCATTTCGATCGTGATCGCTCATACCTGCATGATATTTCGATACCGAAACTCCTGCTTTCCCTAGATCTTCATATAACTGATCGACTACTTTTCTTGTAGCTGCATATATAATCCCAGATTCCTTCTGATTTTGACGAATATAATCTGCTAAATACGCATTACGATCCTGTCCTTTAATTACTGAAAATGATAAGTTCTCGCGCTCGAACGTTGTCATAATTGTATTTTCTTGATTAATTTCAAGCGTACTACAAATATCATCACGTACTTGTGGTGTTGCCGTTGCCGTTAAAGCTAAAACGAGCGGTTTTTCTGGAAGATAATCTAATATGCGATGTATATGTAAATAACTTGGACGGAAATCATGACCCCACTGCGAAATACAGTGCGCCTCATCAATCGCAATCATTGGAATTTTCATATCGATAAGTTGGTCAACAAACTCCATAGAATCAAGACGCTCAGGCGCCACGTAAAGCAATTTGTAATGTCCTTGTTTCGCCAATTGAATTCGTTGATTCGCTTCTGTAATAGAAATAGAACTATTAATATATGTAGCGGAAATACCGTTTTGTATTAATGTATCTACTTGATCTTTCATAAGTGAAATCAAAGGTGATATAACTAATGTCGTTCCTTCGAATACTAATGCGGGAATTTGATAGCAAATTGACTTACCACCGCCCGTTGGCATAATACAAACTGTATCTTTCCCATCTAATACATTTTTAATTGTTTCATCTTGTCCTCTTCGGAATGACGAATAACCGAAATAAGACGCTAAAAGTTCTTGTGCTTTTGTAAACAAAAAAGAGTCACCTGCTTTTCTTTATCTTTCATCTATTCCCATTATATCATCAAACTGATTCTCGCCACTTTGAATTTTATAAGTATTTGAGTTCTATTTGCTTCTTACGTTTTCCAACATAAAAAAACAAATCTAGTACACAAGAAGAAAGAATTTCAAAATAAATATTCATTTAATTTACCTTCCTAGAATACTACTAATCGTATACATATGAATTTAAGGAGGTTAAATTATGAAGAGTCGTTACAATAATTCCAACAAACCTAAAGCGTCAAATAAACAACTCCAATTCTCTAATAATGATGCGTGGAAATATGAATCATTTTATAAGTATCAGCCCTTATTTTCTTATAGCAAGCTTATGAATTTCCTTTCTCAACTTTTTAAACGTTAATACATGTGCCAAATATATATCATTCAAACAAATTTTCTCAACATATAACTTATAGACTTACTACAATACAGTTGTTACCATATATAATAATCTGTTAGATAAACCCCTTATGTTGACCTGCTTAAATTAGCAGGTCTTTTTTTACACTTACATATCGCAATATATCGTAGCCTGGTTGAAAAGTCTTTTCTCCATTTTAGAACCCTATTCCGCTCTCCACAAATGATTATAATTCCAAAAAGCAAAATATAAATCCGCTACATTCATACAAGCAATTCATTTTTTCTCAATACACAAAGTGAATTTCATTTGTTACTATAAAAGTACTCTAGATGAGTTTTTGCTCATCAACATTATCTAGTTAAAAAGTACTCTTCTTATTTGGACACATTTACCAGGTTTTTTTGAAAGAATTTTATGTTAATATTACGTAGTCGAGTCCGACATCTCGACAATACCCTTTAGAGGTCCTGTAATTTCCCTTGCAGGACCTCTATTATTTTAAAATTCTTTTGATTTATATATATCATAAGTATATTTTTCATTCCCCTTCAACTTTCTCCTTTTCCAACTCTCAAAAAAACTCTTGGACACGTAACTTAAAAATAATGTTTATCATATTGTGAGATATACATGTTCAAAGGAGTGTAACTATTTATGTATACTTATTGGCAATCGTATTACTCCCCTTATCATATCACTAATGGAAACTTCGATTCATTTGTAAGAAATTACCCAGTTAGTAAAAACGAAAACTTTCTAAAAGGATATATGCGTTCTTTATGGGAACAACACGTTGCTTGGACACGATTAGCCATTATAGGCATCATCTTTAACTTGCCCGACGTAAACGTTACCGTTGGACGTCTTCTACAAAATGCAACACACATGGGGCTATCACTTGAACCATTCTACGGAGAAAATGCAGTAAAAAAATATAGTGCATTAATTAAAGACCACTTAACAATCGCTGCTGATCTTGTTAAAGCCGCAAAAGCTGGTGATCAAAACGCAGCGGCCGCTATAGAAAAGAAATGGTACGCTAATGGAGACGAAATTGTTGAGTTTCTAACTAGTATCAATCCATATATAGAAAAAGAAGAATTTAGAAAAATGTTTTATGAGCATTTAGCGTTAACGAAAGCGGAAGCACTTGCCTTCCTAAATAAAGATTATGATGCCAGTGTAAAACTATACGATAAAATTGAAAAAGAAGCATTAGAAATGGCCGACATGATAACAGACGCAATCGTAAAACAATTTCCGCAAGTATTTCAATAAAAATAAGCCGATTTGAAAAAACAAATCGGCTTATTTAGCTTTCTATCAATGATATTTCACTACTCCTCTTTACATTTAACGTATATCGATATATTTTATTAATATCCGTTTTTTATAGGAGGAAATAGTTTGATTAACGCAATTGGTCTCGTATTTATTCTCACAAATAAGCACGAGAAAAAGAAGAAAGTTTATCTGAATGAAAAATTCGCATTAATAGACATTATTGATTCTAAAGAAGTATTTGATGATGAAGGTAACTCATTAGTAGAACTAACATGTAAATACAGCATATACTTAGACGAAAAATACTACTGTAAATCTCTCGATGATTATACTGGACAAGTATTCCCCTTCTTAAGCGCAAAAATAGGAAAGGGACTTCTTAGAAACTTAAATTATTACTTTTCTTACGTTGATGCCTATGATAAAAAACCACCTGTTAAAGAAATAAGACCGCTTATGAAACAAGTAACTAACAGATAGCGGACAGTATTCAAAAAGAAAGCACCTAACTTCAGATGCTTTCTTTTTTTGAATCAGTAACTCTCTAACTTTCATCTCCTTCTAAATATATATACCCACGCATACTTTAAAATAAAAACATTGGAGGATTAGGCTGAATGAAATATTCAGAATCAATCGTAAGTAAACGGCTTCGAAAACTTAAAACAACTGGTATGTTTTTTATACTATTTTTAATCGCATGGATTGGATATACAAAATTCCTTTATGGAAATGGTTTTCTTCTAGAAAAGAAAAATTCAGTTGAAGTAATGAATACTAGCGTTACTGGAGAAATAGAAAAGAATTTCGATGTAAACTTACAAGGTTTTCGTAAAACGAACCTTGATACACTTATAGATGCAAGTAAAACCGATCCGAGCGAACTATCATTAATTGAGCTCATCAATAAATCTTGTTCACAAGATTGCACAAGTGAACCTTCAACTTACGTTAAATCAAACCACGGATACATCTTTTATACAGAATCTAATGGTACGAATGTAGCTTTAAAAATAATAAAACAAGATTCATGGGGAATTGAAAAGAAATCCGTTCAAAAAGGAATTTAAAAGGTTCATACAAAAAAGAGTACTTTACTTCAAAGTACTCTTTCAAAGAAAATTACCACTTACGGCATTTGTCATCATCGTCGTCACGTTTACGATTGCGACGGCAATCATCACAATCACAGTCACGTTTACGTCTACAACCACAATCATCACAATCTCTGCGTCTACATCTTCCAAACATTAAATCATCCCAAAATCTATTACAATCTCTGCGTCTACAACCACAATTATTACACATGAATATGACTCTCCCCTAATATAAAATAGAATTCATCATATTCTATGTTTAAAAGGGTAAAAAGGCTTGTTTAATAGTCTATTTTAAATGTATTAATTTGGTATAATTTGAATCTATATTACTAATTTATCCCTATACTTCCTTCTGCGCTTCCACTGCCCCATTCAACCTCTGCAGCATATACCCAATCCCTCTACATCCCGCTAACGGATATGTGATGATTTCTTCTGGATATAACTTCGTCACTACTTTTTTATGCTTCTTCCCCGCAAGTAAGACGATCTCTTCAAACTGAAGTAAACCTTTATCAATCATCTGTTGTTTTAATTGTTCTATGCTAATAATCTCATTACTATTTGAATCAAATGCAAGATCATAATTTTCCTTTACAATATCATTTGGTCTTAAAAATCCATGCTTTGCTGATAATATAACCCAATTCTCGAAAAACTCAGTTGCATACGCCTGACATGCTTTTCCGAATGGACTAATATATACATCTTTTGCCTCTTCCTCTCCGTAATCTGGATACTTATCCCAAATTTTCTTTTTTCCGCACGGAATAATGCATAATCTTTTCATTGTTATTTCTTACCTCGCTTCTAACTTTTTAAATATAAAAATAGAGAATTCTCCACTTCTTCATACTCAGCTTCTATGTCTCCAATTCCCACAACGTTCCAACTATTATTTTTTTCTACCGGTTTTTCATTCATAATGATATGAACTTGTTTCATATTTTTATAATCTTCTTCAAAAGATGCTAACACAGGCTGATTTAGCATATATGTTTTATTATGTATACTTACACTTACAAAGGTTTTATGTAATGCTTTATTTCCCTTTAAATTTACGTTCATTGGATTAAACATATTTAATTTTATATCCCCTATAATATACAGGTGATATCCTTTTTTCTCATTAAATTCTTTAAAATCCTTGTCTCTTTCGTTTTGAACAAAATGAATCATTTGCTTTGTTTCATTACTTATTGTAATTTCATTGTTTAAATCCAAATCCACATTTATATTTTGTTTTAAAAAAGCATATAGCGATTTATCACTATTAAAGAAGCTCGTTTTCCACTCAGGAAGGATTTCATCTAATAATAAACATAAAAACATTCCTGAGCTATAGCAACTCTTTCTTATGTTACAATTAGCTTCATATGCATCTAAAATTAATCTACTATATTTTCGTAATGTTTCACTTTCATCATTATTACATACTGTATTGTAAGCATTCATTTCAACATACCAAGCAGGCCCTTCTATACTTTCAACCATACACTCGTATGTTACAAACTCTTCTTTCATAAAATTAGCCCTTCGCTCTCTTAGTTCAATAAATTGCTTAATATAGTTATTCTTCTCAGCTTGTGACTTACAATGAACAGCATCATATAAACAAATTCGTTCTTTATTTCGTAATTCAATATTTTCTTCTAATATAGGATATTGAAATCCTAGAGATTCATTTGGAAATCTACTTTCACCATTCAAATATTGATAACAATGAAAAAGTTCATGCACTACAATCGCAAATAAACTTTCATAATCTCTATACCTATTCATATTGACGATGGCAGTTGGATAATCTTTGAATATGATGAATGTATCTCCTTTAAATTGTTCATTCCAATTTAAAACGGTATACCCATCATCATCCTCTGTCAGAAATAATGGATGATGAAATACATACACATACTCATCATCATACAATGCAAAAGCAGCCCTCTTAAAATCAGGCCATAGCTTATACAATAACTCCATATTTATATCTTGCTTCATTCTATTTAATATATTGTCCATTATACAAATCCCCCTATATCATTCTTTATATATATCATCTACCCTATTTTCAAATAACCATTTCATTTACATAATTACAAAAATATATGTCTTATACATAATTTTCTAAACACAAACTTATCATGTGTTATATAAATATAGTCATAACATTGGTATTAAAAGGAGGTGAACAATTATGAAAAATATACTCCCAGCATTATTAGCTTATATTATTGTTTGTATCATCGCAATTATCATTCCAGCATCTGACGGCTATAATAATGTGGGATGGAAATTATTCGTTGGGCAAGCGTACGCAATACCTATTTTCATTATTGCTGCTATTGTTACATTTTATATAAACAAGAAACGATCTTATGAATAAAGAGGATAGCGAATGCTATCCTTATTTTAATTCACTTATAAACTTCAACACAGCTCCAGCAGTACTTTGTACCGTTTCTTGCGAAAAATCAAATGCAACACCTGTATTTTCATAGATTTCCTGTATGGAAAAATTCCAATCCGCACTCGTTCCCTCTTTAAAGAAAGTAATCGCTTTTTCTTGATTCTCCCGATATATTTGAAATAATTGTAGTGCTCCTAATTGTGCAATTGCATATTCAATTTTGTAAAAAGGATACTGAATATAATGGAACGATTCTATCCAACTCGCACCAAGCCCTTCCTCATAGCCTGTAATATCGATTGACGAAAATTTATACCTTTTACATAATTCGAGATATTTCTCATCCCGTTCTTCTGATGAATGATTTGGATTGGTATAGAGCCAATGCTGAAATAGATCACCTGAAACTGGCGTAATTAATAAAGACAAAGCTCGATGCAGTTGTTCTCGTTGTGCTTTCTTATATTCATTCTCTTCCTTATAAAAAATGTTAAGTTTATCCATTAGTAATAGCTCGAGACTATGAGAATACAACTCAGCTACTTCTTCACGAAGATATTTTTCTTGCATACTACTTTCATTGTTAAACTGTTTATTGAAATGAAGTGCATGACCCACTTCATGTATGAGTGCATTAATTGCGTTAAATGATGGGCTAAAATTAGAATAAATAAAAACCTCTTGGTTATAAGGTAAGGTAAAACAAGCAGCCCCCGGCGCCTTATTTTCCCGTTCTTCTACGTCAATTAATCCTGATTTCCTTATATGAATAAATTCCTCATGAAAATATGAATCTGTCTTTCTTAGCATCTCTTCAATCCCATCCAATAAATCATTGGAATTTTGAAATGAAACTTTCTGCAATGTACAAGGAGCAAGATCCCATGGAAGATACGCTTTTACACCAAGATCCTTTTTAAAAAGATTTCCTAATCGTTTCCATACGGGTACAACCAGCTTCTCTATAGATTCATGAAGCGTATAACAGTCTTCAATACTATATTCTCTGTTTTTTAGCTTAAAAATATATTCGCTATAATTGTTGAACCCTGCATTTAGGGCCATTTGATTCCGTAATTGTACAAGTTCATTCATAATACAATCTATTTCTGGTTTTACTACACTTCGTGCTTCACATAAAGCATGCCATGCCTTTTCACGAATGCTTCTATTTGGGTTATCCAACTCTGCTTTAACGTATGCGTACGTCCTTATTTCGTTGTTCCAATTGATTGTTATGTTAGACATAATTTCTCTATACTTCGTTATAAAACCCTCCTCCTTAACGGCAAGAGAAATATTCTTTTCATTAAATAATTCGCTGTTCACCAATCTTACTTTTTTCATGTATCCGTATTTTCGTTCATCCAATAGCTTTGAAAACGGACAATCACTAAATTTCCGATCAAATTTTGCATTGTATTTTTTTAAAAGTGGTTGAATACTATTTTGGTTATATTTATGTAGATTACGTATTGTACTGTCTTTCGTATCTCTATACACAGCAATTAATTGACTCGTTAACACCTCTTCTACTTCAGCAGTTAAACGCTGTTCCTTTATTAGCCATTCCTCTAATTCAGCAACAGAAGAAATATTTTGATTTAAAAGTGATTGAAATTTGTTTTCCAACGTTTTCAAGTCATAACATTTCCTATTTCCATCCCTTTTTAACGTCTTTGAACCATTAAACATACGCAAACCTCCTTTTTTAAAATTATAATTTTCTGTCATTTTAAAAAAGAAAAAAACAAGCAGCCAATCTGACTACTTGTCCTTTCTGTTTATCCGTACTCAATATTATTAAGCTTGGAATGTTTCTGTTAATACAGGAACGATTTGTTTTTTACGAGATACAACACCTTTTAAAGTAACTGTGTTGTTTTGTAATGTTACGTTGTATGCTTTCTCAACAACGTTTGTTGCTTTACCGATCGCAAGACCGACAGAATCGTTAGTTAAGATATCAGTTACAACGAATAAGAATAGGTCTAAACCTTTTTCTTCTACTACTGCAGAGATAACTTTTTCAAGTTCCGCTTGTTGTACAAGAACGTCGTTTGTATCAACAGCGTTTACTTGTGCGATTTCAACTTTCGCGTTACCCATTTGGAATTCTTTAGCGTCAAGGGAGATTAATTGCTCCATTGTTTTTCCGCTTAAGTCAGCACCAGCTTTTAACATTTCTAAGCCGTAGCTATCTGCATCTACACCAGCGATTTCCGCTAATTCACGAGCTGCTGCTATGTCTTGCTCTGTGCAAGTTGGAGATTTGAATAGTAAAGAATCTGAAATGATTGCAGATAACATTAAACCTGCAACTTCTTTACGAATTGCAACGCCGTTTTCTTTGTACATTTTGTTTAAGATTGTAGCTGTACATCCAACTGGCTCACAACGGTAGTATATAGGATCGCTTGTTTCAAAGTTAGCAATACGGTGATGGTCAATAACTTCTAACACACGAACGGATTCGATATCGTTAGCACTTTGTTGACGCTCGTTATGGTCAACTAAAATAACGTTGTCCACTTCGTTTGCTACTGTCTCAACAAAACGCGGTCCTTCTACTTTAAAAGAGTCTAACGCAAATTGAGTTTCACCGCTGATTTCGCCTAAACGTACAGGCTCAGCATTCATTCCTAATTCTTTTTTCAATTCTGCATAAGCAATCGCAGAACAAATTGCATCTGTATCTGGGTTTTTATGCCCGAAAACTAGTACTTTTTCCATGTTTTCCACCTCTTCATGAAAAGGATATCTTAAAGAAGCAAATATGACAATATTTTAGACACATTTTTTTATAAATAATTGTACTTTCTTCTATATTTTTCATAAAAAAGATCATCTAAAATGAATTAGATGATCAAAATGTATATTTAATTTAAAATAGTGTAGGAACTTGCACTACATTGTTAAAAGCAAATTTGGAATTTAAACCATTATTCACAAGGTTCACATCAATAACTTGATAAAACGCATTTCCAGTGTCCGCAATCTCCCAAACAGCTAAAATAAGATGGTAGCCACTACGGTCAGTTGGTACATTTGCTTCATGCGTTACTGTTGTCCCCGGTCTAACTCCGCCATCATTTTTTACATAGAACGGCACTAAATCTAAACTAGACCTTGTTAAAGGCATATTTGGATTCCAATCCTTCTTTGTAATGTAGTATTTCCATTCTTTCGTACTATGAGGAGCGGTTAGTTTCCACTTGAATGTATTCATCCCGCCGTTTAACGTAACTTTCTTCCACCTATCAACTGCTTGAACGTCTAAAGCAGGAAAATGACCAGCACCTGCAATTTGTCCATCAGAAGGTCCTAATTGCGGAAAGCCACCTATTCCTTCTACACTTTGTGGTTCATATTGAACTGGACCGCAATTTACATTTACCCCTTGCTTACATAAATAAGATCGGCTCGCTGGTGATTCTACATACCCATGAGCTGAAGCCTTTTCTGAAAATCCAAATGTTAATAATCCAGTAAGTAATATCCCACCACTTAACATAACCTTTTTTATCTTTTGTAAACTTGTCTTTTTCATTCTTTCATCCCCTTCCCAAAAATGAAACGAAAATAACTATAGTTGCCTAGTCATCTTCTCTACATCCATTATAAGTGGAAGAGCATTACTAAAAGAACCCTCTAAAAACTTTCTCAAATTCGTTTAGCTACAAAAATATCAATTCTTCTTCACATTTTAATTACCAGTTATCAAATCTATTATTTATTTTGTCGTTTTATTGTTAAATACTTATAACACCGTCTGAAAATACAAACGGCGTTAAAGTAGTTAATAATTACTTACAATTATATATCACAGTGTAGCTTCGAAAAAAGTTTGATTACATTAACTCTATAAAGCTAGATAAAATAATATAAAGAAAAAGTGTGTTTTGAAAAAGATTGATCTAAACACGCTTTAAATATACTCAATTAAACCATTCGTTTATAAATAAATTACGAAATTGGCAAAGGCAGTCTAATTATCGAATAGCCCTCTTCCTCTCAGATTTGCGGAAACAGGCTCCTTTCCTATTTCACGTGCCCATATAGATAACTGGCCGATATGGTGGATTTCGTGGACAATGACATGACGTATTATCTCTCCGTGTGTACATTCAATGACTCGGCGCCTAATTGATGCGTCTCTAGAGCTAATCGGTTCTTCATTGAAATCAGTTTCTGAAAGTTTCCGAGAATCCATTTCATTTGTCCAAGATGTCACAAATGGCTTCACTTTCTCGTGATATTGAGCTGAGAGATTTTTTACTTTTTGCAAGCTGGCATACTCTTCAAACAATGGCTCCTCAGGAACTGGCTCACCTCGCAAACCTAAGATCCACATATATTCCACATCTACAATGTGAAATAAAGTATGTAGGATACTACCGAACCCACCGACCCGTTTCTTTAATAGTTCTTCATCCGGCATGTCTTTGCACAATGTAAACCACTCATCACGAACTTGCCAATTATATTGAAACAGTTTCAACATGACAGCAACCTCCATCTTTTAGATTAACATTTAATATTCACCAAAAGACTTCAAAATCAAAATCTAAAAAACTGTTAAAATTCTCTACAGACTAGCCCTTTAAATTAAACATTCCAGATGAAGTTAAAGGGTCAAAAGAAAAAAACTATTATACAGGATTTTATCAAACTTTATTTTGAATTATTAATCTTTTTGTAAATCAACACACAGACATAATAACAAATATGTCGTTTGAAATTATCTCCCTTTTCAAATAAAAAACTAAATCATTTTATAATAAATTACTGTTGCATCTAACTCACCATTCGGAGAAATTGCATACCCTGGTATTTTACCGGATTCTTGATAGTCTAACGACTTGTACAATCTATTCGAGGGATCTCCTTCTCTAGTATCTAACACTAAAAGAGACCTGTTTTCTTGCTTTGCTCGTTCCTCTGCTTTTTGCATAAGTGAACGTCCAATGCCGTTACGTCTAAAGTTTGGATGAGTCATTAACTTGCAAATTTCAGCTCTATGTATCCCATTAGGCTTTGTAACTAAATATAATTGAATACTCCCTGCCACTTCATTGTTTATTTTAGCAACATACAATATCACTTCTGGTGCTAATACAGTTTGCCAATACTTCGCTGCTTCTTTTTCTTCTAGTGGAGGTAAAAAACCAATCGACGCTCCATCATCTACTACAGTTTTCAACAGTTCAGAAAGCTCTTCAATATCATTTTCTAGTTGCTTAATCTCTTCAATTACTAAATCTTGCATTACTAATCCCCCTTTTGTTTCATTGTAACAATTTTTAAAGCAGGAATAATGAAATACTAAGATGAAATTATTTAAAATACGATTTTTTAGAGAAAGGATAACTATATGAAATATATATTAGATAGAAAATATGCAAGAGAATTGCTGGATTGGGCATATGAACAAAACCCAGGTCCGTGGTTCGAACATTCACGTAATGTTGCCCTTGCAACTGAAAAGATAGTTGTTGAACTTATTAATAATGGGTACGACCTAGATGCTGATATAGCATACAACGCTGCCCTCCTGCATGACATAGGAAGATATAAAGGTTTTACTAAATCTGTTATTCATTCCTATGATGGCTATATGTATATGAATGATTTAGGGTATACAGGAAACGCGATTATTTGTGTGACACATTCATTTCCTTGCAAAAATGAGCATTTAGATATCGCAGCAGAGTGGAGCCTTGTTCCCGATTATATGGAAAGCCGATTAATTGAAATATTGAATAAAAATAGTGACTATGACTTATACAATAAAGTAATTACTCTTTGCGACGCTCTCGCTGATGCGGATGGTTTTACTACGCTTGAAAGAAGATTGGTTTCTGTTGGTTTACGTCATGGCACAACCTCTCATACCTCTTTACATTGGAAAGGATTCTATACAATTAAGAATGAATTAGAATCTTTAATTGGGAAGAGCATATACACCCTTCTCCCTGATGTAGAGAAATCAATTTATAAGAATACAGAATATTAAAACAAGAACAACTTAAAAACGATACACTTTGTATGTATGATTCTAAAAAACTCATTTAAAAGTGGAGGGATTACTTATTAGTAAAATAGGATTTGACTTAATAAATCATGAAGGTAACTTTGATTTTGGATATGAAGATATAACGAATATATCCAGGAGATGTAAATTTTCTAACTGTTCGCATACAAATGAACCACACTGTGAAGTTAAAAAAGCTCTCTCTGACGGAATTCTTTCTGAAGAAATATTTAATAATTATTATAGAGATATAAACGAGGCACAATATGTTTCTACACAAAGGAATAAAACAAAAGCTATCGACTATATGAAACAATTGAAACTCTTTCAAAAAAATTAGACTAAACTAGAAAGTCCCCCTTAAAAGAATATTTTAAGGAGGGCTTTTTCTTGTTTAATGACTTTGATGTTTCAATTCCACCAGACATTCTTGTACTAAGGTTACTGCCTGACTCATTGCAGCTCCACCAGCAAACGCGGCTGAAACACCACAAGCTTCTAAAATTTCTTTATCAGAACATCCTTGGTCAATACAGCCCTTCGTATGATAAATCGTACAATATTCGTCTTGTGTTGCTAAACTAATCCCTAATGCAATGAGCTGCTTTTCTCTTTTAGTTAATGTACCCTCCTGAAAACATGCTTGTGTAAAAGCGTTATATGTTTCTGCAATTTCAGGGATTTGTTGCGTAAAATTCCCTATACCTTCTTTATAATCAAGTAATACATCATTTATAGAGCCATATTGTTGATTTTCCATCGTATATCCTCCATTCATTTTATTCACACTTACTTTAGTATGAGATAAAATGAAAGACATATACAAATATTTACTCTTAAAAATAGAATGAATTTTCAGTTTATTTAACTTTTAAATTTGCACATCTACAGTTTCAGCCCATTATCTACTGACACTTTTTCTTTAGAATTTTTCCTTTCAACCTCTTTACTTCTTTCTTCCCAAAATGTTAAACCTTCAATTCCCACATTTTTAGGATCAAACACTGGATCTTTCCCTTCTTTTTTCTGCGTTTCATAGTCTTTTAACACTTTTAATGCCGTTTTACTTAATAATAGAATCGCGATTAAGTTTAACCATGCCATACTACCGATTCCTAAATCTCCAAGGTTCCATAATAGCGAAGCTGATTCTACGCTACCGATGTAAACCATAATTAAAAACCCAATTTTCAAAACTGGTTTTAACCAGCTATATTTGAGGTCACGATCTAAATAAGTAAGCGTCGTTTCAGCGATATAGTAGTACGCGAGTAAAGTTGTAAATGCAAAAAAGAAGATTGCGATTGAAATAAATATTGGACCAAATCCTGTCATAACAGTTTCAACTGCTTGTTGTGTATAGATTGGACCTGCATCTACATTTCCCATATTCTTTACAATAGCGCTTTTCCCTTCAGGTATTACATTATACATACCTGTTATTAATATCATAAGAGCTGTCGCTGTACATACTACAATTGTATCAATATATACAGAAAACGCTTGAACTAGCCCTTGTTTTGCAGGATGTGATACTTCAGCAGCAGCGGAGCTATATGTCGCTTCCCCAACACCAGCGACGTTTGAAAATACAGCACGCTTTACTCCCCATGCAATAGCTGCGCCGACGATGCCGCCAAACATTTCATTTACACCAAAAGCACTTGAGAAAATTAAAGCAAACATACTTGGAATTTCCGTTACATTCGCAATTAATACGATACATGTAACAATTACATAACCAATTGCCATAAATGGAACTAGCATTTGAGAAACGCCCGCAATTCTCTTTACACCACCAAAAATGATAGCTGCTAATAATACGACTAACAATATACCAGTTATATATTTGCTAATACCATTAGAATTTTCAAATCCAACTGCGATACTACTCGATTGAATACCTGGTAATAAAACGCCATATGATAGTGTTACAACGACCGCTACCATGACCGCAAACCATTTCATTTTCAAGCCTTTCTCAATGAAATATGGCGTACCACCACGGTATTCATTGCCTACTTTACTTTTATATACTTGTGCTAATGTTGATTCAACAAATGCACTAGCTGCTCCTAATAATGCCATCACCCACATCCAAAATACAGCTCCAGGTCCGCCGAAAGCGATAGCTGTCGCTACTCCTGCGATATTACCAATTCCAACCCTACCTGATAACGCCAAACAAAATGCTTGAAAGGATGATATCCCAGTCTCCGAGCTCTTCCCTTCAAATAATAGTTTAATCATCTCCTTAAAATAGCGAATTTGTAAAAAACGAGTTGCAATTGTGAAATACACTCCTGCTCCTAATGCGAAAACAACTAAGCCAATACTCCAAACTTGCCCTACTAACCATTCTACTAACTGCTCCATCCAAATCCCCCTTATCATTCTTTTGAAAACTATTTTATATATAAGAAAACGGACAACTATTATTAAACCTTCCAGTTGTCCGCATCTCTCATTATTTCATCCCTCTATTTATTAACAGTTAGACTCTCTATTACTTTATATTTACCCAAACACTTTTCACTTCTGTATAATTATCAAGTGCATATGAACCTAACTCACGTCCAACACCAGATTGCTTATATCCACCAAATGGTGCAGCAGCATTTTCTAGGTTATAATCATTAATCCACACTGTTCCTGCCTTTAATTTATTGGCAACTTGATGCCCTGTTTTAATATTTTGTGTCCATACGCCCGCAGCAAGTCCGTAAGACGAGCGATTTGCTCTTTCAATTACTTCTTCTGTCGAATCGAACGGGAGTACAACGACAACTGGTCCGAAAATTTCTTCCTTAACGATTGTCATATCGTCTGTAACATTTGTGAATACTGTTGGCTGTACAAAATAACCTTTTTCAAATGCACGTTTACCACCAGCTGCAACAGTAGCACCTTCAGATTTTCCTTGTTCAATGTAATTTAGCACACGCTCTTGTTGTTTTTTAGATACGAGCGGTCCCATTTCAGTTTCCGCCTCCATACCTGCCCCTAGCTTCACGTTATTTGCCATTTTCACAAGTTCATTTACTACTATTTCATAATGTTTCCGATGAACGAAAACTCGAGATCCTGCGCTACAATTTTGACCATGATTATACATAATGCCTTGGAACGCACCGTTAATCGCTTCTTCTAAGTCAGCGTCTTCTAAAATGATGTTTGGTGACTTACCACCAAGTTCTAACGTTACATGTTTAATTGTTTCTGCAGATTGACGCATAATATATTTCCCTGTAACTGTTGAACCTGTGAAAGCTACTTTATCAATATCATGATGGTTTACAATTGCCGATCCTGCTTCAGGACCGAAACCTGGTACAAAGTTTACGACACCGTTTGGAAAACCAGCTTCTTTAAAAAGCTTCGCTGTATATAGTAAAGATAAAGGTGTTTGCTCTGCTGGTTTTAATACAATCGTACAACCCGTCGCAAGAGCGGCTCCCATTTTCCAAGAAGACATAACGAGCGGAAAATTCCACGGAATAATTTGACCTACAACACCAACCGGTTCGTGACGTGTGTAATTTAAATAATCTTTTGAAATTGGAATTGTTTGCCCGATAATTTTTGTAGCCCATCCCGCGTAATAGCGGTAATTTTCTACAGTCGCTGAAATATCATCATCAAGTGCTACTTGATATGGTTTTCCATTATCTAAAGCTTCCAGCTGTGCTAATTCTTCTCTATGCTCTTCAATTAAATCTGCTAATTTATAAATAAGGTGTGCTCTTTCAGCAGTAGTCATCTCTGCCCACGGGCCTGATTCAAAAGCAAATCTTGCCGCTTTTACTGCGACATCAACATCTTCTTCTTGCGCTTCACATACGACTGCTAGAACATCTTCTGTTGCTGGATTGTATGTTTCAAACGTCTTTCCACTTATTGAAGAAACAAATTCACCATTAATAAACATTTTAATTTCTTCATTTAAAAACGCTTTCACTTTTGGTTTCAGCTCAATGTTTGTCGTTAACATATATACTCTCCTCCTTATTTAAACAGCTGCATGAGCTGCAATTTCTAGTAAAATAGCTTGAAGCTTTTGATCTTCTTCTTCAGTTAATCCTAATCTCGGATAACGTGAAGGTCCTCCGACTTGCCCATGTAATTCCATTGAACGTTTAACGATTTGCACATACTTTCCTGATCCTTCAAGAAACTCACAAAGAGGTAAAATAGCATCGTTCATTTCCCACGCTTTTTCTAATTCACCATTTTGAAAATGCTCATACATTTTCGTAACGAGTCCTGGAACGATATTTCCTGCTACTGAAACCCATCCCGATGCACCAACTAAATAAGATTCCATAACTAAATCTTCAGATCCGCAGAAGACTTGGAAAGCACCTTCACCTTGTCTTACTAAATCTCTCGCTTTTCGAATATCTCCACTAGATTCTTTAATATGTGTAACATTTTCACATTCTTTTCCAATACGGAGCATTAACTCTGTGCTCATATCAACACCAGAAGTAAATGGGTTATTGTATAGCATAATTGGTATATTTACAGCGTTTGAGATTTCTTTAAAATGAAAATAAATCTCCTCTTCCTTCGGTTTACAATAGTAAGAGTTTATAATTAATGCGCAATCCGCTCCGTGCGCTTCTGCATGTTTCGTATATTCAATTGTTTCTTTCGTCGTCTCTGCAGCAGTTCCAACAATGACAGGAATACGGCCATCAACTTCTTTTAATACTGTTTCTACCATGTTAAATCGTTCTTCTTTTGATAAACTAACAAATTCTCCCGTACTTCCATTAATAATAATTCCAACTACCTTTTGCTCAATAAAGTAGTTTACGTTTTGTTTTACGCCTTTCCAATCAATCTCTTGAAATTCATCCATCGGTGTTATTAATACTGGAAATGCCCCTTTAATTTTTTGCATCTTTATCTCTCCCTTTAACATATTATTTTAATAAGAAACCTGTTGGAAACGGATCAGTAGGATCTAATATAAATGTTTGCATACCTGTAATAAACCCTCTACTTTCAAATCGAAAAATGTATCCAAGTTCTTCTTTCTTCACTTTTTCTACTGTTATAAAGCTATTAAAAATACTTTCATTTTTAAAAGGTTTATCCGCTATATAATCATTTTTAAATAATGTATGAACATAAGACACAATAGTAGAAACAAAACCTGGTGAACGTACTATAAAGTTATCTTCATGAAATGTAATCGACTTTATATGGTTCTTTTCTTTTCGCATAGAATCTACTAAAATAAGTCTTTTTATTAATGACTGTTTTTGTATAGCTTGAAGTGTAGCTTCACCCCATTTTTTTAATTTAGAGATGTTTTCAATACTGATTTCTGGCGAATACGTATCTTTTTCTACAACTGCATATACTTTATCTGCCTGTATGAGAGAGTAACTTATATTACCAACCTTTAAATTTTTCTCAATCATATAACATAGTTTGCTTTCAAACGAAACAGATACAACTTCATCATTCTCTACATATGCATTCACTGAAAATATTCCAGATAGCGTTTCGATTTTGTATTGATTAGACTCTCTCTTTTTTAAATACCCACTTTCTAGTAACATCGTTATTACTGCGACAATGCCTCCGTAATGAAGAGGAATGGCTCCTTCATGATTAAAAAACAATACAGCTGCATCCACTTCATTATGAATAGAAGGAACGACAATACATCCATTTAAACCGATGAAACCACGTGGTTCATTTAATAAAAGTTTCATTTCTTCTGCTAATTCACCTAAAAATTGTTCATTTAATTGCTCCAAACTGTAATAGTATTTGCATGGTACGTCTTTCATTACACGAAACGCCTCGCCATTTACGTGTACGTCTACTGCTGTATACATTTTTTGAATGTTCATTTTACATCCTCCGTTTCATGTTCCATCGGCGGAATTAGCAAAAAGCCTTCTTTAAGTGGATCCTTTTCATTGTAAAAAAATCTATGCATACCCATAAGCCAAGCTGATCCTGTAATTTTCGTTATTACAGCTTCAATATTTTCCACATATGTCGTATTTATGACACACCCTTTAAATAATGAGCCAACGATACTCTCATGAATAAACTCTTCATCGATTTTAATTTTTTTATGAGCGTATAATACAGCTAACTTCGCTGATGTTCCTGTGCCACATGGAGATCGATCAATTCCTCCTGGCGGAACAACAACTGTATTTTTCACATGCGCACTTTCATGAGTAGGATCTGTATAAAATTCAACATGTGTTAATCCTCTTATAAACGAATACTCTGGATGAATGATTTCAAACTTCTCATTAATTGTATTTCTAATATGAATCGCCTTATCAATGATTGTAGATGCGTTTTCTGGTACTAACTCTAAACCTACTGACTTCGCATCGATAATGGCATAAAAATTCCCTCCATACGCAATATCAGCCTCTACAGCTCCAATTTCTTCGACGTGTACAGAAATATTTTTCAGTAAAAAAGCTGGTATGTTACAGAAGGAGACTTCTTTCGCTTTCCCATCTTGAACAGAAATATCTACTTCAACTAAGCCAGCTGGTGTATCTAGCTTTAAAGAAGTAACCGGTTCAATTACTGGAATTAAACCTGATTCAACTAAAGCTGTACATACACCGATTGTATCGTGGCCACACATCGGCAAATATCCACCTGTCTCTATGTATATAACACCTATATCAGCTTCAGGATGACACGGATCTGTTAATAATGCCCCTGACATTACATCATGACCACGAGGTTCATTCATTAACAATTTCCGAATCCAGTCATACTCTCTTTTCATATGTAACATCTTCTCTGCTATCGTCTCTCCAATTAACTTAGGAAGTCCGCTAATTAATGTCCTCGTTGGATTCCCGCCCGTATGTGTATCAATTGTCGTAAAGACTCTTTGTGACCTCATCCGTTTAACACCCTTTCTGTAAAACGACTCAAACGAAGTGGTTCAATAGGAATGCTTGTTTCTTTTTCATTTAATAACTCTTCAATCACTTTCCCAGTAACTGCCGCAAGACTAATTCCATCACCTTCATGTCCTGCTGCAATAAAATAATTCGGAATATGTTCCACTCGTGAAATTATCGGCAAATGATCTTCTGTCCACGGGCGTAATCCAGCATATGAACGAATCACCATCATATCTGCCATTTTCGGATAAAAACGAATTGCTCTATTCGCAATACATTTAATAACCTCGTTATTTATCTTCGTATGAAAACCTACAAACTCTCTACTACTACCAATTAAAAAATTTTGGCTTTCTGTCGGTTCAAATACAAGTGCCACCCCATACTTTTCAGTTAAAGCATCCACTTTTCGTTTTCCACCAAATTTAGAAATTAAATAACCAAATTCCATTACTTTACGGCAGCCAACGTGTCGTTGCCTTGAAGCTACAATAATATGTCCCTTTCTCGGTTCAATTGGGATATTCACATCTAACATCTGTCCGATTTTAGGAGCCCACACACCGGCTGCGTTCACAACTTGCTTCGCAGTAAACGTTCCATTTGTCGTTTCTACAATAAAGGAACCGTCTATATCTATTTTTATTTCTTTCACTTCTGTATGATTAAAAGCTTTCGTACCAAATTTCTTCGATTCTGCAAGAAGTGAAAAAGCAAGAAGATATGGATTTACAGTCGAATCAGTTGCGCATTCTAAACCACCTAATAAATCATCCGCAAAAAATGGTGATTCCTCTCTTATATCTTGCCTATCAAGCATTCGAAATGGTAAACCAGCCTCTTTTTGACGATTTACCCATTGCTGCGCTGCCTCCATCTCTTCGTCTGATTCACAAACGAGAATGCTTCCTGGCGCCCTATATTCAAATGAGTGTGCCAACTCTTCACTTAATTCAGTTACTAATTTTTGACTTACTAACGACATTTGACTATCAAATCCTGGGTCTTTATCAATAGCCAAAATGTTCCCGTCACACCGTGAAGACGTCCCACTGACAAATTCTCCTTTTTCGATGATTGTTACGTCTCTTCCGTATTTTGATGTGTAATACGCGATAGAACAGCCTATAATACCACCGCCTATTATTAAAACGTCACAGTGTCTCACATAGCACCCCTCCTTTCTCCTAAATCTCTCACTTTCTATTTATGCAATTGGTGTGCCAACTCTACATACAGAACTATTTATATGAAATAATTTTTATTTGTAAAAATATTTTAAATTTATCGTAAATAGGTGTATTATTTTTTTATCACTGTCTAAATTTTTATACATAATAGGAGGGCAATATGGCATTTTCATTCCCAACAATAAAAGAGTTAATAAAAATTTTGTCAATTGATTGTACAAGTATCGTTAAGCGCATGAAACAGGTAGGTGAAAAATTTTATTACCTCCATTCACCTACTGAGGAATGGAGGTGCACAGTTATATATGAAGATGACTCTTTCACTACTTTAATCGACGCATTTTCTCATGAACTAGCCGTTGTCATCATTAAAGAAAATCAAGAGCCTTTATGCTGTATAACTGCTCAGCAAATGATTCCTTTTCTTTATAAGTATTACAATGAACTACTAGCTTTTTATAACACTGTTATTCAAACGTCTGATTCTTCTGTTACAGTCATCGACGATAAAGAATGCGTTCGTACTTGGACAGATGGCGCTGAAAAGATTTTTTCAGTGAACCATAATGAAATTATCGAACAACCCATCACCCGTTTTTTTGATTATAAAGATTTAGAAATTTTGCAATCATTACATGACGGAAAAAGCATAATTGCTCAGTTCCATCAGCCACGTCCAGATTTGTTCGTATTAATTAATTCAAACCCAGTTTATTGCAACGATAAAATTATTGGAGCAGTCGTTTCAGAAACGGATGTTACAAATCAAGTCGTATTAAATGAAAAACTATTTAATATGTCGCATGAAATGCACCGTTTAGAACAAGAAGTAGCAAAATATAAAGATTCATCCGATCCTTTCCTTGCGATGAATGGAAAAAGCCCTGTTATACAAAGAACGATTCAATTAGCTAGAAAGGTTTGTTCAGTGAAATCCACGGTTTTAATACTCGGAGAAAGCGGAGTTGGAAAAGAAGTGTTTGCGAAAGCAATTCATGAAGCAAGTGAGACAGCAAATGCCCCTTTCATTTCAATTAACTGCGGCGCAATCCCAGAAGCGTTATTTGAAAGTGAATTATTTGGTTACGAGCGTGGGGCTTTTTCTGGTGCAAATAGTAAAGGTAAGAAAGGTAAAATAGAACTTGCACAAGGCGGTACTTTATTCCTCGATGAAATAGGCGAAATGCCGCTCGATATGCAAGTGAAACTTTTGCGTGTACTGCAGGAACGAAAGTATTACCGAGTTGGTGGAGAAAAAGAAATCAATATTGATTTCCGTATTATCGCTGCTACAAACCGTGATTTACAAGAAGAAATGAGAAAAGGAACTTTCCGAGAAGATTTATACTATCGCTTAAATGTAGTTAGCTTGCTTATTCCACCGCTGCGCGAAAGACGAGAGGATATTATCGAATTGACGTACTCCTTTTTAAATGATTTTTCAATAAACTATAACAGGCCTATTCGAGACTTACCTTCAAATATTATGCATGAACTGCTTCATTACAATTGGCCTGGTAATATTCGCGAGCTCCGCAACGTAGTTGAAAGACTCGTCGTATTTGCGACAGACGGCATTATAAAACAAGAATATTTACCGTTTTACACAAATGATACTTTAGACAATCATACGGCTCAATCCCTATTACTCAGCAACAATAATACGATTCTTTCTTTACAAGAAGAAATGGATGAGCATGAGAAAAAGGTAATTGAAAGAGCTTTATGCATTTTAGATGGTAATAAATTAGAATGTGCGAAACAACTTGGCGTAACGAGGGCCACTTTATATAATCGTTTAAAAAGACTGGGGTTACAATAATCCCTCTCCTCCTCTATATTGGCATAGTTTTTGCATAATAATTTATGTAAACCGAACTAGAGGAGGAATACATATGACGAATAAAGAGAACTTAATTGTTTGTCGTTGTGAAGAAGTTACATACGGACAACTTCAATCGACAATTGCTGAATATAAATGCTCGGCAAGAGAATTAAAACTAAGAACACGTGCTGGCATGGGATTTTGTGGTGGTCGCACATGTAGAATGATGATAGATCGAATGATTGAAAGTACAAACCCTGACATAACTCCCAATGAAATTCCATTAAAATATCAGCCACCCGTGCGCGCAGTTACTTTTGGAGCGGTAGGTGAAAATCATGAGTAGAATTACAAATCACCCTATTTTAGGTAGTTTAAATAATAATCAGCACATCACTTTTCAATTTAACGGTCAACAATACGAAGCATATGAACATGAAACGATAGCGGCCGCTTTACTTGCAAACGGAATAAGAACGTTAAGAGTGCATGAAGATAGCGGAACTCCGCGAGGTATTTATTGTAATATCGGACATTGTTCTGAATGCCGTGTGACAGTAAACAATCAAACAAACGTGCGAGCATGCTTAACGGTTGTAGAAAACGATATGGTTGTTGAAAGCGGAAAACAGCATCCGAATATCGTGAGAGAGATGGTGAAAAAGCGATGATCGATGTAATTATTATTGGCGCAGGACCAGCAGGATTATCAGCTTCCATCTCTTGTGCACGTTTTGGACTTAACGTACTTGTTATTGATGAATTTATGAAGCCGGGCGGGAGATTGTTAGGTCAGTTGCATCAAGAGCCTACTGGGGAATGGTGGAACGGAATAGAAGAATCAAAGCGCCTTCATGAAGAAGCAAAATCCCTTTCAGTCGATATTCGGTGCGGTGTTTCCGTATATAACTTAGATGAAGATGAGGGGTCTTGGTTCGTGCATACAAATATCGGTACGTTAGAAGCACCGTTCGTACTAATTGCTACTGGGGCTGCTGAGTATTCCATTCCCCTTCCTGGCTGGACACTTCCAGGAGTTATGTCAATTGGAGCAGCTCAAGTTATGACAAATGTTCACCGCGTTCAAGTTGGTAAAAAAGGAATCATTATCGGTGCTAATATTTTGTCATTCGCCATTTTAAACGAATTGCAATTAGCTGGAATCACAGTGGATCATATTGTACTCCCTGAAAAAAGCGAATTAAGCCAAAAAGCCGGTGAACCAGAAGAAGTTTTAAACTCACTCTTAAATGCGGCTCACCTCGCCTCATCTCCCTTCCTACGTATAGGTAGCCGTTTTATGAAATATGATTGGATTCGAAAAGTTGGATTAACATTTTATCCAAATAGCGGCATGAAAATAAACGGGACGCCGCTTCATCTTCGTAAAGCTGCACTTGAGATTATCGGAGCGGAACAAGTTGAAGGTGTTCGTGTTGCTAACATTGACTCTAAAGGGAATATTATTAACGGATCAGAAAAGATATATGAGGCAGACTTCGTTTGTATAGCCGGAGGTTTATATCCGCTTGCTGAGCTTGCGGCTGTAGCGGGATGCCCTTTCCATTACATTCCAGAATTAGGCGGACATGTTCCACTTCATTCAGAAGAAATGGAAACCCCTCTTCCAGGTTTATTTGTAGCTGGAAATATTACTGGAATTGAAAGCGGAAAAATCGCGATGGTGCAAGGAACAGTCGCTGGATATTCAATCGTAAAACAAGCTAATAAAACATCTAATTCGGTTGAAAAACATTTACAACATGCAATTCAAAATGTTCACACTGTACGTCAGAAAGCTGCGATTCAGTTTAATCCGATGGTTGATGTTGGTAGACAAAAGATGAATGAGATTTGGCGTGATTTTCAATCATTTGAAGAAAATCAACAAATGAAAGCGTGAAATACTAGCATATAAAAAAGGCGGTGGATTCATTTCCACCGCCTTTTTTATACTTTTCGTACTACATCTAGTATTTCTGTTACGTCAATTACAGGAACCAAAGGTATTACCTATTTTTCATTCCGACTAAAACTTTCGATATCGACATCCATAAATTTATAAACATTAAAATTCCATAAATATTAGCGACAATTACATACAATCCTATAAATTGGTTTTCAAAGTGGAACAACGGAGTGTAATAAATGGCCATAATTAAGGCTATAACCATTGAAAAAAGAAGCAGTTTTTTCCTAGTTATCATATAAATACAATACAAAAACGTATAATAGGCCCAAAATTGCGCAGCATACCATGCATGAGATAGTCGAATACCTGTTTTCGTATGCAAAGTTGTTAAAACCATTATGTATATTACAAGTAATACAATTAATGGTGCAAATCTAACAAATTGCAAAAGATTTATTAAAAAGCGTTTTTTTGAACTTAGGTGATTTACTTCGTATTTAAACATCTGTTTCGTTATATAATGAACAAAAAATATTAATCCTACACTAATAGATAACATAAAAAATATCATTACTACGCCTTCTTTTCTAATGTATTAATCAACTGTATTTTAAAAATCAATAGGACTTAACCTAATAAAAATTACACCAACTAAAATTTTCATTAAACCATCTACTACAAAAAAGACATCTAGATTTACGTTAGTAATGATTAATCCTATGAATGAATTGATTATTAAAATGATGGATAGAAAAAACATCATTTTTCCATGTACCGGAATAAACATTAAAAAATGAACACCTACAGCTAAAAGAATTAATAGCCAGCAATTTCTATAATCATCACCAACAAAATGAAAAATGAGAAAAACTAAAATAGCCAATATAATCATTGAAAAATTAGCCCACTTCTTTTGTTCCGGTGTTCCAGAACCAACTGCAAATTTTTTCCTAGTTTTAGAGTTCAATTGCCATATCATTCCTAATGTATAAACAATAATAAAAGGCCAAACGTTTGGATAGCCGTTATGTTTTATTAAAAGTAAAAACATTGCTGCTCCAGCAATTATTAGCCAAATCCCATTAATCTTTTGTCTAGGATACTTGTAAGTTTGTGTTTCCATGTTCCGTTCTCCTTTTTCGAACTTTTCTAATCTTCTCGATATACACACTTCTTTTTTACCAGAAGCCTCATGAGCAAATTCAGCTAAATTCACACCATCATTCTTCTACCTCGCTTTGAATAATAAAATATTAGATTTCTGAAATATCATATCAAATATAGTTGTGATTTATTTGTCATAATTCGTCGAATAGATAAATAAAAGTCGTTTTATGTCAAAATTATTATTTATTTGGATAGCCAACTTTGGATTAGATAGATAAAATGATGCAGATACTAAATTGAAGACACATGAAATACTGGATTTTATTCTAAAAGAAGAAACATACTAGCAATATTAATCCAAATAAAAACTGTTAGAGCATACAGCTCTAACAGTTTTATTGTTCATTATTATTAAATTTCGCTAATGCGTAAATACCTTCTTCATCATCTAATTCAAGTTGCAATCTTGCTGCAAATGAATTGACGTTGTATTCTCGATCAAGCAACAAGCGTAGTGCTTCGATTAAGTTTGCTTGAATTAAAATTTGCTGGCGACCATTTACCTCTACTTCTGCAGAGAAACCGTAGTCGTCATCATACATTAGTTCAACTGAAACTTCTTCTGGACCAACTTGTCTTTTTTCAGCGATATATACACAAAGCGCATTTATCAATTCTTGTTCAGAAATTTTTATTGTTTCCATGCTACTTCATCTGCCTTTTTCTTACGTTGATCTTTGAAGTATTTAAATGCACGAACTGCTAACATTACGATACCAGCCATTACTAACATATTTACCATAAACGCTAATACAGAACCAAGTGCTCCCATATTTGCAAATAAGCTACCCATTAGTAAACCACCAAGACCACCTAGTAATAAGCCTTTCATAAAGCCACCTTTATTACTTTTTGGTGCTGTGTTTGTTGCTTTTGTTTTTGAATCAGTTGTCGTTTTTTGTGAATTCACATTAGAATCTTTTTTGTTTAAATCAACTTTTGACTTTTGACCTGAACTTGGTGTATATGATTTTTTACCAGATTTGTAACTTTTCGCTGCCGCATGATCTACGAACATAAAGCTACTAGCCCCAAAGATAACCATGAATGCTGTCATTACTGCTACAAGTTTTTTCAACATATTATATCCATTCTCCTTTTATATAGATATATGTGAAATCTACCTTTCTAGTAAATTCAGAATGATAGATTTGTTTTAAAACCATTTTAAAGGTTCTTATGAACTTATTATATGAACTTTTGTCGAAATATGCAAGCATTATTTACTTACGACAATTTCATGACATAGGAAAAATTAAGCAAAACGGAATTGACTTTAAATGAAACAAAACATATTATAAGTTCATAAGAACTTTTTATAATTTTGGAGGTGAAAAGATGGAAACATTTCATCTCACACGAAACGAAATGGCAACGCTCCTTCTATCACTAAGAGGATGGAATACGAAGAAGCCTCTCGGCATTTTACAAGAAGCTTGGGCAAAGTCACATAAAAAAGATATTGAAAGCGGACAAAGCGTTACTGCTTTTATTACAACCGCACTTTCGCCTATTTTTGAAAAATTGATTAAGATTGACGATACGGATGTCGGTTTTTCTTTAAATGAAATAGTTGCGCTTGGCAATCAGATTGAAAATACGAGCTTCTCTGTAACTGCTATGCAAAACTGGGTGAAACGAGATATAAAAGAAATGATCGGCTCCCCTCAAAAAGGGAAGAAATACTCAATCGAACAAGCAGCATTATTATTCATTGTCGAAGATTTAAAAACAGCGCTTGATTTTGAATCTATTCGCAAACTATTACGACTCATCGTAAATGACCCGGCCGATCGAAGTGATGATTTAATTAACCCTCTTCATTTATATGTAGCTTATTCTTCTTTATTTGAAGAACTGAATCAAGGGAATTGCTTACAACTAAATGCTACAGATACAGTTCATACGATCGAAAATATCGTAAAAGAAAAGGCTGATAAAATAGCAAGTAAGTTCGATCAAATTAATAACGAACAACGCGAAGCAATTCGTAACGCTATTATTATCGCCACACTTTCTGTACATACCGCTTATGTACAAATGCTAGCGAAACGATATGTGACAGCAACGTTATTTTTACAAAATTTAGATGTGAAACCTTAAAAAACAGGAGCAGATTTGCTCCTGTTTTTTTATATCAATATATCTTTTGTACTATTAAGCTCACATGAAATTCGAAATTGCCCTTCATGAACTTTTTCGGAGACTAAAAAGTTTTATGTAGACACCTTTATTCTAACTAATATATGAGAAATTTTTAATAATCTTTTCATTATCTCTTCATGAAAACTGGGCTTATATCCTTTACTATAATACTTATGAGAGACATAAAAGAATTGAAATGGCAATCCACTATATAAATAAGGTATAATCTACATATAGTGAACCTTTTATATTGTTAAATAAAGGGGCTTATATTCAAAATTCATACATTAGAAGGTGCAACAATGTTAAGTAGTTTTATTCATTCAGTATTAACATTTTTTGAGGGATTAGGTTATTGGGGCATAATGCTTGGACTTATGATTGAAATTATTCCAAGTGAGATTGTCCTTGCTTATGCGGGATACTTAGTATTCAATGGTAGTATCTCATTTGTAGGCGCAGTTATATTCGGTACAATTGGTGGTGTTATTGCCCAAATCTTTGTTTACTGGATTGGTCGATATGGTGGTCGCCCTGTATTAGAACGTTACGGTAAGTATATTTTCATACATAAAAAACAAATGGATGCTGCTGAAGATTGGTTTAATCGTTACGGAACTGGCGTAATTTTCACTGCACGTTTCATTCCTATCGTTCGTCATGCGATATCAATTCCTGCTGGTATTACAAAAATGCCATTACTACGTTTCACTACATTAACAGCACTTGCGATCATCCCTTGGTCTATCATTTTCATTTATTTAGGTGAGAAACTAGGTGAAAATTGGGAGAATATTAACGATATTGCTGGACCGTATGTGAAATCGTTCGCTATCGGTGGCGTTGTACTTATACTTTTATATTTCGTTATAAAAAAGTGGACAAAAAAACGTAAAAATCTTGCTTAAGATTATAATAAAAACCGCTATAAATTCATTAAGAATTATAGCGGTTTTTATTATCGGCTTGATCATGTATTAGAAATTGTATTATTTCTTTTTTATGCTTTAAGTCATGCTCGATAAGTGATGAAAAATAATTATTTAACCTCAATTTGGTCTACTAATTGTTTACGAGTAAAGCTAAATTGATCTATTAGTTCTTCTTTTGAAATACCAGACCTTGCATATTTTATTGCACCCTTATTCATTTCCTCAACATCTGTTGGAACGATAGGTACAGATTTCCCGCTTACAAAATATGAAATTCTATACTTCATTAGAAACTCATCCCAAACAATAAAATGTGAAATTACATCCGCAATTGCCCATGAACCTTTTTTAAATGGTTGAAACCATATATCCTCCGATATTCCATTCAATGTTTGGCACCATTCTATTAGATTTAACTTTTCTTTCAGAATCCTTCCTTTCTCCATAATGCACTCCTCTTCCACACAAATAATTCATTCATATTAATGATTTCTAGACATTTCATTAAAACCCTCCAGTTTAAGATTTACTTGGATAAGTTACAATTCATTTGTAATTTCGTATAGTAACTCAAAAAGGAGTGATCCCCCTATGCATTGGCAGCAAAAAGTACCATACTTAATCGGACGCCCTGTTGGTATTTCTCTTATTAATGGGCAAGGAACTTCCGGCGTTTTATGCGGCGTTCAAAATAATCAATTATTTGTTTACGAATACCTTTACCAAGCCCAGTTCGCCATGAAACATTATGACTTTAGACAAATTCAAGATATACACGCCTTTCCAAATTGCCCACACCAAAATCCTCTATACTAAAAAACAGGAACGGCTTTATTGCCATTCCTGTTTCTATTGTTTATGCATTATTTTTCAGAGTAAAACTTCTGCACAGCTTCATCAAAATAGATCCAGCCTTTCCAGCCTAAATGAATTGTATCTTTTAAGAAATACTTATCATATTCATGGCTAGAAAAATCGACTACTGGGTATCCTGCTTTCTCGACTTGATCGCGAACCTTATTGTAATACACATCACGACGTTCTTTTGGGAAACCAGCGTAATCATACCACGGTCCGTTTACAGGCACAGAAATAAAGAGTGGTTTTACATTTTTTTCTTTGAAAAGATCTAAAACAATTTGTAAGTCATCATATTCTGGTGAATCATCATACGATTCATTTGCTCTAAAGTTTTTTAAACCTTTTAATTTTTTCTTTAAATTATGTTTATAATAATATGGATTTTCAATTCCGAATGTATTTGTTGTGGATCCTACTTTACCTTCTTGTTCCGCATGTTTACGTGCATCTTCCCAAGAAAGCGAACGTAAACCCATATTTGTTTCCTCTTTCATCGGTTCGATCTTAAATAGAGAGTTAAATAAATCTCGATGATCTAAAATGTTCCGGTACATATACGCTAGCGGTTTAGCTAGTTCAGCTTTTATGTTATGTTTTGTATCGTTATATACAATACTTTCTAGCGAACTACTTAATATCGCATCCTTACGAACAACTTTATAATCTAGTAAACGTTTCGCGATTTTTTTCTTCATTTCAGGCTTTATTTCGTCATTAAAAATAAAGTGATAGGCTTGTTGTTTGGAGAAATTATTTGTAAAATCCCCTTGTGATACACCGGTTTTTGTAAACCATTGTGGTGAAAGAACAAAGACTACCTTTTTACCTTCTAATTCATCCATTGTAGACGTCATATTTAATATATGAGCCAAGCTTTGCGTACCACCAGTCCCTATTAAAAATGGAGTAAAACCTGCTGGATTTACTTTAAAATAGTTAGATGGATGATATGCATCCATTCGTAAAAACTCTGATGAACCATACATCGGTAAATACTGCGAATTCTCTAACATTTTCTGTTGCAAGAAAACACTTTGTAATTTCTCTTTTTGTAAGGAAGTTGCTGCATCTTCTATCTTTTTATCGCTTAATAGTGATACTAAACTCTTAGATGGAATAAGCAATACAATGAAAAAGAGTACACAGGCTAAAATAATTGGACCAAAAGCATGCTTCATCTTCATCGGTTGTTCCTCTTTCTATTACGAATAAATTGTAACCCTTGTTTATGACACGTCATCATTTCTCTCCTTTTTTTCAATACATGCTCCATTCTATTTATCTATTATATACATGTATGTATTTCCTCCCTTGCTCTATTAAGTCCTATACAAATAGCGCAAGAAAATGCTTCCAAAGAAACATGTTAATTATACAAGATTCTACATAAATTTCACACTGGAATTTATGTAATAATTTTATTTTTAAGCGATGAAAAAACTTATAAAATGTCTATAATTCATTTGAAGCTATAAGAAAAAACAGACTATCACATACGTGAAGTCTGTTTCTTCATCACTTTATTTTTGTACATCTGCCCATTTTAAACTTGTTGCTGGACCGAATTGATGTACATATAAGTCTTTCACATATGGCTTTTGTAAATACGATAATCCGCGCTGGAATACCGGTGCAATTACTGCATCATCAAGAAGTACTTTTTCAGCATCTTGCATTGCTTTCCAGCGAGCCTTTTCATCATTACCTAATTCAGTTTTAATCTTCTTAATTAACGCGTCATACTCTGGATTTGCATATCCTGTATTATTTACGGTACTTCCCGAAAGGAAAACTTCTAAGTATGTCATTGGATCTGGATAATCAGGTAACCAACGTGATAACGACATTTCGTATTCTTTTTTCTTCTCTAACGCTAGTTTTTGCGTATGTGGTTGTAATTTCACATTAACTTTTAGCCCTGGTAAGTTTTTCTCAAGCTGTTCTTTAATATATTCTCCTACTTTTTTAAAGTTCTCTAAGTCATAGTTTAATAGCTCTAACGTCACTTCATTTGTGCCTGTCTCTTGCTTCGCCTTTTCCCAATATTCTTTCGCTTGTTTTACATCAGTCTTATTAAACTCACCTGCCGTACTTCTAAAATCTTTCTTATCTGGTCCTTTTAAAAATCCTTTTGGTACGTAATAATTCGCAGCAACTGATCCATCATTTAAAAATGAAGTCGCAAGTCCCTTCTTATCAAAAACTGTGCTAAGTGCAAGGCGTGCGTTTTTATTTTTAAGAATCGGTACATTTTCATTGAAACGGAAGAAATACATAACTGGATCTGTATATTGTTTCAGTTCTTTATTATTTTTATATTTATCTACGAATTCTGTAGAAATGACAGCCCTATCTACCTTATCTGTTTCATATAAATTTACCGCAGTTGAAATTTCTTTAACAATTTGGTAGTTTACTTCATCTAATTTCACTTCTTTTTTATCCCAATATTTATCGTTTTTCTTCATTGTAAAGCTCGCTTCGTGCTTCCACTCCGATAATGTAAACGGCCCATTATATATCGCTTTATTTGCCTCTAACCCGTATTTATCACCTTGCTCTTTCGCAAATTTTTCATTAATTGGATAGAAAGACGGTAAAATAAGTAGTTTCGTAAAATACGGTACTGGATGTTCTAACTCAACAACGAACGTTTTATCATCCTTTGCTTTCACACCTAATTCTTCTAAGCCTAATTGTTTCTTATTTATCTTTTCCGCATTCTTCACATCGTACGCGATATATGCATATTGAGAGGCTGTATCTGGATTTATAAGTTGCTTCCAAGCATATACGTAATCTTGAGCTGTTACTGGATCGCCGTTAGACCATTTCGCATCACGCAAGTGGAATGTATAAGTCTTTCCGTCTTTACTCACTTCATATTTTTGTGTCCCAGCCTGAATCACTTCATCATTTTTCGATAAACGGAATAATCCTTCCATAACATTGTTTAAAACATTAAACGATACTGCATCTGTTACTTTTCCAGAATTCAGTGATGGAATTTCACCCGTTTCTAGTAGTTGTAATACTTTTTTCTCATCTTTCGGCTTCGTAGCTGTTTTTTCTTTCGCACAGCCTACTAAAAATGAAGAGACAAGTAAAGTACTAACTAATGAATAGCGAACAACCTTTTTCATATAAAGCCCCCCTATCTTTTTCAAGGTAAATAACGACGAGCACCAGCGTATTCTTCTATATATCCTGGTGTATTTAACGGTATAATTTCTACCGATCTTTCAGCTCTTGGTGAATGAATCATATTCCCATCACCAATATACATGGCAACGTGATGAACACTACCTTTTCCTTGATTATGTGCAAAGAATATTAAATCGCCCTTTTGTAGGTTTTCTTTATCAACCGCAATTCCTGCTTTTGATTGTGGCCCAGAATCCCTCGGTATTGTAATGCCATGTGATTTATAAATCGTATGTGTAAATCCAGAGCAATCAAATCCAAAACCACTTGTACCAGCCCATATATACGGTAATCCTAAAAACATTTTTCCGGTGTTTATTAAGTCATCAGCGGTTGGAGTCGGAATATCATTTTGAGAATGGTAAACAGTTCCATCATTTTTCCGTAGCCACGCCTTCTGACCATTTGGCAACAATACGCGGTATGAGATCGTATCTTCACTTAATAGCAGTAAACGCGTATTATAGCTGACTTCAAGTGATTTATGTTTTTCAGAAGGGTTAATATATACAATTGCTGTCGGTTTCGTTATTAATACGAAAGGTTCGTTTGTTTTATCTACAAATTCTTGATTATACGTTAATTGTTTTTCAGGCATCCACCCTGGATACCCTTCTTCATTTCGCGGCGTTGGCTGTCCGTGCACTAGTACTTTTACCCAATCACCTTTTTTATCAATTACTGTTACTTCTTGACCGAGTAGCGCTTGCGTTTCTAATTTATTTGCATTCGTTAACCAAAGCTTCTCATCTAACGTCATTGATTTCGTCCACTTCCATAAATCAACTGGATTTGTTGCGCTCGGTGCATCAATTGGTCGTAATGAGTCAGGCGCAGTCCATAACGTTGCAGCAGATACATCTATAAATGCTTTATTATCCTTCTTCTCTTCAGCATTTGCCGATGTAAACGATGAAAATATAAATAAGGTTGTCAAAAATGCAGTTCCTACTTTTTTCATATATATCCCCCTTAAAAGATAGTTTACTAGGTACTACTTCTAAGATTGTATATTCACTACAGAATGCAGGTTTACCTTTGGACCATTGTAAGTCATTCCTTCTGGGTCTTCCATTAACCATAACGGTGCATCAAGATCAAAGTAATGAATGTTCGGATGTGCCGCAGCTAAATGGGCAACAACGCTAACTGAAAGTGAAGGTTCCATCATACTTCCAACCATACACTTCACACCTGCTGCTTCCGCAATATCCGCAATTTTCCATGCTTCTCGTATGCCGCCGCATTTCATTAATTTAATATTAAGTAGGTCTGCATATCCTCCTTGGATAATCTTTAATGCATCGCTTGCCGAAAACATACTTTCATCTGCCATAATAGGCGTTTGTACATTGTCCTTCACGTACTTTAATCCTTCCCAATCTTTCGCATGAACTGGTTGTTCTACAAATTCTATATTTAAATTTCTATTCTCCATTTCTCTAATAATAGAAACAGCCTCTTTTGGATTCCATCCTTGATTTGCATCTAGACGTAACGTCGTATTCTTTGGTACTACATTTCGAATTGCCTCTATGCGTTCTAAATCTAAGTGTGCCTCTTTACCCACCTTAATTTTTAATGTTTGGAATCCCTTTTCGATATGCTTTTTCGCTTCTTTTGCCATTAATAAAGGCTCATCCACACTTACTGTAATATCAGTATGAATCTCTTTCTTCCCACCTAACAATGCATATAACGGTATGTTGTGAAATCGACAATATACATCGTATAAAGCCATATCTACCCCCGCTTTCGCACTTGTATTTCCTATACAGCTCATTTGAATGTGTAACAATAACGTTTGAAATTGCAGCACATCTTTATCAACTAATACGGAGCGAATTGGCCCTAATATTGCTTCCTCAATCCCGTTGGTAAAATCACCTGTAATAACCGGTGTTGCTGCAGCAGCTCCTTTTCCAACAATCCCTTCATCTGTATGAATAAACACATCTATACTTTCGATTTCCGTTACAGTGCGAAGCGCAGTTTTAAACGGTGTATGAAGCTTTACATGTCGGCGGTTTACCTTCACATCGGTAATTTTCATTTTGTTCATCCTTTCATTGTTTATAGAGTGATACTTTAATCCCCGGGTGGCTTTTCCGTTAATGCGAAACAAAAAAATCCAGCCATAAGAAGATTCTTACGGCTGGATTTTGTCTATGAATGGGTAGACAAAGCAGCGATCTGATTATATTTTTTCTGTGCATCCTTTAGCGCTACAAGTAGCGCCTTTTGAGACGAACCGAAGTATCGATTTTTTATTTCTGTTACTAATGCTGGGTCATTAATATTTTTATGTAGAAACAAATATTTAACAAATTGAGATGTTAATGCAATTGTGGCTGAGCAATCTGCATCTACAATTTCCCCTGTATCCTTCTCAAGTACAAATGCTACAAAATAACTTTTGAACTTTTCGGTAATGGGATTATTTTGAGGTGCTTTCGCATCCCCTACGACGTAAATTGTATTTGAAGCGTACACAGCTATCTTCCTTTCTTATACGAGGATAACGGTTTTCTTAACAGACGTATAAGCTGTTAACTCAACGTTGATTAAAAAATGTATCCGCTTACCTTGTATTATATACAATTGACAGAATTTTGATAATATTCATTTTGACATATATTCCATAATTATGAAAATCTCTTGAAACAATTAAAATTGGCTCAAACTTCTCATTTTTACAATATGTCATTGCTCCTTGTACCATGACATTCACACTACAAACAACTTTTTCCCTCATACATCAAAAAACAGTTAGCTATCGCTAACTGTTCCACCACTTCACTTTGGCAATACGAATATTGTTTCGTTTGACTTAGAAAATTGATACTCTTTTCTAGCAAACTTTAAAATCTCTTCTTCATTACCGGTTAAATTCTCAATGTTAGTCTTTAAAGAACCTTGATCTTTCTTTAAAGAAACTAATTGTTTTTTTTGATTTGTTATAGTATCTTTTTTGCCATTAATTACTTCTTGTTGTTTCGTTAAAATATATTGAACGTACAAAGTAGTCGCAGCAATAAAAATGAACATGAAAATAAAACGCCTTAACTTCTTCTTATTTATAGTTCGCTTGTCGTTAGGCTGTGATAGTTGCTCTGGTATATTAGGAACATTGACTCTTTTGAGTTTCCTCATTTTCAAATCCCCCTAACCCATATTTTCTCACTACCATAGGCACGATCTCTTACTAACTTAAATTCTATTCTTATAAAATAACCTCCTTCACAAAAAAATCTCACAAATTAACCAATTAGAGATAGCGTTCGACGACATCTCTGTATTTAAAATGAGAATTTTTATTTATGCTGCTATAAAATAGTAGTTTATGTTATTCTTTTTCCCCAATTGTAGAAAATATTTTTACACATATAAATTCTAGTTTTGCATACCGATGTTATAACATGCTTACAAGGAGGAAAAATGATGCACTACCGTACATTAGGTAAAACTGGAATTACTGTTTCTGAAATTGGCTTTGGAGCGTGGGCGATTGGCGGCGATGAATGGGGTCCTGTTAACGACACACAATCTATAACCGCTATGAAGAAAGCAATTGAATGCGGCGTAAACTTTATTGATACTGCTGATGTATACGGATTAGGACATAGTGAAAGGTTAGTAACTCAAGCGATAAGAGAGCACCGTAATAATATCGTTTTATCAACGAAAGGCGGTTTAATTGGGCATCACTATGATCCAAGTGGAGAGCCTGTTTATAATACTGCCGAAAAAGTGATCGCAGTATTTGAAACTAGCTTACTACGCCTAGAAACAGATTATATTGATGTTTATTTCTGTCACATTTGGTGGGATAAACAAGAAGAAACAGAAGCATTTTTACGAGCATTTGAAATATTAAAACGGGACGGAAAAGTAAGAGCTGTTGGTGTTTCAACTCACGACATACAATATATAAAACACTTCAATAAAAACGATGAAATTGATGTTGTGCAACTTGATTACAACATATTAAACCGAAAACCAGAAAACGACATACTGCCCTACCTACAAGAGAACAATTTAGGAGCTGTTATACGCGGCCCTTTAAAAATGGGGATATTAACCGGAAAATTTACAAATAAAACAACTTTTCCTGACGGAGATTTACGCAAAGAATGGCCAAAAGAAAAGTGGTTTCAAGAAGATTTACAAAAAGTAGAAAAATTAAGGTTACTCTCAAATGAAAATCAAACATTAGGACAACTTGCACTTCGCTACGTCCTCTCTCATCCAGCAGTATCGGTCGCAATTCCTGGCGCAAAAACAAAAAAACAAGCGAAAGAAAATGCAGATGCAACTACCCGTCCGATACTTACGGATGAGGAATTAGCTTATATTCAGTCAATATAAAACAAGACCAGCAGTTGGATATTTCAACTGCTGGTCTTGTTTTACTTTCAATATTTTAAATCAATATCATATTCCATTCTCTTCGCTGTTTCTTCAGCAACCCCAGTACCCAACAAATTTTTCACAATATGAAATGACATGTTAATTCCAGCTGAAATTCCTCCAGACGTAATAATATGTCCCTCATCGACAAATTTTACATTCTCTAAAACTTCCACATTCAGAAAATCATTTCTAAAATTTTTAACACTAGCCCAATGTGTTGTCGCTTTGAGCCCATCGAGTAATCCAGCTTTCGCAAGTAAAAACGCACCGGTACAAACAGAAGTCATTAACTTCACTTCTTTCATTTGCTGACGGATCCAATTTATTATTATTTCATTTTTCATTTCGTTTTCTCTAGCACCTAAGCCACCAGGAATTATTAAAATATCAACTGGAGGTAAGTCTTCGATACTATAATCTGGTTGTACCTTTAATCCATTTCTTGCTGTAATCATTTCTCCATCTTGACTAACAGTATGAACTGTAAATGGTTGACCTTCACTTGTTGCTGTAACGGAAAAAACTTCAAATGGGCCGGCAAAATCTAACACTTCCACTTCATTAAAAAGAAAAACCCCTACTTTCCAGCGGCTAATCATAAGCTCACTTCCTCTTGCAAATGATGTAAAAGATGCTCATGCCCTTTCTCTACAGCGATATCAAATGCAGTTTTCCCATCATTTTTCTTAGTCGTTTTATTGGCTCCATGTTCAAGAAGCAATGTAATTATATCTTCATTTCCTAATAATGCAGCTTCATGAAGTCCTGTCCAGCCACCACTTTGCACTGCATTCACATCTGATCCCTTTTCAATTAAGAAAGATACAAGTTCGATTTGTTTGTTTGCAATTGCCGCTTGAAGTGGCGTATTTTCATTTTCGTTTTTCGCTCTAATATGTATATTTGTTCCATGTTCTAAAAGGAAACTTGCTATTTCTTTCTGCCCAAAATAAGCTGCTAAATGAAGCGGTGTCCATCCATCTTCACTAAATGAGTTAACAAAACTTGGATCCGTATTAATGATTTCTACTACCTTTTCTTTTTCCCCGCTTATGACTGCTTGTGATATTGATATGATTTGTTCCATTATGAACCTCCATGTATAGAAATATTAAGTACCCCTTAATAAATTCCATTAATAATCACATGTTCCTTTCTAAATAATTAAGTTTACATAATAATATTATTTTTATAATTCGCTATCCTAATAAAAAAACAACCGACTCTAATGAGTAGATTGTTTTTGAGTTTCATTTTTATAATTGTTTTAAAAAAAATCATTTTCACTTACAACTAACAAACATTATTAAAAATGAAATGAAATTATATATTTAGCAGCCATGAACTCTTTACATATCAAAACCGGCTATTTACTTAAATTAATAGTTTTTTATCATTTGAAAATAAAAATGGAATTTATCCTTACATTTGAAAAATACGTATATAGCAAGAATCTATAGCAGTACTCTTATCATACTAATCTATAACAATTCTGCCTTCTTCCCTTACCTGTATCCTTTAAAACATAAGACTTTAAAACGAGTGCTGTTAGTGAATCTGTTAATGTTTTATATGATAAATTTGAAAGAGCTAATAGATCGTTCGTATATAACATTCTATGCTTCTCTAATAATAATAGTACTAATCGTTCTGACGGTTTTAATGTTTCATCACTTTCTAGTATAAAATCTATATTTTTCATATTCATACTTCTTACTCCTTATATAAAAAAATGATTTTAGTAGTTATTTAATATAAAAATACTACATAACAAATTTGAAGATATATCGAAATAACATAACGCCCAAACACTTTTATACTATAACATAAAAAAGACATTTCCCCAAATTGAAAATGCCTTTTTATATCTACTTCTCTTTTTTATATAATTGATATGATTGTTCTAGCCCTTTATTATATTTCGTATTATTATCTGTCCATTCTCCCCCTAAGTTTCCTGGCCACCCTGATGTATTAGCAACATATTTAAGCAACTCCCAATCCTGCAATCCTTTTTTCACACCACGTTCATACGATTTGACCATACTTGAAATTGCTATCGTTGTATTTATACGCGAATCCACTAAACTCTCTTCCGATAATTGCGCTGGTGCTAATCCACCACGATGTAATTGGAATAATCCAAAAGATGTTCCGTTATCTCCTATTGCTTTTTGGTTAAATTTTGTTTCATGATCCGCAATTGATAATGGTATCCAATCTGGAATATCATACCTCTTTGCAACTTCACTAATTACTTGTTTATTATTTTTAATCTCTTTCTGCTTTTCATAGTTAATATAAATTACATAACTTAAAGTAACTAACGTAAATAATATGAATATATATTGTAGTGCCTTTTTCATCATTTCATCTCCTGCTTTGTATATGTTTCACTTTCTATATACACTATAAGACTTTTATGTGACATTCATTTGACAAAATGATATTAATTATACATAAGCTGTTACAGTTTCAACTATCAATCTAAAAACTACAATTCTTCTAAAAGACTTCTTCAACACATAAAAACAATCAGCCTTTCATGTATAGTACATGAAAGGCTGATTGTTTTTCACTACACTTTTTTATGTATACAGTATATCCCTGCTATAATAAAACAAATTGAAATTACCGATAAAATTGTACCCTGGATTTCATAAAATGCAGTAAAGAATTTCCCGCTTCCTCTATCCCAAATTTCTAATGAACCCGAGTAAATTGCGGAAGTTATATATGTAAGGCCGAATAGGAGAACACCCGAAAAAACATAGGTTACTCAAATATTTTTCATTATTAGCTCACCTCCATTAATTTGATTTGTGAATAAAACAAAAAAGACCTTTATACGTTAAAGATCTTTTTCATCTTATTTTTGTTAGAAAAAACGCCAGAACCTAAAACAAAAACTCACTTTATTATACGTATCTCCATATAAAAATTAAAGACTATAAGGCTACCAGCATCTTCTCGATTAACATTTTTTACATTAAATGTTTCTTGCAATATGCGGTTTACTATAATGGCTTGTTCCACCACCGCCTACTATTACTTTACCGCCTTTTTCGAAGATTAATAATTTACTTGAACCATCTGAAAGTAAAACTATTACTTCAGCATGATCACTTGTCGCTACATAGATTACATAACCACTTTTTGAAATACAAGTTTCCCAATGCTTATCAAATTCTGATCTTACAACTCGATTAGAATACACTTGATTTTCAATTCTTCCTGGCTGTTCATTTTCCAATTTTTCTTACCTCCTTCCAAATTTGTCATTTATATACAAATGACGGTTTCTCAATAAATTAGTGACCGTCCTTAATATAAATAGTATATGTAGTTAGTAGGAGAATGCTTGGACTATGAAAACGTAACAGCATTTAAGTATTTTACAATCGGAATTTTTCCTTAATCATTACAGCTACTTCTTTAGCACTCAAATGAGTATTATTAATTTTTATGTACTCTTTTTTTTCAATTTCATCATGAAATGAATTTAATCTATGTTTTTTCATCGTTTCTTTTAAATTTTTTTCAGACCATTCAATGTCTCTTTTTTTCGGTTTATGCTCTAGTCTATGTGGACTTTTATTTCGCTCTAATCTTTCATCTAATTCTGCCTCGAGCTCTACAAAATATACTGCTGCGCCTTTTGATTCAAAAATACTTACTACATGGTTTATGTACTCCCAATCTGATTGAAGGTCAAATGCCCATACATATGTAAAAATCATTCCGTATAAATCACTTTTAGACACTTCTTCAAATATTTCATTACGAAACAAACTTACTAATCTTTTTGCTTCCTTTGTACTGTAATCAAAAAATGGACTTACTAAATCAATGGTCATGTGATTATGAAAAATTTTCAAATCTGTTAATTTCACTAATTCTTGTCCGACTGTCATTTTCCCGACTGCTTGCGGGCCAAATATTAAGATGAATTTCCTTTATTTTCCCCCGATCTTTCTCTATAAACAATGAAATAAAACATATCCTAAAATTGAAAATAAGGCAGTCGATGTTGTGTCGATTGCCTTATTTTCATGAATAGTTCCTATATTATTCCTTTCGTACAGCTTCAAAAGTAATAATTTGTTCTGCATTTGACGGTTGCTTTTCATAAACATAGTCAGCAGAGCAAGTAATGTCAGTGAAACCTATACTTTCTAAAAGGAGCTTAAACTCTTCTATTCCATACCACCGCATTGCAAAACGTTGTAGTTCAGTTTGTACTAACTGTCCTTTACTCCATTTTTCATATTTTAAATATGATACAGTTACTTGGTTAAGCCAATCTATTTCAATTGATTTATTTTCTAATGTAATTCCGTCCCCGCTTGGTAGAGAAAAAGTCGATGTATGAATCTCACCCGTCTTCCAGTCATATGGAAGCGCAAGATCTACAATTAAACGCCCACCTGGATTAAGATGTTCATAAAAACATTTCAAAGCGTTTATAGAATCATCACGATTTTCAATTAAACAAAAGGATCCGGTAGGAATTATTATCGCCTCATATTTATATGGTAATGAAAATTGTTGTAAGCTTCCTTGGTATAAATTAGGGTTTAAGCCTCTCTCTTTACAACGCTTACGGCAAGAATCTAGCATTTCAGGTGAATAATCTATCCCATCAACTTTAAATCCAACTTCAAGAAATGGAATAATGACACGTCCCGACCCTACTGCTGCTTCGAGAATTCTTCCTTTACAACTCTTTAAACGATTTTGATAATATTCAATATCACCATTCAAAGAGTAACCGACAGGTTTTGTGAAATCATATAATTCCGTACAAAGTGTACTATAATAACTAAACATTTATTTTCTCCTCCGTTTTATGTGTACGGAAGATTCTAATTTACTTAATCTTTCCGTACCTCAAATTTTAATGAGAATTCGAAAGAGCTGACTGTCATAATATATCACTCGCTTTCCATGTAATATATTTACATTGTATAATATTTCCTCGCGATTGAACATATAAAAGTTGAAAATTCTGATTATAAATGAAGAGCTTACTATAGTAAGCTCTTCATCAAAAACTATTTATTTCACAATCGGCAATGTCACTTCACTCAATTTCACAGTTAGCTTCGTTCCTGCTTTCGGTCTAATTGTATAATCGTAATCACTTGCGATTAAAACGACTCCCATTTGATGCCCTGCTTTAAATACGTAATCATCTGGCTGCATGTCCCATGTAAATGTGTAATCTTTACCAGGTTGAATCGCTGTTGAATTTTCTATACTATTTAAGTTTTGCGGATCCATCCAACCTCTCGTTACAATTTCAGGCCTCGCTCCGCCATAATCAACGAGTAAAGCTGTTAAATTTGAAACAGATCGATCAATATTTCCTGTTATTGAAATTTTAGGCGTACCACTTATTCGCATATCTTTTTGCAGTACAGGCATTGTATATACTAATCGATTCGCTATTTCTAACTCAGGGTTTTCTACTAGTTGATTTGACTTTATTTTAGCATCATCTACTAATGAGAAAACATTGTTTACTGATCCCATACTTAATGGTAGATTGACTGCTTTATTACTTAAATACATACGGACTTTTGATGGTACAGCTGCTGGATCTGGCCAATTTTTTATTTTTTGCCACGATTTATTTTCACGTTGTACATCTACCATCGGTTCATCCATAATTCCATTTTCAATTCCATATAACCAATAATCGAACCATTTATTTTGGGCTTGTTGCCAGTTATTACTTGATGTTCCGCCATGTCCACCTTGATGTAACCACATTTTACGAGGAACATTATTTTTGCCAAGAGCTTCCCACCACTGTGCGAACTGCTTCGTTTTTACATTCCAATCATTTAAACCGTGAACAACAAACACACTAGCCTTCACATTCTTAACATCTTTTACATAGTTACGTTTATCCCAAAAATCGTTATAATCGCCTGTTTTACGATCTTGTCCAGCTGTTAGTTCTTTAATAATTTGCCCGCAAACTTCAGGGTTTTTTCTTGTTAGTACTGCTTCTGCCATATTATCTGTATCTTCTCCTTGATAACCACCCGGCGCAATAACCGCCCCATTTGCACGATAATAATCATACCAGCTACTAATCGCTGCGATTGGAATAATTGTTTTTAACCCTTCCACTCCTGTCGTTGCGACAGCATTCGGTAACGTACCATTATAAGAAACTCCTGTCATTCCTACATTTCCCGAAGACCAACTTGCGTTTACTTCCTTACCATCCTCTGTATATGCTTTCGCACGTCCATTTACCCAATCAATGACAGACTTAGTCCCTAATATTTCTTGCTCATCTCCAGTAGTCGGACATCCATCTGATTTCCCAGTTCCGATACTTTCACCTAAAATGACTGCATATCCTCTTGGAACGTAATAATTTCCGTATGAACCAAGATTAACAGCTCCATACGGTTTTCCTCCATATGCATTCAATTCTTCATCAACATTATAAACAGGAACATCTTTCAATCCAGATCGATATGGACTCATTTCATAAATAACAGGGACTTTCACATCTGGATTTGTCTTTGGACGCATAACCTTTACTGATACACGATCTTTTTTACCATCTCGATCACTATCAACTTCTGTCTCTACAAATAAATTTTCTACGATGGCCTCATCAAGAGAATAGATTGGTTTTGTCACCCCATTTTCCAATTGAATTTTTGTGTTTGGAGTTAAAGCTTCTGAAACTTGACCATTTAACTTAATATCGCTCCCTTTTACAGAGCTCCCTTCCTTATTTTCTGCATGTGCAGTCATACTAGAAACTCCTGAAGTAATTGTTAAAGATAATATAGCTGAAAGTGTTATTGCTAATTTCTTTTTCCTCATGCCCTTCCCTCCCCATATATTCCTTCTTTTACTATACATTAAAAATGCAGAAAATTCAGTTTATATTTTATAGAAAGTTGAGAAATTTGTAAAACATTCGACTCTTTCAAGATAATAGAAAAGGAACTAATAATAATTAGTTCCTATCTATATACATATAAAATTGTATTTCTCCATCTTCTACCGAAACTCCGTATTCAAATCCATGTCTTTCTAATATACTTTTTACAATCGCTAATCCTAATCCAGTACCTGATTTTTCTTTGCTACGTGAAGACTCTAATACGTAAAAAGGCTCCCAAATTTTATCTATCTCTTTAATTCCCTCAGCAGCAATACCATTTTGAATTTGAAAATACACAATGCCATTTTTCTCTTCTAATGTGATTTTTATATTTTGATTCGTTGTATATTTTATCGCATTAGAAATTAAATTTTGAAAGACCATTCTCATTTTATTTAAATCAGCATAAACAATCGTGTCACCAACACTATAGTTCACTTGCAACTTGATTTCTTTCGACTCCAGTTCAATCTTATGCTTATCTATTATACTTTGTACTAGTGGTTCAATAGGGAATTCTTCTTTTTGTAAAATATCTCTTTCTAGTTTAGAAAATCGCAATAACTCTTCAATTAAATTTGAAATTTGATCTGTTTGTTTAATGATTGTATCAACATATGTGCCATCATCTAAACCGTCTTTTATTCCCATAGAATATGCTTTTACTAATGCGATTGGTGTTTTTAATTCATGAGTTACATCGCCCATAAATCGTTTTAAGTGGTCATTTCGATCTGTTAAATCTTGATGTGCTTCATGTAATTTATCACTCATAATGTTTATACTATTTGCTAAATCACCTATTTCATCATTCGTTTTAACTTTCGTCCGTTTAAATTTCAGACGTGAAATATCTTCTGCGACATCACTCAATTCATTCAGTGGTGTAGTGATTGTTTTTGAAAAAATCCAGACGAGCACGATAATAAGAAATAGTGAGAATCCCAAAATGTATAAATAAAATGAGTTAAGCGTTTTAATTACTTCATTGGAATGTGCGATAGAAACTCCTACTAAAATCAACATATCATCTTTCGCAATGTATTTCGCAAAAAAACTAGATTTTATCTTTTCTTGATCATATATTTTATTCGATTGTCCGAGGTTCTTCACTTTCGTAATTTCTTCTTTTGTAATCCAAAGTTTATTCAATGCAACTCTCTTTTTTGTAAGTTGCATGCGTAATTCTTCATTAATAGCATCTTCTGAACTATTTATTGATGTATACGCAATCGTAACATTACCTTCATTTTCAATACGATTTATAGCATCATCCAGCTCTTTACGCGGTATTGACTGGATTTGCGCTGTAATGCCTTCTAAGCTTTCGCGTGTTTTGTGCACATTATATTTTGGTAAAAAATAGTTAATTAATAATAAAGAGATGGCAAAAATAAGGATGACTGTTAAAGAGATGCTGAAAAATAACTTTTTACCGAGTTTATTCACACTCTTCCTCCAAACTGTATCCTAAACCGCGATGTGTCTTTATAATATTTTCTCCTATTTTTTTACGTAATCTTCTTACATGCGTATCAACCGTTCGCTCTTCCCCAAAATAATCAAATCCCCAGACTATATCTAACAACTTTTTCCTCGTTAAAATCGTGCCTTTATGATTTAAAAAGCACTTTATTAATTGTAATTCTGTCTTTGTAATGTCTAATTCTTTCTCATTTTTATATACTTTATTTTTGGTGAAATCTATTTTTAAATCTTGAACTTGAATAACATCTTCATGCTGTACAAGCTTTTTCGCTCGCGTAATTAGCACTCCTGGGTGAAATGGTTTTTTCACATACTCATCTGCCCCACTTTGAAGAGCTGCTAATTCATCTTCACTTTCACTTTTCGCAGTAAGCATTAATACTTTTACACTCGAATTCTTTTTTATTTCCTGACAGACAGCAATACCACTACTTTTCGGCATCATCCAGTCTAAAATAGCTAAGTCAATTTTCTCATCATAAAATATTTGAAGTGCTTCCTCTCCATCCTTTGCTAATAAAACTTCGAAGCCTTCTTTTTCAAAATACGCTTTTAAAATTTTCAGCATATCTTGTTCATCATCCGCGATTAATACTTTCATTACATTTCCTCCATTACTTATAAACAAATATCAATTTTATCATACAACTTCTTTGTTACATCAATGTGACATAAAAATATTTACAACGTTTGAGGGTATAGTAAGTGTGAGGTGTTGTTTCATGTTCAAAAAAATAGGAGTCATTACTCTTCTCTTCTTTTTATTATCAACAAATGCGTTCGCAAATACAAATAAACAAATTGAAGTATTTGATTGTAAAAAAGAAATGGTGGTCCAAAAACAATCTTTAGATTCAGCTATTCAAAAAGAAGCTGTTCAATATGCTAAATCCATTACTGGCCCGTTCAAAAACTTAAATGTCGTTCCGAAAGATGGTCATATGATAAAAATCCCGTTATCAAAACCTGTTCCTATTACAAATCAATGGTTACATACAACAATCGATGAAGTACTCATCCTTCTCCCACTTAATGAAAAACCTTACATTATGCTTTACGATGATGAGAATAATCCACATTTTTATTATGTAAAAGGTGATCCGAAGGGTTTATTGAAACAAATGAATGTTAAAATTAATTAAAGAAAGATCCCACAAGTATCATTTGTGGAATCTTTCTTTATCAGTTAACAAGTTAATTTTTTAATATGATTTTCGTTTAAAAAATTCAAAATCTGCCTTTTGTGATGGTTATCGTGATCTACGAATTCCTTAATAATATATATAAGAGAATACGGCGTTCCAGTATGAGGACAATACGATACTCCATTGGCAGTTAAATGTTCCCTTAGCTTTCCAATAGACAGTCGGTGAAGCTCTTGAACAAGTAAATCTCTTTTAGCTTTTGCTTCTTCAAGAAGTTTTATCTTAGATATACCTGATTTCGCATAATTAGAGGCTAGTTTATTATATGTATCAAAGTCAGGGAACTCCATTCCCTGTCCATCTCTCACTGATGATAATGTCTCACGTAAAAGATAGTCATCCCAGTTCATAATATGAGATACGATCTCACCAACAGTCCATTTCCCCTCTGATATTGGTGTCGTCCACAATTCTTCTTTCATATCTTTCAATGCATTTATCCAAATTGAATATTCATTGAAATCATTAATAATTTTATTTTCTCCCATCATCTAATTCCCCATTCTAATAATAGATTTAGATAAATCATACCATAAATCTACATACAAAAGAACAAACGTTCTTATCGGAGAATAAATAATAATTCACTGCATCCTTTTATCTAAGTTTAGATAATGGCTCGTTCCTACATACATTGCCCCTTTCACAAATCCATTCGAAGTATAAAATTGGTTCCCCTGTTCTGTATCTGTGTGTAAGACAACGATAGTAAAATAGATTTTTGCATCGCCTAAGATTCTCCCTAACAGTAACTTTCCTAATCCTTTTCGCCGGTAATCTTTTGCAATATAAAATCTCCTCAATCGGCCAATCTTATTATCTTTCGTATACGGATCTTGATTTAATCCCCCGATTCCAATTAACGTATCACCTCGAAAAATGCCATATAAACATTCGCCCGTTTTACTAAATGTATTTCTTTTACTTTCATATTCATTTATTAGTTTTATTAAGAAGTTAAATCCTTCTTCTTTACTTTCCTGGACAAGGTGATTGACCTCATATTTTAGCAAATCTCCAATTCGTTTTATTTGTATATCTTCCAGCTTAATCCCCCACTTTCTCTATCCAAATGTATCTTTTTGAAAAATAAAAATGCCCAAGAATATATCATCCTGAGCATTCATTTGAATGTGAACTTATTCATTTTGTTATGTAAGTATTCTTCAATTCAGGTAATATCCCCTTCAACTCCATTAAATCATCAATTACTAAATCAGCATGAGCAAGCTCATCTTCTTGTGCAAAATCGAAATTACATCCAATCGCAATTAAACCATTATCTTTTGCAGCGTTAATATCAGATAAACGATCTCCAACTACCGCTGCCTCTTTTATATCATATTTCATCAAAATGCTTGTTACTAAGTCACCTTTATTAAGCGATTGAATTTGTTCGATACTGAACGTTTCCGTAACCCATTGGTCTAAATCATAATAAGATACGATTGCCTGTAAATATTCCGTTAAACCGTTACTAGCAATGTAAATGGAACAGTTATTTTCTTTTATAAAACTAAAAACTTCCTTTACATACGGATATAAAGCCCCTTTTCCGCTCTTTATGTTTTCAATTAATCTCTCTAAAAAATAAGCATCTGTTTGTTTTCTTACTTCATTTGAATGATCAGGTAACAGCGCTTCCCAAACTTTAGGTAAAGGAACACCCATAATTTCACGGTATTTATCAATTGGCGTTACCGTATTCCATAATTGTAGTGAACGTAAATGATTAAATGTATCATCTAGTGATAATTCTAAAATTTTATCTGTTTGAAATAAAGTTCCATCCATATCGAAAATTAGTGCTTGTAACATGATATTCTCTCCCATTCTTTACTTTTGAACTACAAAATAGTTTTACTCAATTTATTTTTAAGTATCTCGACAATAATTTCTGAAGAATAATTCGCGGCCGTTTTTGCGAAATCATCATATGAAACTTGCGCCTCATCGTCAGCGCCATCAGAAATACATCTCATAACGAGAAACGGTATGTCATTTATATAAGCGACATGCCCAATTGCCGCTCCTTCCATTTCTGTACAATGAGGTGCATATTCAGTGACTAATTGCTCCTTTAATTTTGAATCCTCGACGAAGCATTCTCCGCTGACGATTCTTCCTTCATGAACAGTAATATTTAAACTACTACTATTAACAGCTTTTCGGGCTAAATCTCTTAATTCCTCGCTTGCATGAAACGTTTCTTGAAACGGAAATAGATTCTTCATTTGATTTTTATTAACATCATGATGCGTAACATTTGTAGAAATAACTAGATCACCAATTTTCACATCCGGATGTAATCCACCCGCAACACCTGTATTAATGATAGAATCCACATCAAATTTATTAATTAAAATTTGTGTACATGCGGCGGCATTTACCTTTCCTACACCACATCGCGTAATAATAATTTCTGTATCCATGAAGTTTCCTTTATAAAAAGGTATTCCCGCAATAGTATGTTCCTCTTTAATAAGTAGTTTTTCTAAAAGTAAGTCTATTTCTATTTGCATTGCTCCGATAATACCGATTCTGTTCATATATGTAGTCCCCTTAATTAATTTGCAAATATTCATCAATATCTTTATGAATTTGCATAAAAGCTTTATTCCAAAATTCATACTCTGTTAGATCAATATCAAAATGTTTTTTCATCAATTCTTCAACTGGGGCCTTTCCTGTTTCTCGTAAAAACCCTTTATACCTCAAATGAAATGCATTTTTATTTTCCTTTGCTATTTCAATTAAACTAAAACTTGCTAAATACCCAAGTGTGTATGGATAATTGTAAAAAGGAACATCTGCTATATAAAACTGAACGTATTTCATCCAAACAAACGGCTGATATTCTGTTAGTGCATTCCCGTATGCCTTTTCCTGCGCGGCTATAGATAATTTCTCAATTTCATCAGCACTTATAGGACCTTCTTTACTTTTTTCATAAAAACTCTTTTCGAACTGAAACGATGCACGAATTGCCATAACATAATTAAAACTATTTCTAATTTTCCAGCTAAGCAATGACTTTTTCATCTCTACACAATCTGTTGTTTGAATTAAATAATTCATGATTACCGTTTCAAAGAAAATAGACGCTGATTCAGCTGTACTCATTGGCAGATAATCATCTAAAAATGTTGTAGATTGTTCAAGACTCATAACATAAAAATGCCAAGCGTGTCCCAGTTCATGAGCAAGTACTCTTACACTATCAATTGTTCCATCATAACGAAGTGAAATGCGAGATTCTTTTTCACTGAAAAAAGGAGCACAAAATCCACCCGGCGGTTTATTATCTCTCGGTTCAGCATCGATCCAGCCATTCGCTATTGCATTCTGTGCGAACTGTGCCAATTCTTCATCTATATTTTTTAGTGCATCATATATGTTTTTTACTGCTACTGAAAAAGGAATAACAGTCTCATTACTTTCTTTCCATGTCATTAGCTCGTACCATGTAATTGAATTCTTTCCTTTTTTATAACCGTTTAACGCAATTGCTAGCTTCGTAAGATTTTGTTCCGTTGCATTCCACATTTGGGATAATGCAGTTTCAGAGATGCCATTTGCTTGTAGTGATTGTTTTAAAATCTCTGTTCCTTCCATTTCATCACTTTTAGCATGACGTAATCTTCCTATTTGATTCAATACAGTAGCAAAGATATCTTTTTCCTTATTCAAAGCATTTGTAAGAGAATCAAATACTATTAATCTTTCATTATGATCATCACTATTCATCGCAACGTAATTTGCTTGTCCAAATGATAAAGTCTCTTTATCGTGTATTACTTCTATTTTATTTCTTAATTGTGTATACATATCTTCCCAAGCTTTTAATTCATTTTCTATTAGTTTAATACTTGAATGATTTGTATTAACACTTTGTCCCTTACTAGATTCTATTAATAGTTGAACTTCTTTCTTTAATTGATTTACTTTTACACTTAGTAAAGTATTTTCAGGCTGCTTCTCATCTTCAGCAGCACGGCAATATAAGTAATACTCTGCTTTTTCGATAGCCTGTATAAGTTGTGAAAGGATTACTGAGTCTTTTGTTGCTTTATATTCTATAATTAACCGTTCTATAGAAAATATAAGATCTTGTTTATTAGAATATAGTCTGCCTAACTCCCATTTAGTTGGAGCTTGAATAAGTATATTCATTTTAATAGCCTCCTATTTTTACAAATAGTTACAAAAATTTAACCCCTCCATAATTATATATGAATCCCCAATATTTAGATATCTCTAAATATTGAAACTTAAACGAATGTATTTTAACATTCCTTATTCTGCTCCCTCCCATTTACAAGTCTACCTTTTATGCAATATAAATAGCATAAAGACGCTAAAGCTACAACTATTGGAATAAGTATGACTCCTCCAATAAAGGGATAAACCGCTATACAACATGTAAAAGCTATTATAGAAAAAATTTTACCTAATCTATTATTTATTAACTTAACTCCGGCCGCAGTACCGACTATATATGTAACAATCCCTAACGAGTTCGGTATTAATACGATTCTATCTATACTAATATGAAAAACGAAACATATTAACAAACCTATTATTGCAATAAAACCTACAACTTTTATTGCATTTGTTGGCGCTGCTCTTTTTACATTAATACTTGCTAAATAACGAGGTGCAACTTCTTCCTGCCCTAGCGAATAGCCTAAACGGCCCATACTTGCGATAAATGCATTTGTCGTCCCTAAGCAAATAATAAAAGCTACAAATCCAATTAACCATGCAAATTGATTACCTAATGTTTGTTTTATTACAAGTACTAGAGCTGTAGTATTATCAGCATTAATATGATATGATTTTGTTCCCATTACTGATAATGCAATCCCCATATATAAAACTCCAATAATAATAATTGCAAATCCTGTAGACAAAATAATATTTCTTTTTCTAGGTGCTTTAAATTCTGGAGCTAAACTCGCAATTGCTTCCCAACCGAAAAACGACCAAAAAATTAATAATGACGCATCTAAAATCGGGGTTACTGCTTTCATAGAAATATGTACATTTATATTTTTCATTTCAATATAAGGTAGTGAGCTTATAATTGTTGCGATTAAAATAAAAAAAGTTAATACACCGATACATACTTGAAATGAACCGCTCATTTTTAATCCAAATAAATTGAAACCGATAGAAATACTTACTATGATTAACCCGATAATATAAGAAAAATACGATGGTAAAGAAAAGACTTTTACTATATACATTCCACCTGTCAGTGATACAATGATTTGCCCAACACTACCTGCGATAAAAAAACACCAGCCTATAATCGCACCTACTTTTTTACCAAAAGCCTTCTCAGAAAAAGTTGCAATTCCCCCTGCATTTGGATGCTCAATAGATAAAAAAGCGAATGTTAATGCAAGTGGGATACTAAGTAAAATCATAATAAGCCAAGAAATAATCGCATTCCCTTCCGCTATACTCGCAGTCATACCAGGTAATATAAGAATTCCTGATCCTAAAACTGCCCCTACGTATAAAGCTGTTCCCTTTTTAATAGAAATTGTTTCGTTGAAATGATTAGACATTACATGCACCTCCATTTATATTTTAATTATAGAAAGTTATCAGTCTATTCAATATTCAATTGTGTATGTAATTTAGCATTAGATTTTATATTATGCATGTATTTCAGAAGTTTACTTTCAACTTTGCAAAGGAGCATGAGTAATGGATGAGATTGATAAGAAAATAACCCTATTATTACAAGAAGATGCCAGGATGACAATTACAGAAATGACTGAGCATCTACACCTTAGCCGCCCTAGCGTTACAGAAAGACTAAAAAGGTTACAAGATGCAGGAATAATTGAAAAGTATACAGCACGGATATCACTGGATACAGTTGGAAAATCAATTCAAGCATTTTTAAGAATCGAAAATTTAAAGATTCCATGCAAAAAATTTGAGGAGAAAATATACGAAGAACATAGAATACTCGAATGTCACCGAGTAACAGGTGAAAGTAGCTATTACTTAAAAGTAGCGGTTCACTCAATGAAAGAATTAGAGGAATTAATTGATATCGTTATACCATTTGGTATAGTAAAAACTTCTATGATTTTATCATCACCGATACCATATCGACCGATAATTGTAGAATAGTAATAAAAAGAGGTTATCCAAAAAGTATAAAATATCATACTCTTTTGGATAACCCTTTACAATTTATAAGAACTTTTGACTAAACTTCTTTTTTAATCCATTTTATTTTCAGCTGAAATTTTAAAGTACTTCGCAGATAATTTATAAGAGCGATTCTCATTATAAAAGTTACCTAATTCATAGGATAATTCAGCAACTAAGCGATGTTGCTTTTTTTCTACTCCCACTTCAATTGCTTTTTGCATATTTTTTTCATATTCATAATAATCTCCACGTATATTGAATATTTTAGCTTTCAAACCATATAGTTGGACATGTGCAGTTGGTACATCATAAATCGATAAAAAATGAAATGCTTCATTCATAACTTTATTAACATTTTTCCAATCTTTAAGTTCTATGTACACCTCTATCATGTTTCGTAATGCATATACCTTTTGATGTTTCTCCGATAAAAATTCACTCAATTTCATAGATGAATTACCAATATCGCATCCTAGTAATTAGTTTGTCGAATTATTTAGTAAACTCGAAAGGAAGATAAACATGATTGTAAGACTAAAAAACGAATCAGCACGAAAAATAGTAAGATATGTTGGAGGCGCTGTTTTACTTTTAATAATCGCTTCTTTCCTTTATCAGTGGAAAAATGACTTAGTAATTGATCATACTGAAAGAGTCAGCTTTGCACTAGCTATCACTACTTTCCTATCTACCTTCTTACCTTTTAAAGAGAAAGTTAAGAAGTAATTACATATTTTTCATTCGCATAAAACAATTATTTTAGAATTAAAAAAGGATTGATCAAAAGATCAATCCTTTACTCTACTTCATTTAAGAAAAATAATGTTAACGCACCTGGTCCTGTATGCGCTCCGATTGCTGCTCCAATTGTATTTACGATAAATACTTCACAGCCGAATCTTTCAGTAATTAATGCTTTTAATGCTTCGGCAGTTTCTAAATCATCACCGTGAGTCATACCGATTGTTTGACCTTTAAGGTCTTTCCCGCGCTCTTCCATAATATCAACAATTCGGCTTAATACTTTCTTTTTCCCTCGTACCTTTTCAAGTGGTACAAGTTTTCCTTCATCCACATTTAAGATTGGCTTAATGTTTAGCAAACCACCGATGAAACCGGCTACTTTACTTAAACGGCCACCTCTAACAAGGTACTGTAAGTCAGCTACAGTGAAGATATGCTCCATATGCTCCATTAGAAAAGCGACACGGTTTAATATTTCTTCTTTCGATGCGCCCTCTTTTGCCATTTTTGCAGCCTCTAATACGACAATACCCTGACCGAGTGAGGCACATTTTGTATCGATAATTTCTAAATCTAAATCAGTGTATGTTTCTTTCACTTCTTTTTTAATGAGAACTGACGATTGATATGTACCAGACAATTCAGATGAAAAAGCTAAATATATACAAGGGTTACCTTCTTTTGCATAGGAAACAAATTTTTCTTGGAATGTTTCAAGTGAAGGCAATGACGTTTTATAAACTGCGCCTTCTCTCATTTTTTGCAATAAAGTAACTGATTTTAATGTAACCCCATCTAAATACTCTGTTTCTGCTTCATCATATACACGGAGTGGAATTAAATCAATATCATATGCTTGCAGCAATTCTAACGGTAAATCCGCCGCACTATCCGTAATGATTTTAACACCCATTTTTAAACCTCTATTCTGTTATAAATATATAATAAATAAAATAAAAAATATTACTTTTAAATTATATACGTAAAACTAAAATGAAGAAAGGAAAAGACTTTATATTGTATGCACTATTATTCAAAACTTGAACTGCAAATAAAAATGATTTCATTTTAACCTCTTTTTACAAGTTATTACACTGTGTATAATGAGAATATTACATTTTTTCTGAGGGAGGATACATATGAGTATTCAACTAGCTACATCTAATGATTTAGAATGGGTTAATAATCATTATGAATCGATAGGATTTGTACCAAGTGATTTAACACGAGACACAGTTGCGATCATTACATACAACAACGAGTATGCAGGTGTTGGACGTTTAGTCCAAATAGATGAAAATACTATTGAAATGGGTGGGATTTTTATTCTCCCTAAATTCAGGGGTCTACAATTAGCTGGGGAACTCGTATCATTTTTAGTACAAACTGCGAAAAAATTACAAATACAAAATGTGTATTGTCTTCCTTTCGAGGAACTAGAAAACTTTTATAAAAAATATGGCTATACTGAAGTCGATACTACGAAAGAAGTTGTCCACCCAATTATTCTAAAAAAATATAATTGGTGTTTGGAAAATTACGATACACATGTTTTACTATTTAAATTGTGAGTTTTGTAAAAAAGGAGTCAATGCACTTTGTATTACACATCAGATTATACAAGCAATTATCTGTGAATTAGCTTCTTTATTCAAACAACATATACGCCACATTTTATGCCTGTTTTTAATAAGTGTTAGCAAGTTCGTTGACAAACTTGTTAGCACCTTTTTAAAACATAAACCTGAAGAAATTCATACAATTAAGTAACTATCCTAGCTAGCAATAATATCATCCTTCATAAATATTAAAATGAATTCATTGAGGATAAACCGTTTGGAGGATATTCTATAGCACTGAATGATTTACAAAAGATTACGCATTGATACGCTACGAATAAAAATAATGAGCTAATCAAGGGAATATAATCATTTTTATGTAATTCGCACTTGTACTTCCTGTTCTTGTATCACTTGAATGATTAATTCCAATACAATATTTTGTACTAACTGATACACATTGTCATGAAATGTACTTTGTTCTGATATGTATTCAATACATTGATATATATATCCTTCTACCAATAAGCTCCCTTTTTCAACTGTAAATTTATTTTGTCCATTCTTTTTTACTTTTGGTACTAAAAATTCGGTTTTTGTCAAAATAATCTCCTGTTCCACCTCTTTTATTCCTATGACTTTTTCTGTAAATACCACTTTTTCTCGTAAACTAATTTCACCTTTATATTTTCCTATTTCTACTGGTAGTCTGGCTGTTATATAATTATTTACTTCTCCTTCATTTCCACTCTCTAATATTATGCTGTGAATAGGAATCCATGAAGATGTCTCTACCTTATTCTCTTCATTATTCCCTTTAACTTTTTGATTATATAATTCAACAAGCATTCTCTTTTCATGAAGATTTAAAGAAACTAATTTACAATAAGCCTCCGAATGATACTGTTGCACTGTAGTTAATAACTTAGAATCTAATTCACGCCCCTCCGCATATTTTTCATTTCGAAATACAAATGCATCTTGATTTTTCACATTTATTTTTGGAAATACATTAAAGCTAGACACTTCTGAAATAATAGAAAATGGCGTTTTCACTACCATTGAATGCACTGAAGTCTCTATTTTTGATCCTAAACCTATACTTTCTCTCTTTGATTCAGTTTCTTCACTTTTTTTCTCTGATTCATTTGCTACTTCTACTTTCTCTAATCCAATCACTTTATTTTCTTTTGCTGGTTCAGTCTCTTCACTTTCTTTGTTTGATTCAATTGCTTTTTCTTCTTGCTCTAATTCTCTTTCTTCATATTCTTTTGCTGATACAGTTTTTTCACTTTTTTTCTCTAATCCAATTACTTTTTCTTCTTTTTTTGATTCAATTTCTTCATTTTCTTCCTCAAATCCAATTGCTTTTTCTTCTTTTGCTGATACAGTTTTTTCACTTTCTTCCTCTAATTCAATTGCTTTTTCTTCTTTTTTTGATTCAGTTTCTTCACTTTCTTTCTCTAATACAATTACTTTTTCTTCTTTTGCTGATCTAGTTTTTTCACTTTCTTTCTCTAATTCAATTGCTTTTTCTTCTTTTGCTGATCTAGTTTTTTCACTTTCTTCCTCTAATTCAATTGCTTTATCTTCTTTTTTTGACTCTGTTTCTTTACTTTCCTTTTTTTCTCTTATTTCGCGCGAATCATCTTGAACATTCAGCATTTTCCATTTGTAAACTTTGTTCCATATTTCCTTACCAACCCATGGCTTATTCATCACCATCCCCCCATCTGATGAAATTCATAAAAATATGCTTTTTGTACGCGACCATTCCATCATTATATATGTTTTATAATAATAAAAAAGACATTGTCTTTTTATTAAAGACAATGCTTTTTTAGTCTTATACTTGTACTTGTTGTACTTGTAAAACTTTTAAAGTAAGGTCTAGTACAATTTTTTCACGAAGCGTTCCAAATGGCTCGTTTAATTCTGTTGGACAAGGGGAAAAGTCTAATTCGAAAAATTGAGCACTTACTAATTCGACATATGGTTGTTCGTTATAAAAAACTGAATTTTGGAAGAAGTATTTATCTAAACGTGGTAAATCGCCGTTGTTAGGATTAATAAAATGAGATGTAGTGTCTGAAGAAGCAGCTATTAAAGCTAGTGATAGAAAATCAGCTTCTGTTAGATCTGCAAAACCAGAAAATGGAACATTTGCAATGCGGTCATATAGAACTCCATTACACTCATCATTTGCATATTCAATATTTTTACGAATATACCCTTGTACAAATAATTTTCCTCTTGTAACTCGGTTGTAAGGTGTACCAACTACCGGAGTAAATGCTACAGGAACTAACTTACCTTGTGTTAAAAATACATTTTTTAAGACACGTTTAATCTCAGTTGCTGGAGGATCTAATGGAACATCGGCTTCTACAACAATTTGAATTGTTCTTTCCGCTAATACAACTGGTATTTTTACGATTGGTGCTCCTGGAGTAGTAATTGGTGTTGCTGCAGCATCACTTAATGGTGTTTGGGTTTGTCCCGCTACCTGACATGGTACATTAATTGGGCATTGTTCACTCATATTTTATAATCTCCTTTATATGAAAAATTTAGAGCTTTTTAACTCTCTATACTGTATATGTTTGTCTTCTATTAATGCGTGGGTTTGTATCATAGTCACTTTTATCATTTACAAATAAAAAGAGTACTCTCTCTTTAATAGTCAAATACACATAACTTAATGTACTTAATTTTCATGTATATTTACCTATAAAAAATAGAATTTCTTAACTCTCAACGTGGAAAAATACAATGATACGTTAATTAAGTTCAATAGTAAAAAAGATAACCATATTTTCGAAGAAACTTTCAAAAAATCTATTCTTACATTTATTAAGGCAGATAAATTTAAGTTTGTTGATTTCTTCATCTCATAATATCTTTGCAACTGCAATTTAATATTGGGTAACACCTGATTGTTAAAAAATAAAAACCGACTTAATAAAGTCGGTTTTTATACCTACATTGTTGTGGAATCACTTCATCTTTATCATTCACATCGTTTTTTTACTCTCACCTTTTCCAATAGAATTTATCAATACTTCTAATGAAAACAATCTTGTCGTTGTTCTCCCCTCTAATACTATTAATTAACATCTCTCTTAACACCTTTAGTTTAGGTAAAATTATCTTTGGATATTTTATCTTTGTAATTATAAAAAAGGGCTAATTGATGTTAATTTAATTGGATTTTCTAGCCTTTTTATGTTGTAAAATTCAATTCGTACAAACTCGTTCATTTACCTATTATTTACAAAAAAGTATCATACGCCTTATCAAAAACATATCCAAGCTTTTCCACTAGTTTAGCAGAAGTGCTATTCGCTGCATCCCAGTTTGGATATTTCGTCTTTTCTAAACAATCCAATATTAAAGCCGTACTTACTGCAGTCACCAATCCTTTTCTTCTATGATTCGGATCAGTAGCAACTTCAATTTCAATCCCATCATCATAAATACTATATGATGATGCACCGCATACAACGTCTCCTTTATAGAAAATACTATAACCAATACCTCGATTTATATAATCATCTATCAATTGATAAAGTCTTGCCGTGGTCAACGGATTTTCCATCTAGATGCAGAGTGCCGAAAAAAGTGAAGTAAACAAAAAATAACTCCAAAATCAACTTTTAATGTATATTTTGGAGTTACTTTACGCTTACTTTAAATTCACAATTTTCTATTTCCCTTTTCTTATTTATGTTTATCAGCTAAGTATCTAGCATAGTGAACTAAATTTCTAGCTACATCTAATTCAAGATTAAATATATTAGGTACACCTGGTCTCCAATTCACCTCAAACAACCACAATTTTTGGTTTTCATCAATCCCAACATCAATTCCTAACTCATCAAATAATACATCCTTATATAAAGAATTAAAATGGTTAGAAAAACTTACCGCAAATCGTTCTAAATACCTTTGAATATTATACCAATCGTTATCAAACTCCGTTTTTAAAAAAATATCTAAATAAGTACTATAACCACCGCTAGCCATATTTGATACAACACTTCCTAATGGACCTATTCTCGGGAATATTGAAGTAATAACCCACTTTCCTTCTCCATTTCTTTGAACATGCAATCGAAAATCATAAACATGACCAGATTTCATTTGACATGAAATAAACTGTTGAACTATGTAACCTTTCTCTTGAATCTTATCAGATAAAAAACTTAGCAATTGTTTTTTATTTATTAATGAAATTTGTTCTGACTCATTCATACTGTAATTCATCCCATGTTTTTCAATGAAAACGATACCCTTACCTTGATGTCCAGAAATTGGTTTAATAATAACTTTTCCATAACGATCAATCATGTCAAAAAACTTATTAACATCATTTAATTCATAAAAAGGAATAAGATATTGCTTAAATTTTTCTGCTTTTTTTATTCTGTTATATACACTTAATTTATCTCCGATTGAATGACTTGTGAATGGAACTTTATCATATAGATAATCAAAAATTTGCTGATTTTTATCACTAACATGAACACTTGCATTATAAATAACATCAGGAAAAGAAAATTCTTGTTCAACCCATTCACCATTTTCATAAGTTTTACCTAAAATCTTCTCAGTCTCTATATTTACTTTCCCTAAAGTAAAATAAAAAAAGTTTATACCTTCAGCTTTGGCTACAGCAGCATAAGTATATGCTTTCTTTACGACATTCGGATCTTTCCGATGATGAAGCATACCAATTATAGTCATATCGGTTCCTCTTCCCCTCTTTTTAAAGATCTTTTTCAAAACAAATATCAACTTCATTATATATATATTCATGTTCTCCTTCATTCAACCATTTTTTGAAAAGTCTAGAACAAGCTTAACCTCATTTTAATATTCTACCTATAGAAATAATAAATCTAAGGGTTTATAAAATAATTAAGGTAGGGTGGCATAAGATGGATACTATTGTTTTTATTGAAACAAATAAATCTGGATCCAGTAGGGAAGCGATCAAAGCAGCTGAAAAACTTAATTTCTTTACTGTTTTATTAACGAAAAAAACAAAATTTATTGAAGAACGCAGTACATTCCCTGATGTACATCAGATGATTTTCACTGATATAAATGATTATGATAATATAATTACTACAATTGAAAAATTAAATAAATCAGGAAAGAACATAAAAGGAATCTTTAGTTTTATTGACCCCTTTGTTTATCTGGCTGCACGTTTATCAGAAAAATTCTGCTCAAATATTGTATCCACTGAAGCTATCTATCGTATGGAAAATAAAATATTAACTCGTAATGTCCTTAAAGATTTACCAATCTCACTCAACTATTTAATTTACAAACCAACAGAACCATTATCATCTTTTCTAAAAAAAAATAAAAAGATAAATTTCCCTCTTATTGTGAAATCCCCTAAATCATCAGGATCAAAAGATGTATTATTAGTAAAAAATAAAAATCAATTAATTTTATCTATACAAAGCCTTTTAGAAAAACTACCTAATGAAGAAATTCTACTTGAAGAATATGTAGATGGACCTCAGTACTTAGTCGAAATTTTAGTTCAAAATGGAAAAGTCCATATTATAGCAGTAATTGAACAAGAAATTACACTCTTTGAACGTTTTATTGTTACTGGTTATTCTTTACTAGGACAGGTAGACAAAAGTCTATATACTAGTCTTTTCAATGCAGTTAATTCTGTTATTCAGGCTTTTAATATGAAAAATGGAGCTTGTCATCTAGAACTCCGGAGAATAAATAATGATTGGAAATTAATTGAGATAAACCCCAGAATATCAGGTGGAGCAATGAATGATATAATTGAAATTGGACATGGAATCAACTTAGTGCAAGAGACTATTCAGTTAATGTTAGGAAATAAACCTTCACTAAATAAAAAACATCATAAATATGTATACACTCATTACCTAACAGTTAAATTTAAAGGGAAACTAATTCGAGTTACAGGAAAGAACCGTAGTTCTAAATATCCTGGCGTAGAGAAAGTTTATATAAAACCTAAAAAAGGAACTGTCTTAAAACCACCTACATCAATGGGACATCGATGTGGCTACGTTTTAGCAGCATCCTATTTTAAAACAGAAGCTAAAAAAATAGCTTTAAAAGCAGCCAAAGAAATTTCATTTGAAATCCAAAAAGAATAAATGCAACATAAAAAACAAGATATATACACCAACTCATAAAAATATACTAAAATCAAGTTTCTTACAATTCTAATTATCATAATGCGTAATAAAAAAGTTCACTCCTTATCTACATTTATAGAAGGAGTGAACTTTTTTATTATGAAATTTTAATTTATTTACCCAACAAGCGACTCCAAAATGACTTCTTCTGTTCTGAAGCTACTATTAAGCATTTACTTTTATATAGTTTTTCGAATACTTACAAATGAGCTTTTATCTAATTAAAAATGTTCTCCGTGAATAATAACAAAGTAATGTTTTTTATTATTTTATAAATTTTTTCGAAACATAAAATTTTAACTAAGAGGGTTAATCAATAGATACGTTATAACTCCTTCTTAGAAATAAAAGATTCCGTCGCACCATTTTTATATATTTTAGTCAACTTAATAATTGACTTGTACGTATTATTGTCATTCATTATCATCTTTTTCATCTCTTCTATTTCGGCATTACTAGTTCCACTCTCTATTTTTAAACAGTTCGAAATGGAAAGATATCCGCTTGATGCTAAAATAATAATATAAGTAACATCAGGGAAATTAATAAATAGCAATCCAAATTTCAAAGGATTCCCAGCTGTATCCGATAAAATTAATCGAAAATCTAACAGTTCAGGTACTGGAACAAAATCCTTAGAAACAATCGCTTCACCTACTATAGTAATTTGCTTTACTACATTCCCAAGCTCATCTACAAATTCAACACATCTAGGTGGATCAATCATTTTTGCCTGTAAAGATAAACTTAATTCAGGGTTATTAAAATCGAAGAATAGTGTACTTCCCTCAGTTAAACAATGTGGACAAACATTTCCAAGTAAACTGAATTCCTCTTCAATAAATTTAACTTTCGTTTTACAACTACAAACTTTCCCTATTCGAATCGCATCAATTCTTGAACAATCTACAAATATTACCTCACTGTCTTCTTGTGCAAACGACACTATACCTTTTATCTCATTAAATGAAATAAAATAGGATACAACTATTTCGTTTCCGTCTATTACGATACTCTCAACCCTAGAATAAGGATTTAAACTTTTCAAAAATTCACATATACTATTTTGACAACATTGACAATCACGTTTCGGCTCACAATCCACTGATTCTCCATTCCTTTCCTATATGTTTTACCTAATAAATATAATATGAAAGGCATGTAAGAAAAGCTTGGACAATATAACTCTAATATTAGTCTAGATAAGTATACAGACATATGCCTGTCAAATTAAGAAACTAATCGTTCCTCAAATAAGTAATAAAATATATTTTTCACTATAAATGCATATAACAATTTCATCTTTCAACAAAAAAGCGTTATAATAAAGTGAAACTTCTATTAGCAGGGAACTTTATCTCCTACTAATGGTTAGCCCTCACCAATCGGGCAGTCATCTCCCGCCGTCCTCATCATTTACTTCTTCATCTTGAGGTGGGAGTCTACTGCTCGTTATTGCGGGATGAATTGCAGCCTCTAAGATTACGTTATAAAGGAGATTAAAACAATGACTAAAATTAAAGTATATCAAGTAAAAGAAGAAAATATGGAAGCAGTAAAAAACATTATTGATGTTGAGGAACAAAATCCAACTGCTGAGAACTTACAAAATCTATATACATGTGTATTAGATACTGAAGATATGGCATTACCTGAATCATACATTGAAGAAGATATCTTAATTGATTCTATGGAAGTTATGGTTAACGCTTCTCAAAGCAAGCTAAGAGACTTAGGTACATATGATGTAATCGAAGTTCAAAACAAAGGTAAGAAAACACACATTTTATTATTAGCAGACGAAGAATACGAAATTATCGAAGGCTAATTCGACTCCGTACATAAGAAAAAGCTCCTTTCAAAATTGAAAGGAGCTTTTTCTTTATGCTTTTGATGTTTCACTTTTCACCTTGTTTTGTTCTTTTTTATATACCATGCGCTCATTTCCCATAAAGAAAACGAATACGAACGCTAAACTTGCGGGGACTAACGCCCACATAAATGTCTGAACGATTGAACTAGAGAGAGCTTCAATAATTTTATCTAGTATTTGCGGCGGAATTTGAGATCTTGCCGATTCTGATAGAATAGCTCTTGAATCTCCTAAAGCGTTTGTATTCATTCCTCCGCTCATACCTTTAAACGATTCTTCTAATTGATCCTGGAAACCAGTTCTTTGAATCATCCCGAAGATTGTAATACCAAGTGTCATACCTAATGAACGAATGAAGTTACTCGTTGAAGTCGCAGAACCGCGTTGCTCCATACCGAAGTTATGAATAGCAGCCATACTTAGTACAGAGAATGAGAAACCAACTCCAAAACCGATAATAACCATATAAATTGTTAATAATATACGACTTGTTTCTGGCGTTAATGTACTTAATAAGAATAATCCGATTAGCATAATTACAGCAGAAATAATCATAATGTTTCGGTAGCTAAGTTTCGATGTTAAAAATCCACCTAACTGCGCTGTAACTACTGATCCTAACATCATTGGTAATAACAATAATCCTGCGTTTGTTGCCGTACCACCGTATACACCTTGAATAAATAACGGAATGTACACAGTTGCTGACATAAATGCCGCCCCGTAACATAAGGCAATAATTGTACTCATTCCGAATAGACGTTGTTTAAACATCTCAAATGAAATGATTGGTTCTTCTACTTTTCGTTCAATAACAATAAAAGCAATTACTAAAATAGCGAACCCAGCAAATAAACTTAAAATAAAGCTAGAATCCCAATCATACTTTTGTCCGCCTAATTCTAAGGCGAACATTAAACAAACTACTGCACCAACTAAAGTAATTGCGCCAAACCAATCAATCTTTTGTTCTCTATGAACTCGTGACTCTTTATAAAATAATGTAATAAAAATAAGTGCTAAAATTCCAAGTGGTAAGTTAATATAAAACACCCAGTGCCAGCTAATATAATCCGTAATATATGCGCCAAGTAATGGCCCGAAAATACTTGATAAACCAAATACTGCTCCGAATAAACCACCCATTTTCCCGCGCTTTTCTGGAGGGAAAATATCAAAAACGATAGTAAATGCGATTGGCACTAGTGCCCCGCCGCCAATACCTTGAATGGCACGATAAATACCTAACTGTGTAATATTTTCAGCAGTTCCACAAAGTGCCGAACCAATCATAAAGACGATTAAACCGAAAATAAAGAATCTCTTTCTACCATACATATCTGATAGTTTACCGAAAATCGGCATACCTGCCATTTCTGCGACCATATAGGCAGAAACGACCCATACAAAGTTTTCAAGGCCTCCTAAATCACCAACGATTGTTCCCATCGCTGTTACGACAATGGTATTATCCATTGATGCCATTAAAATCCCTAGCAATAAGCCCGCCACAACAAAACCGAGCTTATTATTCTTCTCAACCATAACCTTGCTCTCCCTCATACTACTTATATTTGTTTATGTTCTTTTACGACTGCATTACCTTTCTGATTAAAACTAGTGTGATATTCTACTACACTAATTTCACAGCCAGGGCCAATTATAACATGATTTCCTCTTACTACGTCTGCTATTGTATGTTCTAAATAAATATCATCCCCTTCAATAATTGATGTTTGAAGGCTTCCTGCATGACTTGTAAAAGGAATAAATCTCGCTTTTTTACGTACTGTAATCTTTTCCCCACCGATTTCTCTCACTTTACTTCCTTCATAACGAAGTGAGATTTCAATATTTTCAGCATTAAGCAAACCATCACTTTCAAGACCACCAGTTAGTAATAATTCCTCTACTTCTATATCTCCCTTTACATTTAAAGCGCCTTTCACATCTACGAAATCACCGGATAGCTTCCCTTTAAATTCTATCATACCTCTAACTTTTGTTTTATTAATTTGTCCGTCGCCTTGTACTTGGGCATTGCCATATACTTTTACATATTCCGCCTCCATATTCCCCTGTACTTCACTATCTCCATACACGACATAATTTTTCGCTTTCATATTGCCACGTACTTCACTCGTACCATACGTTTTAAAATCATTACAACTCATATGATTAGAGATTGTTCCTTCGCCGCGTATCTTTACTTTGTTATAATCTCCACCTGCTGAGCTACCTGATCCATTTACAGTAAGACTATGTTGATTTTCCATACCGATTCCTCTCTCCCTTTTAAACTTAAACTTGCTTAATTTCTTTTACATTTGCGCTTTTATCAACAGTAAGAACCCCAGTATATTCAATTAGTTCAATCTCACAGTTCGGCCCTACAGTAACATTGTTTCCCCTTACTGTTTTAATGTGAGCATAATCAATATCGATATTGTCACCTTCTAGCAGTTCAGCTTCTAACTGTAAGCCAAATACTGTTTTAAATAGTCTACTAAAAGCACTCAATCTATGTTTTACTTTAATGGTTTGGCCACCAATTTCTTTCGCTCTACATGTACCATGAATATTTATATTAATTTCATCTGCGCTTAATAATCCACCAACTGTAAATTGCCCTTCTGAAGAAAAAATATCAACTTCACAATTACCATCAATCGTCGCTTGACCATTGATTTTAAATTCTTCACCAGTTACATTACCACCTATCGTCCCTTTTCCTGCAATTTTTAAAGTGGTCGCCTTTACATCTTGTGTAATTGTCCCTTTCCCATCGATTCGCATCATTTCTGCACTAACTGTACCCTCAACTTTACCTGATCCGCTAATTCTCGCATCGCTACTTTTCAAATCACCAGTAACAATTCCGTAACCATTACATTCAAATTGGTCGCACTCAACGTTTCCATTAACAGTTCCTTTTCCATTTAGTTGCACTTTATGAAACTCTCCACCGTTTGATGAACCATATCCGTTTATAATTAAATTTTCTGTACGCATTATTTCTCCTCCACTACAACAGTTTAGTTTTTAATGCTTCGGTATATTTCATAATTGCTACACGTAAAACAATCTTTGTTCCCTTTTCAAAAATTAAATCCTCAACGCTTGATACTAAGAAGCATGTAGAAATCCCTAACTTCCGAATAATAACTAAGTCACAATTTTTATGTTTAATCGCTTCATAATTTTCACGTAAAACTTGTAAAACCATTTTCCCTTCTTCTAAGCTAACGTCTCCTGATTGAAGAAGTTCTTCTAACACGTATACATAAAGAATATCTGCAAATTGAAAATCTGCCGTTTTGTTCGTTTGCTCCATGAAAAATTGTAAAACAGGTTCTGATGTAATTTCTTTACGAATGAGATCTTCCTTTGCTAAAAGAATCTCTGTTACGCTTGGTGAAAACATATTTGCCAATTCATCAAGCGATAGATCCTCTTTCATCGTTTGAATTTTATCAATACGCTCTAATATCTTTTCTTTCGGAAAAAATGTTTCCTGACCTGTGAACGTTGACTTCCGTACAAACCAATCTTCCGGTATTAAATTTTTTCTCTTCCACCTATATAACTGTCCGTATGAAATACCAGTTAACTCTAATAAATCTTTTTTTGAAATTAAATCTGTAATCAACTGTATATCACTCCTTCCTAATAACAATGTAACATAACACTGTTACGCTGTAAATGGACTTTTATAACATGTAGCGTAACAATGTGGAAAACAAACTTCATTTCCATACAAAAAAGGTTCTTACACATCTTACTAAAATGCATAAGAACCTTTATATATCAAGCCTTAAACCATATTTGATAAAAATCAATCCAACCTTGTGGATTAATCATTATATTTTGCACTTTTTCGTGTGAACTTACTTGCTGTTTGTTACGGTATAAAGGAATAATATGAATTTGACGTAACAATGTGTCTTCAATATCGTGTAACAGTGTCATCCGTTTCTCTAATTGATTCTCTATAAAATAAGACTGCAATACTTCGTTAAATTTTATATTGCTATGTTGATGAATAAAGCTGTTTTTTGTAAGAAACATATATAGTAAACTTTCTTCAATACGCTCACTAATTGTCGCACTATCATGTATTATATCAGCCTTTTGTATCGTACTTGCTTGCAATAACTCTTTTGTTTCAAGAAAAACGACTTCAATAGTGACGCCATACTTCGCACACTCTTTTTGTATCCAATCTGAGTCTTCAACATGATCTTGTTCTGTAAATGTATATAGTCGCAGTGTTTCATTACGGTAAGAGCTCTCTTTAATAAGCGTATATATGTCCTCATTTATATGTATAGTGCCACCCTTTGTTAGAACCAATGCTTCTGCTATTTCTCCGCGCGCTCCTTGCAATTCCTCGATAAGCGCATTGCTATGAATGATTTTATGTAGAGCTTTCCGAAACATCGTGTTTTGCATAGGTCCTTCTTTTGTGGTATTTAATGTAATGTATGTTACATTCGACTCAAGTCTAGTTAGTTCTTTATAATGCTTTTCTATATTGTTATAGTGTGCTTTCGCTAAAATATCGCACGTATTTACGCTGTGCTCTACATTCCATAATTCAATTCGATCGAGAAATGGTCGCTCGCGAAAATATAAATCATTTGCTTCTAATACGAATACATCCTCATTCTTTTCACATAATCGAAACGGTCCAGTACCGATTAACCTTCCATCTCCATCTTCATTTACAATAGAACACTGTTCTGTACTTAAAGCATGTAAAAACAACTTATTATCTGTAGATAAACGAATCTGCACAATGTAGTCATCAAGAATATGTAAACTTTCAATGTGCTGTAACATCCAAGCATGCGGGTTATTTTTCTCTTTCATAAATCGTTTAAATGTCTGTTCAACATCATAAGCGGTTAGTTCTTTTCTATTATGAAATTGAACACCTTTTCGTAAGTAGAAGGTCCACATATATTTCTGGTCATCATATTCCCAATAAAACGCAAGTCTTGGCTCTACACTGTTTGTATTTCCGTCTATATACACTAACGTGTCGTATATATGTTTTACCATATGACATTCCGAACGCATCGTAGCGTATACAGGGTCTAATGCAATGTCTAGATTCATTTGGACTTGCAAACGTAGTACATCTCTTCTCCCTTTAGATGTCCTTTCGACTTGATACCCGAATATCGAATCTATCCAAGTTTGAAATTGAGTTTGAAGTGATGGAAAATATGAGCTATACCTTTCAATAAATGCACTCCCGTTTTTTACATCCCCTTGTTTCGTTATTTCTTTTCCTCTTTCTAAAATTAAAGAAAGTGGATGTTTTTGAAATAACAACTTTGAACGATTTCCTCTTCCTCGGCCTGGAAACCACATAATCCAATTAAATTCTTCTAATTTTTTTATGATTAATTTACTATTTCGCTCTGTACAAAATAAAGTTTCAGATATATTTTGTATTGTTATTTCTAATTGTTCTCCCTCTGCTCTCCCATTTCCATACTGGAGCCACAGGTGCATATATTGCTCCAAAATAATCATAAAACGCCCCCTAAAAGATGAAAAATCTTCCTCTTTCATTCTACCCTTTTTCATTTCCGGCTTCCATCTTATCATTTCAATATAGAAAGGAGGAAATAAAAATGAAGTATCTTTTAAAACGTTATAATAAGCCTATTCTCATTCGATTGTTCGGTGAATTGTTAGTCCGAACGACTGAAGCGATGTTAGCTATCATTTTTATTGTTCACGTTAATAAAGCGTTAAATGGTAATGTTATAGTTACAATGCTTCTTTTCGGATTACAGCCTCTCGCTGATATTGTGTTTACATTAATCGCTGGAGGTGTAACAGATAAATACGGCCGAAAGAAAATAATGTTACTCGGATTACTTTTACAAGCTTTTGCCGTAAGCGGATTCGTTTTTGCTGAATCGGTCGCCTTTTTCGCCTTATTGTATGTAGTAAATGGTATTGGACGCTCTTTATATATTCCGGCACAGCGAGCACAAATCGCTGACTTAACGCAGGAAGAACAACAGGCAGAAATATTTGCTGTTCTTCAAACGATGGGAGCAATCGGCTCTGTAATTGGCCCATTAATTGGCGCCTTTTTCTATACTAGTCACCCTGAGTATTTATTTATTTTGCAAGGTGTAGCCCTTACGCTATATGCTATTCTCGTTTGGACGCAGCTTCCTGAAACAGCTCCACTCATGAAAAACGTTAATAAAACTAAAGAAGTATATTCGACAAAACAATTTATTTCAAAGCATTACGCTGTGTTTGGACTTATGGTTTCTACGCTACCGATTAGTTTTTTCTACGCTCAAACCGAATCGAATTATCGTATATTCGCCGAAAGTGTATTTCCAAATTTTCTATTTGTACTCGTGTTTATCTCAACTTGTAAAGCAGTCATGGAAGTTATGCTCCAAATTTTCCTTGTGAAATGGTCAGAACGATTTTCTATGCCAAAAATCATTGTTATTTCCTATACTTGCTATACGTTAGCTGCGATTGGCTACGGCTATTCCACAACAATATGGTCATTATTCTTCACATTGCTCTTTTTAGTAATTGGGGAAAGTATCGCTTTGAATCACTTACTACGATTCGTTTCACAAATAGCTCCAAGTCATAGTCGCGGATTGTACTTTTCTATATACGGTATACATTGGGATATTTCAAGAACTTGTGGGCCTTTTGTAGGAGCATTGTTATTAAGTAAATTAAGCGGTAGTACGCTATTTTATATTTGTGCCTTCTTATTAATAATTGGCGGTATTATTCAAGCTTTTTTTGTTCAATCGTTAGAAAGAAACAAAACAAAAGAGCTGTCCCTATAGGAACAGCTCTTTTATTTAACCTGCCATTTTATTAATACTATCCTCCGGTGAGAACACAGAAATATGATGTACTTTACCAGTCGATTTTGGAATTACGAATTTCAATTCAAACTGGTCATTTACTTTATAAACATAAATTTTATCATTACCATTTTCTTTAACAGACGCTGGTTTTCCTAAAGCCTTTTCGATCTCTTGTAACATAATCACTTTAAGTTCTGAATGGTAAGATCGCACGTCAAAGACTTGTGATCCTTTATTAAAGCCAAATGCGACATTTTTATTTGTAAACGTCGCATACATCCCGTTTCCTGCTTGCTCCGTCTTATCAGCTTTCCCCCACACCTTCTCTATTTCTTCAATATCTCCTGTATGCGCCGCATATGGAACATTAGGTACTTTACCTACTTTCGCTTGCTCAAATAAATCTTTTACATGGTTAATTGATTTTTGATTAAGCACTGTATTTTTCGTATTAGACTCCGTTGAAGGTTTTACCGATTCTTGACCTTTTTGTTTTTCCACAGGTTCTTTCTCTTTTTTGGGAGCAGTCTCTTCATTCTTTTTACTCTTTTCTGACGTATCGCTCTTTTTTTCCGTACTATTTTCTGATGTTGAATTAGTTTGCTTCTTTTCCTCAGCGTTAGTACATGCGGTTAAAGCCGCTACACACGTTAAAGTTAGGAAAAATATAAGTACTTTCATATATACTTTCATCATTTTCAACCTCCCTCTTCAATATATTCACTTTTGTAACCATTCCATAACACTACTCCTCAAATTATTTCCCCCCAAAAAAGTAAGTGCTTCCGTTTCTCCGAAAGTACGGACCATATACTCTATATATGATTTTCCTAAAAAATAACCGAGTCGGTTGTATCCGAAATAAGTCCCTCCGGATAGACGGAACCATTCTTTCTCTTTTTCACCTGTCCACCCTTCAACATAATCTTGTAAAAAATGTTTCTTAATGTGCTCTTCAATTTCTTTATAATATTGTAACGATGAATCACCATTACTACTACATGAATAGTAAACGGACTCACTTAAACCTTTAACTATTAGTTGTGATAAATAGGTCGCGACCCCTTCACGATATAAACTTACCGGGGCATCATTCCATTCTCTTGTAATGCTACATTATGATATATATGTCCGATTTCATGAGCAACGATAACACGGAGGTGCTCCCTTACAGGAGATAATTTCTCAGCCGCAAAAAATATATCCCCAATAATCTCCCTTTCCACAAATGCATTAGAACCAAATCCACCTACAAATATATGAAAAGTTACATCTATATTACTACCAAATTGAATGCGATAGTCCTTACTAACTTCTTGAATAATTGATGGTACAATTTCTGAAATAATACGAATGTCTTCTAGTTTTGCAGGATACTTTTCAATCGCACTAGAGAGACGTTCTTCTGTCTTAGGACAGTGAAACTTAAAATACTCTTCGAATGCCTCTGGGTGCATATCATAATATTTGTTCAAGTCATGTAATCCTATATCATTGCTTTCCAAAAGCTTTAAAAAGCTTGGAATTGTATTGTTAATCATCTTATTCATCTCCTTATTTACACCTTCTCTCCTTACTCGTTATATCCTTTTTCTATAACTTAAAATACACTGTCACAAAGGCTCCTTTAAATGCAAAAAACCAGCAGGGAGTGAATAATCATTCCCTGCTGGTTTAATATTTTTGGGGTTTCTGAAATTTAATCAAACCATTTTTCGCCGTCAGAAATCCATTAAAATTGCCTATTTATATAATTAAAAAAGCTGCCCTATTAAAGGACAGCTTCAAATATGTATTTTTACACTTCGATAGATTTACCATCTTCAACGATATGGTAAAGTAAGTGCGCTAAATGATGAATTGGACCATTTTCTTCCTCTTCTTCATTTGTCTCACCTTGGAATTCAAGATCATTTAAGTATAGTGCTAAAAATTGATAGAACAATTTCAAATCAAATCCGTAGCAAGCACTTGGTTCTTCATGATCTCCTTCATATTGTAACATTAAGTATTGCTCGTTTCCTTCTGTATCTTCAGCATCAAAGAATACGAAGAAACCAACGTTTGTATCTAAATCAAATAGATGACGAGTACCTTTTTCTGTTGCTTTCTCGAAGTCCTCTTCACTTAATTTATGTACTGTTGTTGCCTTTGCATTATCCTCTTGATGAAAATTTACTGTAAATGATTTCAATGCTGACACCTCCTAATTGTATAACAGTAGCATAACAGATTAGACAACATAATACAAAGGGACTGCTTACAAATGTAAACAGTCCCCTGTATTCATTTCCGCATTGCACGGAATATAAAGCTTACGATGAAAATCAAAACAATCGCGCCTATTAAAGCCGGAACAATCGCATATCCGCCTATAACAGGTCCGAATTTACCAAGTAACGCTGTACCAAGCCAAGAACCGACAATACCTGCAATAATATTACCGATTACACCGCCAGGTACATCCTTCCCAGTAATTAAACTTGCAAACCATCCCAATATACCACCAACGATTAAAGACCAAATCATATCATTTCCTCCTTTATAATTGACCAATAAAAATTATAATCAGAAACAATTGCTTACCATTAGTTATGTTACATTTTTCGTAAGTTATTCGTCTTATGAAAATCATTCAAATCTGCTCACCCTTTTAAGGACAATCTGGCTTCAATATTGTTCTCATAAATTCGTCTTTAAACGCTTGATAATTAAATTCAACGGCAATTTTTTGTATAGGACGATTATCAAACGTCGTTGGCTCAGCTATTTTTCTAAAATCTGCAACACTTTGACCTCTCGTTACATCATTCGTCGTACTTATCCAAACTGCTGATTTTTTATATTCAAAAATATCATCATTTATAAATGAAATGAACGGAAGTAAATCGTGAATCGGACTCCCAGCAATACCTGGATATTCTTTTTTGTAAAAGTTCTCGTAATAAAAATCGATCATTGGCTTAATAAGTTTCGCCTGCCCGGTTCCTTCTTTATCAATAATATCGACCATTTCAGGGGTAATAAGAGCACGCTGTGTTACATTTAACGGATATATAGTAGCATTCTGCGCATATTTCATAACGATATTCGCGGCAATTGGATCGCCGTAAAAATTAGCTTCTGATACAGGTGTAACGTTTCCCGGAAATAGAAAAGCACCGCCCATTATATAATAAGAACATACTCGATTCATTAAATTGGGGTACAATAAAAATAATGTTGCAAGTGTTGTTAATCGTCCCGTCGCGACTATAATAATATCTTCTGGACAAGGCTCAATTAATTTAATCAATTCACAAAAATTTTCTCTGTCACAAATTCTCATTTTCGGTGGAATAATTGGACCTAAACCGTGATCCCCATGAATTTCAGGGAAAAACAAAGGTTCTTCAGCTGTCATTGGTCTACTGGCACCTTCAATAATCTTCACTTTTGTAGCATAGTATCTTTCTAAAAAATAAACATTTTCCGTAACAATTTCTCTTGATACATTTCCATACTCTGCAACGATACCGATAATATCTAATTTGCATGTTTTATTCGCATAAATTAACGTCACTGCATCATCAATACCAAAATCTCCGAAAAAGATTATTTTTTTATTAACTTTCCTCACCCCTCTCCAGCGTAATCTACTATCATTATTATGCGAAAAAGACAAGGCGGTGAAACAGAGATAATTAAAAAAGCCGCCTATTTATGAAGTGCACCCCGATTGTTAGACACAGTCTAACAATCGGAGGTGCACTTTTTAATGGCTAAACTTTCTTCAAAAGAAAAAATACGAGCGATAAG